>NZ_SRSR01000003.1:215145-662223 GCF_004792275.1 Mesorhizobium sp. M4B.F.Ca.ET.143.01.1.1
GATCACCGCGCTGTCGTTGGTGCCATGGATGGTGACGGTGACGAGCTGGCTGTCGCTGCCGTCGGAGGAGACGGCGGTGAAGCTGTCGGTGATGGTGTCGCCGGCGCCGAGCTGCTGGATGGCGGCCTGGGTGTTGTCGGCGGTGTAGGTCCAGCTGCCGTCGGCGGCGAGGGTGAAGGTGCCATAGCCGTTGCTGCCGGCGGTGGCGGCCTGGGTGGTGAAATTGGCCTCGCCGGCGTCAACGTCGGTGATGGTCAGCAGTCCGTCGGCTGTCAGGTTGCCGGCAACGATGCCGTCGGCGCCATTGTCCTCGGTGACGTCGTCGGTCGAGACGCCGCCGATCACCGCGCTGTCGTTGGTGCCATGGATGGTGACGGTGACGAGCTGGCTGTCGCTGCCGTCGGAGGAGACGGCGGTGAAGCTGTCGGTGATGGTGTCGCCGGCGCCGAGCTGCTGGATGGCGGCCTGGGTGTTGTCGGCGGTGTAGGTCCAGCTGCCGTCGGCGGCGAGGGTGAAGGTGCCATAGCCGTTGCTGCCGGCGGTGGCGGCCTGGGTGGTGAAATTGGCCTCGCCGGCGTCAACGTCGGTGATGGTCAGCAGTCCGTCGGCTGTCAGGTTGCCGGCAACGATGCCGTCGGCGCCATTGTCCTCGGTGACGTCGTCGGTCGAGACGCCGCCGATCACCGCGCTGTCGTTGGTGCCATGGATGGTGACGGTGACGAGCTGGCTGTCGCTGCCGCCATGGCCGTCGTCGGCCGTGATCGTGTAGGTGAGGGTCAGCGTCTCGCCGGCGGCAAGAAAATCAAAGGCCTGGGGCGTCGAGTTGAAGGTCCAGGTCAGATTGTGGGTCTCGCCCGGATTGGCCGACAGCGATGCCGGCGACACCGTCAGCATGTTGATTACGGCGGCGCTGTTCAGTCCGCCGGTGGTGCCGCCGAGCGACACCGAGGTCACGCTCGCGCTCACCGTATCGGAAACATCTGCATCGTTCACCGTCAGCGTGCCGCTGGCGGTCAGGGGCGAATTGGTCTCGGTGAGCGACGCGGCGGCGCTGTCCGTGGTCACCAGATGGATGTCCGGCTTGTCGTTCGTGCCGGTGAACTGGATGGCGGCGGTGGCCCAGCTCAGCGTGCCGTTGCCGAGCTGGATGGCGTAGGTCACATAGTCGACAAGGACCTGTCCGGCGGCAAGCGACTGCAACAGTCCGTCGATGCTGGCCGTGCTGTAGTGGATCGTGCCGTCACTGGCTATCCAGATCTTGGCGCCCAGTTGGCTGGTGTCGGTGGTCCCGGCGGCTCCCGCGCTGTCGTTGGAGCTGGAGTATGTAATGTCCTTGGTCAGCAGGTCCGCCGGCGCATATGTCTTCGTCGCTGTCGAGGCACTGATGGTGTCGTCGATGGAGTAGAGAGTCTTGGCCGCGCCGCCCAGGTCGTTCGCCAGCACATTCAGAATCAGAATGCCAGTCGCATCTTCCGAATAGAGGAAGGTGTCATCCTTGGCCTGCGGTGTGTTGGAAAAAGACGTCGTGGTGCCGCCGGCACCGGTGACCTGAGTAGCCATTTTTCACCCCTGTTGTTTAACGACAGACGCCCCACCGCCTGTCGACCCCATTGAAAGACCAGCCGCTTCTTGACTGAAAATGTTGCACAGCCGGCGCGCAGATACCGGCAGACATCGATTGTATCAGCGCACCAGAGGGCCCCGATGCCGGCGCTGAGCTACGGCCAGCAAAATGCGTGGCCGGTCACAGGCGGGTGGTGGCTCAAATGGTGATGGCTGCGGCGAAAGCGATCGCCGCGCTGCGTCTCCCCAGCCCCTTTAGCGTCGCTTAACCCGTTGTTGCCGGTCGGGGGCCATTTTATTCGACGCTTATATTAGGGTATTATTAACCCTGTCAGCGAGGAGGCGTCAACATCCTGCTTGGCATAACAGTTAATATTACGGCCGCTACTCATTTCAGCGCATGGCCGCAGGACCGGTTGCGCGGCAATCGACGCATCCGGAAGATAGGCTGCGCCGGTAGAGACCCCGTGGTTCAGCTCCGCCTTGCCGCTCTTTTCCTCGTGCGGCCAAGAAGGCAGGGGCCGATGGCCCGGCGGCGTTGCCTGGCAGAGGCGCGTTTCGCAAAGCAGTCGCGGGCATCAGAATCCGATCAGGCCGCCGCCTTTCAGGCCAAGCATCCGGCGCTTCGGCCGCACCGCGATCTCGTGGCCGAACTCGGTGAGCCGGTCGGCGAGAGCTAGCTTCCCGCCAACGACAGGCCGCTGGCGCGTTCGCGCAGCAGGGCCAGCAACTCGCTTCGGCGCGCCTCGGGCGTGTCGACGGGCAGGACGAAACAGAGCGTCTTGTTGATGGCGCCGTGGCCGTCCTGGATCGGCGCGGCCATGCACCAGGTGAAGCGGTCAGCGAGTGCCGCGGTCTCGCTGAAGCCCTGCTGGCGCGCCAGTTCGACGTCGGCGAAGAATTCTTCCGCAGGAATGATCCGGCCGTCGGGCAGTTTGTAGTCGCCGGCGGGAATGAAGCTCTTCAGCTCTTCCTTGCCCATATGGCCGACCAGCAGACGTCCCGACGCCGTCCACGGAATCGGCACCTCGACGCCGACATCGCTGGAAATGCGGAACGGTCCGGGCGAATCGCGGCAGTCGAGGACGACGTATTTGTTGCCGCGCAGCCCACACATCTGAACCGTCTCGCCGGTCTCCGCCGCCATCCTGTCCAGCGTCTCCAGGATGCGCCGGTAATGCGCGTTGTGGTGCGAATAGGCCCAGCCGAACAGGTGCATCGCCCGGCCGAAATAGACATAGCCCTCGGTGCCGACAGTCTCGAGCATCTCGGCTTCGAGCAGGCGGTTGACGATCTCGTAGGTGGTCGAGCGCGGCGCACCGATCATCTTGGCGAGGTCGCCGACGCGCACCGGCGCGCGGTGCCTGAGCAGCGCCTCGAGCAGCATGATGACGCGGTCGATGCCACGGCGCCGCTCGCCACCTTGCGGTGACGCACCGCCAGCCTCGATCAGATCGGTCTTGCCATCGCTCATTTCAGCCGCCCGAAATCATTTTTAAGTCCTCGTCTCAAGACGCTTGAAAGAAGTCAAGGCTCGGTCTAGCATCCCTTCTGTCCGATATACAGACATGATGTCTGAAATACCGGACAGATTAACGAGCCGGACAGAGAAGTCCAGACGAAAAAACGGGCGGTTCCGCAACGCGGCAACCGGCGGGTTTTGTCGTCCCGACCCCGCGCGCCCGGACACAACCACTGAAGGGGAACAGTCATGATGAAATCGTCGTTTTTCGCATCCGCCAGCGCCCTTTGCCTCGGTCTCGTCCTGGCCCTGGGCGTAGGCTCGCAAGCCAATGCCGCCGCCAAATGCATCAAGGGCGACCGCAAGGCGCCGTACACGATCGGCTGGGCCAACATTTATTCGGTGCCGACCTGGATGAAG
Source organism: Mesorhizobium sp. M4B.F.Ca.ET.143.01.1.1 (assembly GCF_004792275.1). Classification (NCBI taxonomy): domain Bacteria; kingdom Pseudomonadati; phylum Pseudomonadota; class Alphaproteobacteria; order Hyphomicrobiales; family Phyllobacteriaceae; genus Mesorhizobium; species Mesorhizobium sp. M4B.F.Ca.ET.143.01.1.1. The sequence goes on from NZ_SRSR01000003.1 coordinate 218,591, forward strand.
CAGACGCAGGGCACCATCGAGGCCGAGGTCGAGGCGCTGAAGAAGCAGGGTCTGGTCGACAAGCTGGTGGTGACCGACGCCCAGGGCGACGCCAACGTCCAGATCCAGCAGATCCAGTCGATGATCGATTCCAATGTCGACGCCATCATCCTGATTGCCGGTTCCTCGACCGCCCCGGCGCGCGTCATCGCCGACGCCTGCGCCAAGGGCATCGCCATCATCAATTTCGACAGCCTCGTCGACACCGACCAGGTGACCGCCAAGGTCAACACCGATTCCTCGCAGTGGGGCGACCAGGCCGCCAAATTCCTGATCGACGCCATCGGCGGCAAGGGCAAAATCCTGATCCTCAACGGCCCGGCCGGCGTCTCGGTCAGCGACGACCGCCGCAAGGGCGCCGATGCCGAGCTCAAGGCGCATCCCGATGTGAAGGTCCTGGCCGAGACCAACACGCCCTACAATGTCGCACCGGCGCAGGAAGCCGTCACCAGCCTGCTGTTCGCCAATCCCGAGATCGACGGCATCCTGTCGCTTGGCGGCGCGCTGTCGGCGGGCGCGGTGCTGGCGCTCGACAAGCAGGGCCGCGACCAGGTGCCGATCACCGGCGAGAACGCGCGCCAGTTCCTCGAACTGTGGAAGGAAAAGGGCCTGAAGAGCTGGGCCACCATGCAGCCGAACTGGCTCGGCGCCTTCGCCACCTACACCGCTGTCCAGGCGCTTGAAGGCAAGGACGTGCCGGCCTTCGTCAAGATCCCGCTGCCGGTGATCGACAATTCCAACATCGACGAATACCTCGCCAGGGCCAAGGATTTCCCGGCTGACGGCTACATCTATTCGCCCTACGATGAGGAGCTGTTCAAGAAGCTGCTGGCGCAGAAATAAGCCGGAAGGGTTGTAGCATTGACAACCAGGGCTCCGCTCCTTGCCGCGCGGGGGGTGTCGAAGGCTTTCTTCGGCAACCCCGTCCTGCGCGAGGTTTCGATCGCTCTCCAGCCCGGCCGCGTGCATGCGCTGCTCGGCGAGAACGGCGCCGGAAAGTCGACGCTGATCAACCTTCTGTCCGGCGCGCTGCGCCCGGACGGTGGGACGATCGAGGTCGACGGGCGCGCCGTCGCGCGCATGACGCCGGCGCTGGCGCGGCAGGCGGGCATTGCCGTCGTGCAGCAGGAACTCAGCCTGACGGCCAGCCTTTCGATTGCCGAGAACATCGGCCTCGGCGCCTATCCGAAGCGCTTCGGCCTGGTCGACTACAATGAGCTCGCCGCCCGGGCCAGGGCGGCGTGCGGCCTCGTCGGGCTGCACGAGCCGCTGTCGACGCCGGTCGGGCATCTGCCGCTCGGGCGCCGGCAGATGGTGGAGATCGCCAAGGCGCTCTACCGCCGGCCGCGCGTGCTGATCCTTGACGAGCCCACCTCGTCGCTGTCGGCGACGGAAACGAAAATCCTGACAGACCTTCTTGAACGGTTGCGTCGGGAAGGCATCGCCATCCTCTATATCTCGCACCGGCTGAACGAAGTGATGGCGCTCTGCCAGCATGTCACGGTGCTGAAGGACGGCACCTGCACGGCGGACCGCTCGCTGGACGGAACCGATGCCGCCGGGCTGGTGCGGCTGATGGTCGGCCGCGACCCCGGCGATCTCTTTCCCAGGTGGCAGCCTTCCGCGTCGACGGCCACGGCGATCTCGGTCCGCAACTTCTCGGCCGGCCTGATGCGCGACGTCGATCTCGACATCAGGACGGGCGAGGTGCTGGGCATCGGCGGCCTGGTTGGGCAGGGGCAGGAGGATCTGCTGCTCGGCCTCTACGGCGCCATTCCGGCAAGGACGGCTTCGGCGAGCGTCAATGGCGCGTCGGGCCTGCCCGGGGGCGTGCCGAAGGCCAATGCGCTCGGCCTCGCCTATGTGCCGGCCGACCGCAAGCGCGAGGGACTGCATCTGATCCACCCGATCATCACCAACATGATGCTGCCTGCTTTCGCGCGACTGCCGGCGCTGAAGCTGCGCAGCCGCCTGGCTGAGCGCAAGACGGCAAAGGGCCTTGCCGCGCAGCTTGCCATCAAGGGCGATCTCGAACGGCCGGCGCAGGCGCTTTCCGGCGGCAACCAGCAGAAAGTGGCGCTGGCGAAATGGATGCCGCACGATCCGCTGGTCCTGCTGCTCAACGACCCGACGCGCGGCGTCGATGTCGAGACCAAGCGCGAGATCTATTTGATGCTGCGCGCCTTCGCCGCCGCCGGCAAGGCCGTCGTACTGCTCAGCTCCGACACGCCGGAATTGGTGCATCTGTGCGACCGCGTGGCGGTGGTGCGGGAAGGCCGCATCGTCGCCACCCTCGAGCGCGCGGCGCTGAGCGAAGAAGCCATCGTGTCGGCGGCGATGGGCGCCGAGAAGCAGGAGGTCGCGGCATGAGCATTTCTTCCTCCGCGAAACCTGCCGGCTCGCTCTACTGGCCGGTGCAAGCGCGCCGCAACATCGGCGTGCGCAGCCTGTTCGTCGTCGTGCTGGCGTTTCTCATCGCCTACGGCGTGCTGTTCCCCGGTCTGTTCACGGCCTCCGGCTTCGCCAAATTCACCCAGAGCTGGTTTCCGCTGGCGCTGGTGGCGATGGCGCAGGCGATCCTCATGCTCGCCGGCGGCATCAGCCTGGCGATCGGCGCCACCGTCAGCCTCGGCGCCGTCATCGCCGCGACCACCATGGCCGGGCCGCTCGGCGTCGCCGGCGGCGCTGCTGCCGTTGCAGTGGCCGGACTCGGCATCGGGGCCGTCACCGGCTTCATCGTGGTGCGGCTTCGCCTGCCGGCGATCGTGGTGACGCTCGCCGGCTCCTTCATCATCGGCGGGGCCGCGCTGCTGGTCCTGCCGCGGCCAGGTGGCGCCATCCCGGAATGGCTCTCCGACCTGCTGGCCGGCGATACCCCCGCAGCCTTCGTGCTTCTGGTGATGATTGTCCTGCTGTGGAAGCTCTATCTGGCGACGCCGCTGGGATTGAGCCTCTATGCCGCCGGCGAGAATCCGGTCGGCGCCTATCGGTCCGGCGTGCCGGTCGATATGGCGCGCGTCGCCGCCTATGCGATCAGCGGCCTGCTCTCGACCAGCGCCGGCCTCTTCGTCGCGGCGCAGACGGGCTCGGGCGATCCGGTGATCGGCAACGCCTTCACGCTCAACTCCATCGCCGCCGCCGTGCTCGGCGGCATCGGCTTCCTCGGCGGGCAGGGCACCATGCGCGGCGCGCTGGCCGGCAGCCTGCTGCTCAGCCTGATGATCAGCGTCATGTTCTTCCTCGGCTTCACGCCGGTGGCGCAGTATGTCGCGCAGGGGCTGATCATCATCGGCGCCGTCGCCATCCCGCAATTTCGCAAGGTGCAGCCATGACAGCCTGGAACGACAGCGCGGGCGGCAGGCGCGCCGTGGCGATCCTGAAGAGCCGGCCTTTCCTTACCGTCGCCATCGTCGCGGCGGTCTGGATCGGCGCGAGCTTCGCCTCGCGTGGCTTCGGCGCCTATGGCCATCTGCGCTATCTGGTCGAACTTGGCGCCGTGATCGGCCTGGTCGCTGCGGGCCAGACCTTCGTCGTGATCGCCGGCGGCATCGATCTTTCCGTCGCGGCGATCGTCACCGTCAGCGCCATCAGCCTGCCGTTGCTGTCATGGCAGGCCGATCCGACCGGCCTTGCGCCGGTCCTCGCGGTGGTTGCGCTGACCACAATGATCGGCCTGGTCAATGGACTTGGCGTCGCGCTGCTGCGCGTTCATCCGATGATCATGACGCTGGCCATGGCGACCTTCCTGCAGGGTCTGCTGATCATCATTGCGGGCGGCAGCGCCGTTACGGCCGAAAACCCGCTCGTCCATTGGCTCGGCAATGCGCGGCCGGCCGGGATTCCCGCGGGCATTCTGCTCTGGGTGGCCGTTTCCGCGATCGTGCTGACGGTCATGCACGCCACGCCTTTCGGCGCGCGCATCTTCGCCATGGGCGCCAATCCGCTTGCCGCTACCCTGTCCGGCGTGCCGGTAACGTTGACGACGCTTGCCGTCTACGGCATCAGCGGCTTCACCGCGGGGCTCGCCGGCGTGCTTGTGCTCGGCATGAACGGACAGGGCTATGTCGGGATCGGCGATCCCTACCTGCTTGCCTCGATCGCGGCGGTGGTGCTCGGCGGCACGTCCATTCTCGGCGGGCTCGGCACCTATGCCGGGACCATTCCCGGCGCGATCCTGCTGGTGACGATCACCGCGCTGATCACCGTCGTCAACGCATCGCCCGGCTGGCGCAGCATCCTGTTCGGCTCGCTGATCCTCGGCCTGCTGCTTCTCTCAGGCAGGGAGCAGGCCCGCCGATGACAATTCGTCCAGCCGGTAGATGCGCCTTGCGGTGTCGAAAAACAGCGCCGCCTGCTCGTCCGCGGAAAGGCCAGCCGAAATGGCTTTGAAGCTGTCATACACCTCATCGAACGAGGCATGCAGGCCGGCGACGGGAAAGTCGGAACCGAACATGGCGCGCTTCGTGCCGAAGCAGTCGATGCAGTGCAGGACCACCGGCCGCAGGCTGTCGAGCGTCCAGTCATGATCGTAGGCGACGAGGTCGGAGATCTTGACGGCGACGTTGTCGCGCTGCGCCAGCAGGCGCAGCCCGTCGCGCCACCTGCGCATGCCGTCGGCGTCACGGTCGATCGGGCTGCCGCAATGGTTGAGGACGAATTGCTGGTCCGGAAACGCCGCGGCGAGGCGAGCGGCGTCAGCCAGTTGGCGCGGGAACACCATCAGGTCGAAGGAGAGACCGTAGCGCCCGAGCAGCTTCAGTCCGGAGCGCCAGGCCGGATCGTCCATGATGCCGTCGCGGGCGGCGAAGCGGCGCGCCGGATCAGGATCCCAGCTCAGAATGTCGCGGACGCCGACGACGCGGTCGAACGCGGCCTGCGCCTCGAACAGCGCCGGCGCCTGCCGGCTGGCCAGCGGCACATGGACGACATAGCGTGCAGGGATGCCCCGCGACTTGCCGAGCGTCTCCAGCCAGCGCGTCTCGCCCACGCAGTCGTCGGTGGCCCAGCCGGCTTCGACATGCACGCTGGCGACGACATCGTGCCGGCCGGCGTCGCGGAGGTAATCGTCGGGAAGATAGTTGCGACGCAACGGGCCAAGCTCGCCGAGGCCGCCGCGTTCGCCGGCCGTGGCGTTCAGCCAGGGGTGCCGGCCGAGGCCGAGGTCCCAGAGATGATGATGGGCGTCGATGATCGGTCCGGAGTAGGGGGCTGGCACGCGTTTCTCGCAGGCTGTGGGGAGCGCCGGCAATCGGTCAGGCCCTCGTTTGGCGATGGCGCAAGAGGTAGCATTCGATGAGCGAGAACACATCGGCTCCGCCGCTTGCCGTGCATGAAAATTTTTGGCTCGACGACCGCATTCGCGGCGTGCCGCCCGGCACGGCCGCGCTAGACAGCAGCCATGTCGGACTGCAAGGCTGGCATCCTGCTGGTGGCCGCATGTCGCTGCCTTTGCTGACGCTCGACGAGGCCGCCTTCGCGTCAAATCGCGACCTGTTCCTGCGCTATGTCCGTGGGCATGGCGCAGAGATCGCGCCGCATGCCAAGACGCCGATGGCGCCCGATCTTGCTCGGTCACTGGTCCAGGCTGGCGCGTGGGGCACCACGGTCGCCGACATCAGGCAGGCCACGGTGATGCTCAAGGCCGGATTGACGCGGCTGATCATCGCCAACGAGGTCGGCGGCACGGGCGGCGCGAGCCGGCTCGCGGCGCTCGCCGCTGCCTGGCCGAGCGCCGACTTCTATGTCTTCGCCGACTCGGTCGCCGCCGTGAACGCGCTGGCGCAGGCCTGGCTCGCCAATGCTGCGCTTGCTCCGTTGCGCGTGCTGGTCGAGCTTGGCGCGGCGAGGGCAGGTGCGCGAAGCACCGCCGAGGCCGAGGCGATCGCCGATGCGATCGCGGCGACCGGCGGACGCTTGCTGATCGCAGGCGTTGCGACCTATGAAGGGGCAGCCGCGCAGCCCGATCCGGTGCGCACCGACGAGGTCGTCTCGGCGCTGCTGGCGAATGTCGGCGACATGTTCCTCAGGCTGCGCGCCCGTGTCGGCGGCGAGGCGCCGCTGATCATGACGGCCGGTGGTTCGGTCTTCTTCGACAAGGTGGTCGCGGCGCTTTCGCCGCTTGCCGCGAAGGACGGCAACGCGAGGCTGGTGCTGCGCAGCGGCGCCATCTTCTTCCACGACCATGGCGTCTACGACCGATCGCTGGGCGCGGTCGATGCCCGCAACGGTTTTGCCGTCGATGGCGCCGGCGCTTCGGCGCGGCGTTCGTTCCGCCCGGCGCTGCGCATCTGGGCGGAGGTGCTGTCGCGGCCGGAGACCGGTCTCGCCATCTGCGGCATGGGCATGCGCGACGTCTCGTTCGACCAGGGCTTCCCGAAGCCGCTCACGGTCTATCGCGGCGGCCAGTCGCTTGCGGTGCCGCTAAGAGGCGAGGTCGTGAAACTCAACGACCAGCACGCCTTCCTGTCGCTTCAGCCGGACGATGACATCGCCGTCGGCGACGTCATCGAATTCGGCATTTCGCATCCTTGCACCTGCCTCGACCGCTACCGCGTCATCTTCGGCGTCGATGGGAGCGGGCATGTGACGCACGCCTTCCCGACCTATTTCGGCTGACCAGGGCCACAAGAAGAGAACCTCGAAAGGATCCGACATGATCAAATACTTCCAGTCTGGCTCCCGAATGTCGCAGGCCGTCGTCTATGGGGGCATGGTGCACATAGCAGGACAGGTCGCCAACGACCGCAAGGCCGGGATCGAGGCGCAGACCAGCGATGTGCTGGCCAAGATCGAGTCGCTGCTCATCGAAGCCGGCAGCAGCAAGTCGAAGCTCGTAGCGGTCAACATCTTCCTGCCGCAGATCGGCGACTTCGATGCGATGAACAAGATCTACGATGCCTGGGTGGACCCAACGCGGCTGCCTGCCCGCGCCTGCGTCGAGGCGCGGCTGGCCGATCCGGACCTGCGCATCGAGGTCACGGCGGTCGCGGCTGTCTGAGGGGGGAGCCATGCATACCGGCCTCGTCCATACGCTCGATTTCGACCGCGACGGCAAGACGCTCGCGCACTTGAGCATTCCGTTCTCGATCGACCGCTCGCCCTATTTCCAGGTCAAGGTGCCGATCTGCCTGATCCGCAACGGCGAAGGCCCGTCGCTGCTTTTGATGGCCGGCAATCACGGCGACGAATATGAGGGCGAGTTGTCGTTGGCCAAGCTTGTGCGCAGGCTCGATCCCAAGCGGATCAGGGGTCGCGTCACCATCCTGCCGATGGCGAACGCGCCGGCGGTGATGGCCGCCAAGCGCTGCTCGCCGCTCGACGGCGGCAACCTCAACCGCGCCTTTCCGGGCGATCCCTCGGGCACGCCGACCAGCCGGCTGGCCAATTTCCTCGAGACCAAGCTGTTTTCCCGCCACGACGTCGTCTTCGACATCCATTCCGGCGGCACCTCGATGGAGCATCTGCCGACGGCGTTGGTCGAACGCAATGCCGAGCCCGAGCGCCACCGGCGCGGCTTCGATTTGATGCGCACGCTCGGCATGCCCTATGGCTTCATTGCCGACAATGGCACAGCCTCGCCAACCTCGATGGGTGCCGCGCGCCGGGCCGGCGCCGTCGGTGTCAGCGGCGAGTTCGGCGGCGGCGGCACGGCGACGGTGGATTCCATGGCGCTCACCGCGCGCGCACTCGACAGGCTGATGGTGGCGCTGGGCGTGGTCGAGGCCCCTGTGCTCGCGCCGGATGCCAAGGCTGCCGCTCCAACGCGCCTGCTTTCGCTATCCCGCCACAGTCAGGGCATTTATGCGACGCGGCGCGGCTGGTTCGAGCCCGCCGTCAGGCTCGGTGACAGCGTGAGCGCTGGACAATTGGCCGGCTGGTATCACGACCTCGAACGGCTTGATGTCGACGAGGAAGCCTTGCATTTCGCCGAGAGCGGCATCGTGCTGTCGCGCCGGCTGCACACGATGTGCGAGGCTGGCGACTGTCTGATGCAGGTGGCCGAGCCGGTCGAAGGCTGAAGACCGAGGCTCCTGGCCTCACTACGAACTCGAGGATCAGCATGCAGCTATCGATGTGGACCTATCCCTGGGACATCCAGGATCTCGGCCTTGAGACGGTTGAACGCGATCTAACCCAGCGCGCGGGACTGAACATGATCAGCCTCGCCACGTCCTACCATGCCGGGCGGTTCCTGCAGCCGCGCAGCCCGCGCCGGAAGGCCTACTTTCCGGAGGACGGCACCATCTACTTCCAGCCGACGGCGGCGCGCTGGGCCGACCTTGCCATCCAGCCCAAGGTGGCCGATGTGATCGGCGAAGGCGGCGACGTGCTCGGCCAGCTCGTGCGCCGTCGCGAGGCGGGCCGGCCTGGGGTCTCGTGCTGGACAGTTTGCCTGCACAACACCCGCCTCGGCATGCTTCACCCCGAGGCCGTCACCCGCAACGCCTTCGGCGATGCCAACTACTACAATCTCTGTCCCTCGCATCCGGACGCGCGCGCCTATGTCCGCGCGCTGGTCGCGGATATCTCGCACGGCTACAGGCCGGACAGGATCGAGCTCGAGAGCCCATCCTTCATGGGCTTTGCGCATGAGTACCATCACGAAAAAGATGGTGTCGGCCTGACGCCGGAGGACGATTTCCTGCTGTCGCTGTGCTTCTGCCCATCCTGCCTGGATCGCGCCGCCAAGGCCGGTGTCGATGGCGAGCCGGCGCGAAAGCTGGTCAGGCAATGGATCGCCGAGGCCTGCGAGCGCGCCGTGCCCGAGCGGCGCTTTCCCGACTTTCCGGCAAGCGGGCTCGATACCTTCCTGCCGTGGCCGGAACTTCACGCCTATCTCGCCTGGCGCTTCGAGCCGGTGACCAGCCTGGTCGCCGAGCTGCGCGAGGTGGCGCACCCGTCAACCAGGGTCGTCATCATCGATCTGAAGGAGGGCTGGCTCGGCGGCTGCGATCTCGCCGCGCTCGGCAAGGTCTGCGATGGGGCGATCCTGTGCGCCTATGACATGCAGGCGGGCGATGTCGCTGGACTGCTCGAAGCCGGACGCGCGGCGCTCGGCCCGGAAAAGTTCCTCGGCACCGGCTACCGGCTCTTTTATCCGGAGATGGCCGGCGCGGACGTGCTCGCTGCCAAGGTGAAGCCGGGGAGGGCGCCCGGCGTCGACGGCATCAACTTCTACAATTACGGCCTCGTTCCCGCCGCGCGGCTCGACTGGGTCGGCGCGGCGCTGTCAGCTTGAGAAGCGGAACCCGGAACGATCTGCCGGCTGATGCATTTTGGCCCTGTGCCAATCAGCTGGAGACATCATGCGAATTGCCCATGTCGCGCCGCTCTATGAGTCCGTGCCGCCGAAACTCTATGGCGGCACCGAGCGGATCGTCTCCTACCTGACGGAAGCGCTGGTGGCGCTGGGGCACGAGGTGACGCTGTTCGCCAGCGGCGACAGCCGCACCTCCGCGAGGCTCATCCCTGGCCGGGAATGCGCGCTTCGCCTCGACCCGCGCCCGAAGAAATCGGAGATAGCAGCGCATCTGGCGATGCTGGCCGAGGTCCGCGAGCGAGCGCACGAGTTCGACCTCATCCACTTCCATCTCAGCCATTTCCTGCATTTTCCCTTCTTCGCGGATATGGCCGGACGGACGGTGACGACGCCGCATGGCAGGCTGGACTATGTCGATCTGGCGCCCGCCTACCGGCGCTTCCCGCGCTTTCCGATGATCTCCATCTCGCGCAGCCAGAGAGCGGGGCTGGCCGAGGCCAACTGGCTGGCGACGATCCACCACGGATTGCCGATCGATATCTACCGGCCCGCTTTCGAGTCGACGAAGGAGGAACCGTACCTTGCCTTTCTTGGTCGGCTTTCGCGCGACAAGCGGCCTGACCGCGCCATCGAGATCGCGCGCCGCTCGGGGTTGAAGCTGAAGCTGGCGGCCAAGATCGGCGACGACGACCGCGCCTATTTCCATGACGAGATCGAGCCGCTGATCGACGGTGACCGCGTCGACTATGTCGGCGAGATCGCCGAGCACGAGAAGGCCGACTTCCTCGGCAAGGCGGCCGGCCTGCTGTTCCCCATCGATTGGCCGGAGCCGTTCGGCCTTGCCCCGATCGAGGCGATGGCCTGCGGCACGCCGTCGATTGCCTGGAATCGCGGCGCCTTGCCGGAGATCATCGACCAGGGCGTGACTGGATTTGTCGTGGAGTCGATGGACGAGGCGATCGAGGCAGTGCCGGCGCTGCTTCGGCTGGACCGTCGAAAGGTCAGGGCGGCCTTCGAAAAGCGCTTTTCCGCCACCAGAATGGCTCGCGACTATGCAGCGGCCTATGCGCGCCTCATCGGCGGTTCAGCCGAAGCGAAGGCGTCGTGAGAGGCGCAGCCTGATCCGGGGGCGAAACAAACGGGAAGAAACCGATGACAGAGCTCGACGAGCGCAAGCTTGATCCCGCCGTTGCCCTTGCCTCGCTGGACGAGACCGCGCCGCGCGAACCGCACCGGCTGTTCGCGCTGAAGCAGGGCGACTGCTTCGTGGTGGCCGATGCCTATGGCGACATCAGGGGCGCAGGTGACGGCTTCTTCCGCGACGACACGCGCGTGCTTTCGGAGTTCCGGCTGACCGTCGGCGGCCGGCAGACCTCGCTGCTCGGCGCCTCGCTCAGCCAGGACAATGTGCTGTTCACCAGCAACCTCACCAATCTGCCGATCCAGAGCGCCGGCGGGCGAGACATTTCACAAGGTGCAATCCATGTCGAGCGCGTCAGGCTGATCTGGCAAGACCGGCTGTTCGAGCGCATCACGCTTTCCAATTACAGCCAGGAGACGTCGGCGATCCGCGTTTCGCTGCACTTTGCCGCCGACTTCCGCGACATGTTCGAAGTGCGCGGCTCGACACGGGCAAAGCGGGGCACCGCGCACGCGGCCAAGATCGATGCGACGTCGGTGCTGCTTCGCTATGACGGGCTGGACGGGCTGGCGCGCCTGTCGGCGATATCGTTCTCTCAGGCGCCCGATCAACTGACGGACAGCCGCGCCGATTTCCTCGTCGCGGTGACCAAGCGTTCCAGCAAGGTGCTCTATGTCGAGGTCGGTTCGGAGGTTGTCGAGACCCCGGATCGCGATCGCTTCCGCGCCGCAGCGGCCCGCGCCCGTTTCGGGATGCGGGCAAAGCGCCGCCACGGCGCCACGGTGCACAGTTCGGGCCGCGTCTTCAACGACTGGGTCGAGCGCGCCCGCGCCGATGTGGCGCTGCTCACCACCGAACTCGCGACAGGGCCCTATCCCTATGCCGGCATCCCCTGGTTTTCGACGGCATTCGGCCGCGACGGGGTGATCTCGGCACTGCAGATGCTCTGGCTCAACCCCGGTCTGGCGCGCGGCGTGCTTGCCTTCCTCGCCCAGCACCAGGCGACCGAGACGTCGCCGTTCAGCGATTCACAGCCGGGCAAGATCATGCACGAAACCCGCAAGGGCGAGATGGCGGCGCTGCGCGAGCTTCCCTTCGGGCGTTACTATGGCGGCGTCGACACCACGCCGCTCTACATCCATCTCGCCTGCGCCTATGCGGAGCGCACCGGCGACATGGACTTCATCGACACGCTGTGGCCGTCGCTCAAGGCCGCGGCCGAATGGACTGAAGAGGCGAGCCGGGAGACCGGGTTCGTCACCTATCAGCGCGCTGCCGAATCCGGCCTCGCCAACCAGGGCTGGAAGGACAGTTTCGACTCCGTCTTCCATGCCGACGGCCGCATCCCCAAAGGACCAATCGCGCTGGTCGAGGTGCAGGGCTACGTCTTTGCCGCGTTCCGGGGGCTGGCGGCGCTGGCACGGCGCCGGGGCGGATATGCGGAGGCCGAGCACTGGGAGGAACGGGCCGAGGAAATACGGATCGCGGTCGAGCGCGATTTCTGGGTGGACGACCTGAATTTCTATGCGCTGGCGATCGACGGCGCCGGTGAGCCCTGCAAGGTGCGGACGTCGAATGCCGGGCATCTTCTGTTTGTCGGGTTGCCCCAGCCCGAGCGGGCAAAGCTGGTCGCCGACCAATTGCTTTCGGCTCCCTTCCATTCGGGCTGGGGCCTGAGGACGCTTGCCGACGACGCCGTGTTCTTCAACCCGATGTCCTATCACAACGGTTCGATTTGGCCGCATGACACCGCCATCTGCGGCGTCGGCCTGGCGCGCTATGGCGAGCGCGAAAGCGTGGTGCGGCTGATGAGCGGCACGTTCGAGTCCGCCGTGCATTTCAACATGCGGCTGCCGGAACTGTTCTGCGGCTTCACCCGCGCGCCGGGCGAGGCGCCCATCGCCTATCCCGTCGCCTGCCTGCCGCAAGCCTGGTCGGCCGGCTCCGCCTTCATGCTGATGCAGGCCTGCCTCGGCCTGGAAATCGATGGGTGGGAGGGCGAGGTCCGCGTCACGCGGCCAAGGCTGCCGATCGGCATCGACATGCTTACACTTCGGCACCTGACCGTCGGCGACCGGGCGGTCGACCTGACATTCCAACGCGTCGGCGACCGGGTCGTCGCCTTCCTTGCCGACCGGCATGAGGGGTTGGTGCCGCTCATCGTGCGAACTTAGCCAAGGGTTCGCTCGCCGCCTGACAAATGTCGGAACCGATGGTCCGTTTGTGCGTTGCACAATCACACCGGACGCGCGGCAGTCTGTTCCGTCGCCCGGCAAGGTGTCGAAAACAAGAAGAATGAGGCCTGCGGCGGCCGGTGGCAAATTGGCGTATCAATGACTGATCAAGGCATCGACTTGCTGTGGAGCCTGCTCCTGGTAAGTCTTGGACTTTCCGCTCTTGCGGTGTTTTTTTCCATATCCCGACATCGACGCAATTCCACGCCTGCGACCGTGCACGTCGCTGGCGAGGACGTGGCTTCCGAAGCGGCGCGCAAAGTACTTCGGGAATTCGAGAAGAACGGCCAGTCGGTCGACGCGGCGCTGGTGACATGGTCGCCCGAAACCTTACGCAAGATCCTTCACGAGGACCTGCCGGAGGCGCAGGTGATCGTGGTTTCCAACCGCGAGCCTTACATCCACAACACCAAGGGCGACGGCGTCGAACTCGTCGTGCCGGCGAGTGGGCTGGTTTCGGCGATGGAGCCGATCACGCGCGCCTGCGCCGGCACCTGGATCGCCTATGGCGGCGGCACGGCGGACCGCCAGATGGTCGACGGTGACGACCGGGTGCAGGTGCCGCCCGACAAACCGTCCTACACCCTGCGCAGGGTGTGGCTCACCGAGGAGGAATATCAGGGCTACTATCTCGGCTTCGCCAATGAAGGTCTCTGGCCGCTCTGCCATATCGCTTTCACAAGGCCGATCTTCCGCGAGTCGGACTGGGACGCCTACGAGGCGGTCAACCGCAAGTTCGCCGACACCGTGGTCGCCGAGGCGCGCAACGAGCGGCCGATCGTGCTGGTCCAGGACTATCACTTCGCGCTTCTGCCGCGCATGATCCGCGAGCGCCTGCCCGAGGCGATCGTCATCACCTTCTGGCACATTCCGTGGCCGAACTCGGAAGTCTACAGCATCTGCCCGTGGCGGGAGCGTATCCTGGACGGGCTGCTCGGCAGTTCGATCATCGGTTTCCATACCCAGTTCCACGCCAACAATTTCACCGAAAGCGTCGACCGCTTCCTCGAAAGCCGGATCGAACGGGCGGACGCCGCCATTTCCTACGGCGGCCAGACGACGCTGGTGCACGCCTATCCGATCTCCATCGAATGGCCCCTGCAGCTTCTGGCCAAGCTGCCCGATGTCGCTGAGTGCCGTGCGCGCGTCCGCGACCGGTTCGGGCTGCCGGCGGATGCGAAGCTGTGCATCGGCGTCGAGCGCCTCGACTACACCAAGGGCATTCTCGATCGCTTTCATGCGCTGGAGGAATTGTTCACCAGGCATCCCGAGCTGATCGGCAAGGTCGTGTTCCTGCAGATTGCGGCTCCCAGCAGGGGCACGCTGCCTGCCTACAGGCAATTGTACGACGAATGCATGCGCTATGCCGACGACCTCAACCTGCGTTATGGCGCAGACGGCTATCGGCCGGTCGTCATCGTGGCCGAGCATCATTCGCAAAAGGCGGTCTACGAGATCTACCGCGCCGCCGATATCTGCATGGTCACCAGCCTGCATGACGGCATGAACCTGGTCGCCAAGGAATTCGTCGCAGCGCGCGACGACGAGCAAGGCGTGCTTCTGCTCTCGACCTTTGCCGGCGCCTCGCGCGAGTTGCTGGAAGCACTGATCGTCAACCCCTACGACGCGGCGATGATGAGCGCGGCCCTCTCGCAGGCGCTGACCATGTCGGCCGAGGAGCAGCGCGAGCGGATGCGTAGGATGCGCGAGATCGTGCGCGACAACAATGTCTACCGCTGGGCCGGAAGCATGCTTCTGGACGCGGCGCGCCTGCGCAAGCGCGGCGAGCTCGACCGCGTCACGGCCAGCGCCGAGCGCCTGGCCACCCCCGACAACGTCGTCCCCATCTTCGAACGCAAACAGGTAGCCGGACTCCGATGAATCTTCAGCCAGAGTTGACGCCACGCCTCCCCGAAGGCCGATGGGCGTTGTTCCTCGACATTGACGGCACCTTGCTGGAGCACGCCGCCCATCCGGACGCCGTGTCGGTCAGCGAGGAGCTTCGCCTTCTGCTGCAGACGATCGAGCGCCGGCTGGACGGCGCGCTTGCCTTCATCACCGGCCGCTCGGTCGCGGCGGTCGACCGACTGTTCGATCCGCTGAAGCTGCGCACTGCTGGTCTCTACGGACTGGAGCACAGACTTGCCCCTGGCGGCCCTGTCGAGGCCGCTGACGAACCGGCGGACATGGCGGCGCTCGCCGACGAGATCGAGCTGGAGCTGGCGAGCCAGGCCGTCTATGTCGAGCGCAAGGGCCCGGTGCTCGCCGTCCATACGCGCGCCGCGCCGCATCTGCTTGCGCGGGCGACGAAGCTCGTCGAGCAGGCTCTGGACCGGCTGCCGAAGGGATATCGTGTGATCGCCGGCAATGCCGGGGTCGAGCTGATGCCGCTCGAGGCGGCCAAGGGTGCCGCCATCAGGAGGTTCATGGACATTCCACCCTTTGCCGGGCGACGGCCGGTTTTCCTCGGCGACGACACATCCGATGAAAACGGCTTCGAGACGACCAATGCCGCGGGCGGGATATCCATCCGGATCAAGCCTCGGGGACCAACGGCGGCACGCCATGTCATTGCCGATGTCACCGGCGCGATCGGCTGGCTTCAGGACAATTTCGGCGATCTCGCCATCGAGACTGGCCGGGGCGAAGCCCGACGCAGCCGCGGACCATGAGCTGGCTGTCGCCAATAGGCCTGGTCGTGGAAAAATTGTTCGGGACCGGCGCCGCCGAAAGCCGATTGTTCCTTTTATCGGGCCCTGAAGTCTATCAAACTTGTAGACATTAACGCGAACCCATCCGCGGCGTGAAGGTGCCTGAGCATGCCCAATCCCACCGTTGTCGGCTTTTCCGGCAATTTCACCCGACCCTCCAAGACCCGGGGCTTTGTCGAACAGGTCGTGAAGGATATTGCCCGTCAGCATGGCCTGTCGGCCAGCACCTATGATGTGGAGGATCTCGGCCCGTCGCTCGGCCAGGCGAAATGGGCGCGCGATCTCGACGAGCAGGCCCGCGCCATTCTCGACAAAGTCATCAATGCCGATGTGCTGGTGGTCGGCTCGCCGACCTACAAGGGCAGCTATACCGGCCTGTTCAAGCACTTCTTCGACCTGATCGATCCGGCCGCCCTGCGCGGCAAGCCTGTGGTGCTTCTGGCGACCGGCGGCGGCGAACGGCATGCGCTGATCGTCGAGCACCAGTTGCGGCCGCTGTTCGGCTTCTTCGAGGCGCTTGCCCTGTCGACGGCGGTCTATGCCACCGACAAGGATTTCGCCGACGGCGTGCTGCGCTCCGAGCCGATCCTGAAGCGCGTCGCGCAGGCGGTGGGCGAAGTCGGGCTGGTGCTTGCCAATCGCTCCGGGGCGAGTGTCGCCGCGGAATAGGGGCACGCCAGAGCAATCAGGCGGGAAACAGGAATGCGGCGGCCGGGTCGAAAAAGACCTGCCGTCGGCTTGCCGTCGCATCGTGCGACGCCATGGCCGACGATGTCGGCCTGATGTCGATCTCCTGCCCGGCGGCGGTGCGCGCGACGATGCGGCGGCGCTCGCCGTAGAAGGCGACATCGACGATCTCGACGGCAAGCTCGGCGCTTCTCGGACCACGCTCCAGGCGAAACGCTTCCGGCCGGATCATCAGCCTGGCCTTTTGTCCGCTGCCGAAGCTGCCATTGGCGTTGATGCCTGAGAGCACCGAGCCGTCGGCAAGCCGGATGGTCGCGGCGCCGCCGACGGTTTCCAGATGCTCGGCGGCCAAAAAATTCGAATTGCCGATGAAGCCGGCAACGAAATCGGTCGCGGGCCGAAGGTAGAGATCCTCGCCGGTGCCGATCTGCTCGATGCGGCCATCCCTGAACAGCGCGATGCGGTCGGACAGATGCAGCGCCTCCTCCTGGTCATGGGTGACATAGAGGATGGTGACGCCGGTCTCGCGGTGGATGCGGCGTATTTCGGCCTGAATCTCCTCGCGCAGTTTCTTGTCGAGGGCCGAAAGCGGCTCGTCCATCAGGAGGATCGGCGGATCGTAGGCCAGCGCGCGGGCAAGCGCGACGCGCTGCTGCTGGCCGCCGGACAGCGCGCCGGGAAGCCGTTCGGCGAAACTTTCGAGCCGCACCAGCGAGAGCATGTCGGCGACCTTGCGCTTGACCTCGGCGTCGGGCCGGCGGCGGACGCGAAGTGGGAAGGCGACGTTTTCGGCGACGCTCAGATGCGGAAACAGCGTGTAGCGCTGGAAGACCATGCCGATGTTGCGCTTGTGCGAGGGCACCGCAAGCAGCGACTTTCCCTGCAACCGGACATCGCCGGAGGTCGGGTCCTGGAAGCCGGCGATCGCATAGAGCGTCGTCGATTTTCCCGAACCTGACGGGCCGAGGAAGGTCAGGAATTCGCCTTTGGGGATCTCCAGCGTCACGTCATGAACGGCGACGAAGGCGCCGAAAGCCTTGCGCAATTTGCGGATCGACAGGAAAGGCTCGGTCATGTCGGCAACTTTCGGCGCAAGAGTGCCGTCACCACCATGAGGGCGAGCGTGAGCCCGACCAGCAGGCTGGAGGCGGCGGCGATGACGGGAGTGAGGTCGGAGCGGAGGCTGCCCCAGATCTTGACCGGCAAGGTCTGCAGGGTGGGGCTCGCCATGAAGATCGCCACGACCACCTCGTCCCAGGAGGCGAGGAAGGAGAAGATCGCGGCGGAGAAGATGCCGATGCGGATCGACGGCAAGGTGATCCTGAGCTTGGCCTCAAGTGGGCTGGCGCCGCAGACGATGGCCGCGTCCTCGATCGACTTGTCGAATCCTTCGAGCGCGGTGGCAATCGGGATGATGGCGAAGGGGAGCGCCAGCACGGTGTGGGCGATGACGAAGCCGACCGTGGTGCCGCCGAGGCCAAGGCGCAGGAAGAAGGCGTAGATGGCGATGGCGAAGACGACCACCGGCAGCACCATCGGCGTCAGCAGCAGCCCGCGCAGCATCTCGCGCCCACGGAACTCACCACGAACCAGCGCGAATGAGGCAAGCAGGCCGACGGCGACGGCAAGGATTGCCGTCAGGGCGGCGATGCGGGCGCTGGTGAGCGCCGCCTCGATCCAGGACGGGTCGGCGAACAGCTCCTGATACCATTTCAGCGTCCAGCCGGGCGGCGGGAAGGCCAGCCAGCGCGACGAGCCGAAGGAGAGCAGCACGATGAAGACAACAGGCAGAAGCAGGAAGGCGGCGACCAAAGCGGTGAAGGCGAGCAGCGCAGCCTTCAGCCAGCCCAGGCGGTCATAGTCGAGCAGCATCTCAGGCGCCTCCCGCGGGTCGCTTCGAGCCGACAAGGCGCAGTTGCAGCGCGTAGAGCGCCATGGTGACGACCAGCAGGATGAAGGCGGCGGCGCTGCCGAGGCCCCAGTTGAGCAGCGACTGGATCATCTGCGCGATCATCTCGGCAAGCATCATGTTCGACGTGCCGCCGAGCAGCGCCGGCGTGACGAAATAGCCGAGCGACATGACGAAGACCATCAGCCCGCCGGCGGCGATGCCGGGAAGCGAGAGCGGCAACAGGATGCGGCGGAACGCGGCGAGCGGGCTGGCGCCGCAAAGCGCTGCCGCGCGCAGCGTCATCGGGTCGATCGCGCGCAAGGTGCCGACCAAAGGCAGGATCATGAACGGCAGCATGATGTAGACCATGCCGATGGTGACGCCGGTGAGGTTGTTGATGAGCGGCAGCGGCTGGTCGGTGATGCCGATGGCCATCAGCGCCCGGTTGATCACGCCGGTGCGCTGCAAGAGCACCATCCAGGCATAGGTGCGGGTCAAGAGGTTGGTCCACATCGACAGGATGATGATGCCGAACAGGAGCGAGGCGAGGGCCGGCGGCATGATCGCCAGCATCCAGGCCACCGGAAAGGCGACGAGAACGGTGACGACGGTGACGACGAAGGCGACCAGGAAGGTGTTGAAGAACACCCGCGCGTAGGTGCCGTCGCCGAGCAGCGCCGCATAATTCTGCAGGCCGGGAGCCGGATCGGTGACGCTGCGTAGAAGCAGCGCCAGGACCGGCACGACGAAGAAAAGCCCGATCAGGGTCAGCGCCGGCAGCAGGCCGGCGAGGCCTGCCGGAAGACGCATTCTGGCGATGCTCTGCTCAATTTCCACCGACATAGCGGTATCCCGGGTTGCGAAGCGGGACGGCGGAAGCCGTCCCGCTTCTGTCACGAGAAGGCGGGCGTTATTTCGCCTGCCAGGCGTACCAGCGCGTGGCGATCTCGTCGCGATGCTCGGCCCAGTAGTTCATGTCGAGGTTGATCTGGCCGTCGACATGGGCGTCGGGCAGACCCTTGACCACGTCGGCGGGCATCTCGGCCTTGGCCTTGGTGTTGATGGGCGCATAGCCGCTCGCCTCGGCGAACTTCGCCTGGCCGGTGGCGCTGCTCGCCGCGGCGAGGAACTTCATCGCCGTGTCCTTGTTCTTGGCGCCCTTCGGCACCACCAGAACGTCGGCGGCGGTCAGGTTCTGGTTCCAGGACACGCCGACATCGGCGCCGTCCTTCTCCAGCGCGAAGACGCGGCCGTTCCAGAGCTGGCCGAAGGCGGCCTCGCCGGAGGCGATCAGCTGCTGCGATTCAGCGCCGCCGCCCCACCAGACGATGTCGGACTTGATGGTGTCGAGCTTCTTGAAGGCGCGGTCGAGGTCAAGCGGATAGAGCTTGTCGGCCGGCACGCCGTCGGCGAGCAGCGCGATCTCGATGACGCCGGGCGCCGACCATTTGTAGAAGGTGCGCTTGCCGGGAAATTTCTTGGTGTCGAACATGTCGGTCCAACCGGCCGGCTCGCCGGAGACCGCGCCCTTGTTCCAGGCGAGCACGAAGGAATAGTAGAAGCTGCCGATTGCGTGCTCGTTGCTGAAGCGCGGATCGAGATCGTCCTTCGGCACGACGGCGAAATCGATCGGCTCGAGCAGCCCGTCCTTGGCCGCCTTGATGGCGAAGTCCATCTCGACGTCGACCACGTCCCAGGTGACGTTCTTGGCGTCGACCATGGCCTTCAGCTTGCCGTAGTCGGTCGGACCGTCCTGCAGCACCTTGACGCCGGCTGAAGCGGTGAACGGCTCGGCCCAGGATTTCGTCTGGGCTTCCTGGGTGGTGCCGCCCCAACTGGTGAACACCATTTCCTCGGCCTTGGCGGCCGTCGTTGCCATGAGGCCGGCAAGGATGCCGGCGAAAATCAGTTTCATGTCGTTCTCCTCTGACTTTGTGTGTTCCGTTTCTTGTTCTTCAGTGCACCGTCGCCATGCCGCCTCAGCGCATGACGAAGGGATCGGGGATCGGCTCGTCCGATGTGCGGATCCACACCGATTTCGAGCGCGTGTAGTCGCGGATGGCGTCGATGCCGCCTTCGCGGCCGAGACCGGACAGCCCGTAGCCGCCGAACGGAACCAGCGGCGAAACGGCGCGGTAGGTGTTGACCCAGACGACGCCGGCGTGGATGCCGCGGGCCATGC
The DNA here is from genome assembly GCF_004792275.1 of Mesorhizobium sp. M4B.F.Ca.ET.143.01.1.1. NCBI lineage: Bacteria > Pseudomonadati > Pseudomonadota > Alphaproteobacteria > Hyphomicrobiales > Phyllobacteriaceae > Mesorhizobium > Mesorhizobium sp. M4B.F.Ca.ET.143.01.1.1. The sequence goes on from NZ_SRSR01000003.1 coordinate 238,735, forward strand.
GGTGCGCTCTGGTGAGGTTGGTGGTGAAGACGCCGGAGGCGAGGCCGAAGGGCGTGTCGTTGGCTAAAGCCAGGGCCTCAGCCTCGCTGTCGAAGGCGAGCGCGCTGAGCACCGGTCCGAACAGTTCCTCGCGCACGCAGGCAAGCGCCTGGTCCTGCGCCTCGATGATCGTCGGCGCGTAGTAGAAGCCGTCCGCCTTGCCCTCGGGCCGTGCGCCGCCGGTGATGAGCCGGCCGCCGCCGGCCAGGCTTTCGGCGACGATCGTCTCGATCCGTTCGCGCTGGCGCAAGGTTGCGAGCGGCCCCATTTCGGTGGCGGTGTCCTGTGGATCGCCGATGGCAATCGCCTCGGCCTTGCGCTTCAGCCGGGCAAGGAATTCGTCCTTGACCGAGCGCTCGACCAGGAGGCGCGAGCCGGCGACGCAGCTCTGCCCGGTCGCGGCGAAGATGCCGGCGACGACGGCGTTGGCGGCGCTGTCGAGATCGGCGTCGGCGAACACGACAACGGGGCTTTTGCCGCCGAGTTCCAGCGTCGTATAGGCGAGGTTCTCGGCCGTGTTGGCGACGATCTGGCGGGCTGTCGAGGGGCCGCCGGTGAAGGCGACGCGGGCGACGAGCGGGTGGCTGGTCAGGCGGCGTCCGCAATCGTGGCCGAAGCCGGTCAGGATGTTGACGGCACCCGCCGGAAAGCCGGCCTCATGGACAAGCTCGGCAAAGGCGAGCAGCGGCGCCGGACCCTCCTCGGAAGCCTTGAGGATGACGGTGCAGCCGGCTGCCAGCGCCGGGCCGAGCTTGACCGCCGACAAAAAGAGCTGCGAATTCCAGGGCACGACCGCGGCAACGACGCCGATCGGCTCCGGCCGGACCGTGACCTCCATGTCGGGCTTGTCGATCGGGATGAAGGCGCCTTCGTGCTTGTCGGCGAGGCCGCCATAGTAGCGGTAATAGTCGCCGACATAGGCGATCTGGGCGCGCGTCTCGCGGATGATCTTGCCGGTGTCGCGCGTTTCCAGTTCCGCCAACCGGCCGGCATTGGCGGCGACGAGATCGCCGAGCCTGACCAGGAGCTTGCCGCGCGCCGTCGCCGTCAGCGAGGCCCAGGGACCGGAACGCAGCGCCCGATGCGCGGCCTCGACGGCGCGGTCGACATCGGCGACGCCAGCGGCCGGCATCGTCGCCCAGGGGGTGCCGGTCGAAGGATCGATGCTGTCAAAGGTCGCCGCCGCCTCGACGAACGCCCCATCTATATAATTCTTGAAGGCTACGGTGCTCATCGCGACCCCGCCTGGAAGGCCGGCATCACCCTGTCGATGAAGAGCCGCAGCGACTTCTTCTTGCGCTCATGCGAAAGGCCGCTGTCGATCCAGATCGAATACTTGTCGTAGCCCTGCGCTTCATAGGCCTTCAGCCTGGCGATCACCTCGTCGGCCTCGCCGATGACGAGGTTCTGCCTGATCTTGTCGGGCGCGTATTGCGGCATGGCCGCGATCTCGTCCTCGGTCAGCGGCTCCAGAATGCCCTGATGCACAGGCTTCTTGTTCTGGAACCAGGCGCCGAACTGGCAGTAGAACAGCGACAGATCCCGTGCCAGACGGTCGGCGTCGGCGGCGCCCTCGGCCACGAATGTGTGCATCAGCAGCATGATTTCCGGCCGCGCTATGTCCGGATGGGCCTCGCAGGCGGTGTTGAAGCGCTCCATCAGGCTCGCCACCTCGCCGTCGCCGGAGGCAAGTGGCGTCACTTGCACGTTGCATTTGTTGGCGACGGCGAAGTCGTGTGAATTCGGATCGCGGGCCGCCACCCAGATCGGCGGGTAGGGGGCTTGCAAGGGCTTGGGCGAGGAGGTGGTCGGCGGGAAGGACCAGAACTCGCCGGACAACTCGAAATCACCGTCCCAGAGGCCGCGCAGTGCCGGCACCATCTCGCGCATGCGCTGGCCTGCGCCCCAGGCGTCGAGCCCGGGAAAGAGCCGCTGATACTCATAGCTGTAGGCGCCGCGCGCGATGCCGATGTCGAGCCGGCCGCCGGTGATGATGTCGGTCATCGCGGCTTCGCCGGCGAGTTTGATCGGGTGCCAGAACGGCGCGATGATGGTGCCGGTGCCGAGGCGGATGCTTGAAGTCTTGGCGGCGAGATAGGCGATGTTGACGAACGGGTTCGGCGAGATGGTGAATTCCATGCCGTGATGCTCGCCGATCCAGGCGGCCTCGAAGCCTGCCTGCTCGGCCAGCACGACGAGTTCCTCCAGCTCCGTCAGCAGTTCGGATTGCGGCTTGGCCAGATCCGAGCGCTCCATATGGACGAAAAGCGAAAACTTCATCGGTCTCACCCGTGGCCGGAATGGATTGCTGCTGACGGCGCGGCCTTGGCGAGCGGCCGGACCTCGCCTTCGACCTCATTGCCGACATAGACGCCGAACTGGTCCTCGGTGCGCTCGCGCGCATAACGGGCGAGCATCGAGCGCACCGCCGGATCGGCGATCTTGAGATCGGCCATCCGGTCGATGTCGACAAGCCTGATCTGGCCGTCGCCGGACAGCGGGGCGCTCACCGTGCCGCGATAGTAGACATGGGTGCGCGAGGCGTCCGTCGCATCGTCCCAGACCGCGTAAAGGAAGCCAAGATCGGCGTCGATCGCCTTGGCGGCAAGCTTTCCCCTCAGACTGCGGGCATCGTTCGCGGCGCCGAGGCCATGTCCGGCCGGCAATTGGTGGGAGCCGTCCGCCGCCTCGAGGAAGAGCACGCGGCCTTCGCTCTCGAGGATGGCGCCGACTTCGGTTCCGGGCGGGGCGGCGGCAAGCGCTTCCTGGCTGAGGCCCGGCGTGACATAGGCGCCCCGGCAATAGCCCAATGGCTGCGCGCCGTTGTGGGTGAAATCGTGGACCCGGCCGATGAGGATCGAATGGTCGCCGGCATCCACCAGTTGCTCCATGTCGCAATCGAAGACCGCGACGGAACCCTCGATCACGGGATTTCCCGTCTGGCCCGGCTGCCAGATCACCGACGCGAACTTGTCGGCCGCCTTGGAGGCGAAAATGCCGGACGCGGCCTTCTGGTCTTCCGACAGGATGTTGATCGCGAACCCCCTGGAGGTCGAGAAGGCTTGATGCCCCAGCGCCTTCTTGGCGATGCAGACAAGCACCAGCGGCGGCTCGAGCGAGACTGAGGTGAAGGAGTTGGCGGTGAAGCCGCGCGGGTCGCCTGCCTCGTCCACCGTGGTGACGATGGTGACGCCGGTCAGGAAGGAGCCCAGCGCGCGGCGGAATTCGATTGCGTCGAAAGCGGCCTCGGCGCTTGCGGTAACGTCGGCCGTCCGGTCGAGAAAGGCCGTGATGTGCTGAGTCACTTTCTTGGGCGAAGCGATTGTCATCATGTGCTTTTCTCCGCTCAGCACCAGGCATTGTCCTGATGGCGCGAGCCGCGCCATGGCGGCGGACATTGCAGGCGTGGAATTGCGATCCTCCGATCCGGTCATGAACAGTGCCGGCGCGGCAAGTGCGGCCAGGCGATCGACATGGGCCGTGTCGGCGCTGGCAAAGAGGCGATAGGTGCGGGCGTAGCCTTCGGCATCGACGCCTTCGAGCGCGGTTTGCGCGGTCGCGGCGGCGTCGGCCAGATCCGGCGGGATCGGATCGCCGAACCAGCGCGCGATAGTCGCGGCGATGGCCTGGGGATCGCCATGGCCGCCGAGGGCGGCCGCCCGTTCGCGCACCGCTTGCGCAAGTTCCGGCGGGCGGCGGAAGACGGCGTTGAGGCAAACGACGGAACTGACACGCGACGGGGCGCGCAGCGCGATCTCCTGTGCGACCAGCGCGCCCATGGAATGGCCGACGACCGCGACGCGGTCGAGGCCGAGATGGTCGAGCAGGCGGATCGCCTGGTCGGCGAAGTCCGGCAGCCCGGCATCCTGCGGCGGCAGCGGCGAGCCGCCATGGCCGAGCATATCGATGGCGATCAGGTCGAAGCGGTCCTGCATCAAGGCGATCTGCGGCTGCCAGATCGCCGCGCCCATGCCGACGCCATGGATCAGCAGAACTGGCGCTCCGGACCCGGCTCGGATGAAGCCGGTGCCGTCGGGAGCCTTGCCCAGGGCCAGTGCGGCGGCGTCAGCCATGCAGATCCCCGAGTTCCTTCAGGTCCTGGTAGCGGTCGCCGATGCGATGGTGCGGGCGGCCGCCGATCGACGCGCCGAGCGCCACCACCAACTCGTCGGGCGCCGGTGCGTCGCCGATCTGGAAATGCACCGTGAGATAGTGGGAGCGGCGGCCTTCATCGTTCTTGTCCATCAGCGGGATCATGATCGGCGTGTTCGGCCCGCCGCGCAGATTGGTGAAGGCGAGATAGGTCTTGGCGCCGACGGCGCGGCGATAGTGGTTGCCGAAATGCAGCGTGTGGATCAGCGCCGAAGCGTGCTCGACTTCGCCCGACGTGCCGCAGATGGCGGCTTTGCCGTAGCCTTCGATCACTTCGCCGGAGCCGGCGACGCCAATGATCTCATTGGTCAGCGTTTCGCCGAGCACCGGGGCGACGGCGCGAATCTCTGGCGACAGGTCCTCGATGAAGCCGCGTCCGGCCCACGGGTTGGTCAGCACCGCCGCGACGCCGATCAGGCGCAGCGGGCGGGGCGCCGCCTTGCCGCCTTCGATCAGCGTGTTCTCGACATAGGTCACGATCTTGCGAATGGCCGGTTTCATGAGATTCCTCGGACGAAACGGCGCGATGCGGGTTCGTCATTTCTGCTTTGTCTTATGGTATACCATGATATGGAGAGCCAAGAACCTTGTCAACCGGCCATGGAATCTGTTTTTGTGGCGACGCCAGAGCGCCTCGCCGTTCCATGGAAACGGCGACCCGCTCTAACTCTTTGTTTTGACGCAACTCCTGACGGAAAACCGCTTCAGACTTTTCCTGGAATTGCCCTAAGGGCGGAAAAAATGCCTGACGACACGCTTCGGATCGACCGTTCTGCCAAGACGCTGCGGACACTGGCGCTGGAGCGCATGCGCGAGGCGATCATGGATTTCCATTTCCAGCCCGGCGAAAGGCTGGTCGAGCGGCCGCTCTGCGACCAGCTCGGCGTCAGCCGTTCGGTGGTGCGCGAGGTGTTGCGGCAACTTGAGGCCGAGGGCCTGGTGCAGATGGTACCGGGCCACGGACCAGCCGTGGCCAAGCCCGACCTCGGCCGTACCGACGAGATCTACGAACTGCGCGCGCTGCTGGAAGGCATCGCCGCGCGGGCCTGCGCGACGTCGGCCAGCAAGGAGCAAATCGCTCTTCTCGACGCCGCCCTGGAAAAGCTGCTCGAAGCCTGGGCCTCGGGCGCTCCGGTCGAGGTCATGCGGGCGACGGCCAGCTTCTACGAGGTGCTGTTCGAGGCCGCCGACAAGCGGATCGCCTGGGAGATCGTCACCGGGCTCAATGTTCGCATCAACCAACTGCGTTCGATGACGATAGCCTCGGAAAACCGCCGCGAGCCGGCGATCAACGAGATGAACGCGATCATGGACGCCATCAGGGCGCGCAAGCCGGAAGAGGCGGAGGCGGCGGCGCGGCGGCATGTCGAATCCGCCTGGCGCATCGCCCGCGATGCGCTTCGGCTGCGATCGCTGTAGGGTCCGACCAGCAAGAAAACGGCCCCGCAAGCGGAGCCGTTTCATCCATTGCGATGTCGGCAGGTCTACTTGCTGCCGCCGTTAGCCTTGACGCTGCTGCAGAACTCCGGATGGGTGTTGGTGGGATTGGCGTTCTTCGACTCGTCGTCGCAGGCCGTCATCATCGCCATCTGGTCTTCTGGCGTCAGCGCCTTCCAGGCCTTCACGAAGTCATCGCTGCTGACCATCGTCTTCATGCTGGAGTCGGTATAGAAGGGCTGCATCTTGGCCGGGTCGTCGAGTGCCGATGTGCCGGTGTTTCCTGCAGCCAGCGCCGAGCTGGCGACCATCGAAAGCGCCATGGCGCCCAGCCCTATCATCTTGATGTTCACGATATAATCCTCCTGTTGCTTTGGGGATCGTCGAAGCAACGATCGAAGGCCAAACGACAGGTCTGGACGAAAGTTCCACGATGTGGCGATTGGAGAGATGATAATTCTGTCGAAACAGGATCCGGCGCAAATTGAACCTTTTCGGTCGCCCAACGTTCGATTCAATTGTACTCCGCCGACGCCTGCAATGACGTTGCGCGGTTACCGGGAATTCGTCCTCAGTTCTTGTCGACCGGCTTCGATCGCATCCTGGAAACCGTCTCGCGTTCCGCCCGCTTGGAGCGCAGCGGCGGCAGCCCGCGGTCGATCAGCTCCATATCCTCCAGCACCATGTCGCCCATGCGCTTGAAGGCGACGTCGAGCGCGCCGGCGCGGTGCGCGGAGCGCAGGAAGCCGGGCAGGGTGCGCACCGGATGGTCCCTGGCCAGCGGCTCTTCCGGAAAGACATCGCTGGCGGCGACGATCTGGCCGTTGCGGACCGCCTGCATCAGCGCCGGGAAGTCGACGACACCGGCTCGGCTGAGCAGGATAAAGGCGGCGCCCTTGCGCATTTTCGCGAAGGCCTCGGTGCCGAGGAAGCCCTGGTTCTCGCTGGTCACCGAGGCGACGACGAAGACGAAGTCGCTCTCCGACAGCACCTTGTCGAGCGAGGCGGGCTCGACGCCGTTGTCGATGAGGATCGACGGCGGCAGCCAGGGATCGAACACCCTGATCAGGGTGCGAAAGCCCGTCAGCAGGCGGTTCAGCGCGCGGCCGAGATCGCCGAAGCCGATGATGCCGACTTCGGCGCCGGAGAGGAGCCGCGCGGTCGCGTTGCCGTCGCCGCCCCACAGCTCCTTGCCCTGCCGGAAGGCAAGGTCGGCATCGACGATGCCGCGTGCCAGGTTGAGCGCCATGGCAAGGCCGAGCTCGGCGACCGGTTCGGCGAAGACCAGGCCGGTGGTGACGACATGGATGCCGCGGGCAAACAGTGTGTCGTAGGGCATGTTGTTGACGAGATTGGTCTCGACGTTGAAGACGCAGCGCAGCGCCTGAAGTCGTTCCAGCGTCTCCGGGCGGAGCGGCGGCTGGCCGACGATGTAGCGCGCCTCGGCAAGCACATGCGCCGGCAACCCGGCGACACCTTCGGGCGTTGTTTCCACGATGCGATATCGCTTGCGAAAGAGCGCCAGTTGCGGTGGTGTGAAGATCAGCTCGAGCGTGCGCGGCTCGGGTGCGCTGATGACCAGCGGCAAGGCATTGTTTGACATGATGTTTCCTCCCGGCGTTGCCGGATCGTGCCACTCACAGCGGTGTTTTACTCCGGATTAAACGATTTACAACTGCGAAAAATCGATTTATCCATTGCGCTGGCGAGGTGGCGTGCGGCTACCCGCCTTTCGGAGCAGGATGATGGCGCATCGGGAGACCCAGCAGCGGCGTCCGTCGATCCACGACGTGGCAAGCCGCGCCGGCGTGTCCGCCGCCACCGTCTCCAAGGTTTTGGCAGGCGTCACCACGGTGAAGCCCGAAAATGCGCAGCGCGTCTTCGATGCCGTCGATCTCCTCGGTTACCGTGTCGATCCGCTGGCGTCCGACATGCGCCGGGCCAAGCGGCGCATCATCGGCGCCATCATGCCAGAGTTCGAAAGCGAGTTCTTCGGCCAGATGGTCAGCGAGCTCGAGGGGCTCGCCGAGCAGCGCGGTTTCACGCTGGTCGCCGCCTCCAGCCGTGAGTCGGAAGCGCGCGAAAAGGAGATCCTGGCCCGCATGCACGACTGGCGCGTCGCCGGCATCGTGCTGGCACCGGTGCGCAACGAGCATGGGCCGGCGGCCGGCTTCATGAAAGCCAACGGCATGACCGGCGTGCTGATCGACCGCGTGCTCGCCGACGACGCATTCGATACGGTTTCGGCCGACAGCGCCGCGGCAAGTGCGGAGGTGGCGCGCGCGCTCGTCGGCAAGGGCCATCGCCACATACTGGTCGTCGGTCTCGGCCAGCAGGCGGCAACGGTGCGCGCCCGCCTCGAAGGGTTTCGCGCGACCGCGCTGCAACTGGTGCCCGACATCCGCATCGACGTCGTGCTTGCCGAAAGCGAGGTCGAGCCGCTGCGGACGCTGCTCAGCGACTATTTCAGCGAGGGTGCCAATCGGGGTGAACGCCCGACGGCGGTCTATTCGCTGTTCCTCAAAGGCACGCTGGTGGCGCTTTCCGAATTCCGCCGTCGTGGCTGGCATTGCCCGGACGACATCTCGCTGGTCGGCTTCGACGACGCCGAATGGATGCAGGTGACCTGGCCGGCGATCGCCGCCGTGGTGCAGCCGGTGCGCGAGATCGCCAGCAATGCGATGGACGTGCTGTTTCGCAGGATCGAGGGGGAGCGCGGCCCGCCCAGGGCGCGGCTCGAGCCCTGCAAGGTGTTGATGCGGGAATCCGTTGGCTCGCCAGGCAGCGGCCCGCATTCGGGGGGAGGAAGCCGACAATAGCCCCCATTGTCGAAAACCGAGTGGCGCCGCACCTGGCTTTGGCTCGTGGCGCGTGACATCAACAGGGAGGAAAACGTGACAGCATTCGTTCTGAAGATAAATCGATTTACGATGGCCTTGGGCATCGCTCTGGCGATGTCGGCAGTAGGCGCCGCCAAGGCCGAGGACGGCGAATACGGCGTGCTGATGAAAACGCTTGCCAACCCGTTCTGGGGCGCGATGGGCCAGGGCGTCGAGGACGGCGCCAAGGAAGCCGGGGTGAAATATTTCCAGCAGGCCGCCGAGAGCGACCAGGCGGCCGAGCCGCAGCTCAACCTCTGCAACACGATGCTGGAGCGCAAGCCGGTGGCGATGATCACCGCGGCGATCAACTCGACCAACCTGTTGCCCTGCCTGAAGGCGGCGCAGGATGCCGGCATCAAGGTGGTCGACCTCGACGGCAATCTCGATCCGGCGGTGCTCGACAAGGAAGGCATCAAGATCACCTTCCGCATCGGCTCCGACAATGTCGCGGCCGGCGGACAGGGCGCAGAATATCTAGTCTCCAAGCTCGGCAAGGACGCCAAGGGTCCGGTGCTGGTGATCGAGGGCCTTTCCGGCAACATCACCGGTCAGAAACGCGCCAAGGGTTTTGCCGACAAGCTCAAGGAACTGGCGCCGGGGCTGGAGATCGTTGCTTCGCTGCCCGGCGACTGGGATCGCGGCAAGGCGGCCTCGATCGCAACCGATACGCTGACCGCGCATCCTGACCTGGTCGCCATCTTCTCCGCCAATGACACCATGGCGCTCGGCGCTGTGGAATCGGTCTATGCGGCGGGCAAGGGTGAGCAGGTGACGATCATCGGCGTCGATGGCAATTCGGATGCGGTCAAGTCGATCAAGGAGGGCCGCCTCAACGCTTCGGTGGCGCAGCTCCCCTATCTGGTCGGCAAGCAGGCTGTCGAGAACGTCAAGAAGGCGCTCGCCGGCGAGAAGGTCGAGGAGAGCATCGCCGTGCCTACCTTGGTGCTGACCAAGGAAATGCTCGACGCCGGCAAGGAGCCGATGCTGCAATATGTGAAGTGAGCAGGGAATAGGGAATAGGGAATAGGCAGTAGGCAGTAGGCAGTAGGGGAGTAAGCGGTTCGCATCGCTTCAGGTCGCTCCTTAATCCACTACTGCCTAATCCCTACTGCCCTACTGCCTAACGGCCGCTCTCAAAGGTGCAAAGACATGGCTTCTGAACAGCCCGGTTTCTGGGCTCGGGTGCAGCGCGCATCCGTCGAACGGCTCCACATCAGGCTGGAGTCGCTGCTGGTGCTTGTGGCGCTGAGCGGGGCGATGGCGCTGCTGTCGCCGTTCTTCCTGTCGCTGAGCAATTTCCTCAACATCCTGCTCGCGACATCGACGATCGGCGTGCTGGCGATCGCCGCCACCTTCGTCATCGGCTCGGGCGGGCTCGACCTGTCGCTCGGCTCGGTCATGGGCCTTGCCGGCGTGGCGGGTGCCTTCGTCGCGGTCAATCTCGGCTGGCCGTCGGTCTTCGCGCTCATCGCCTGCATCCTGGCCGGCGGCCTTGCCGGCTACATCAACGGGCAGCTCGTCACCCGCGCCTTCGTGCCGGCCTTCATCGTCACGCTCGGCATGCTCGGCCTGGCGCGCGGCCTGGCGCTGGTCATCTCGCAAGGCAGGGCGATCTACGGGCTGCCGTCGGCGATCGTCTATATCGGGCAAGGGCGGCCGTTCGGCATCCCGATGCCGGTGATCATCCTGGTGCTGACGGCGATCGTCGCGCATTGCGTGCTCGCCTACACACGCTTCGGCCGCCACACGCTGGCGCTGGGCGATAGCGAGGGCGCGGCGCGCGCCGCGGGCATCCGCGTCGAGCACCATCGCCGCATCATCTATACGCTGTCCGGCGCGCTCGCCGGGCTCGCCGGCCTGCTGTTCACCGCCCGCGTCAATGCCGGCGACCCGACCGCCGGCATCAACTACGAGCTCACCGCCATCACCGCGGCGATCATCGGCGGCACCAACCTGTTCGGCGGCCGCGCCTCGATCCTCGGCACGATGATCGGCGCGCTGATCATGGGCGTCTTGCAGAACGGGCTGACGCTGCTTGCCGTGCAGTCCTATTACCAGCAGATGGCGATCGGCGCGGTGCTGATCCTTGCCGTCTTCATCGACCAGTACCAGGTTCGGAAGGAGTCGCGCGTATGACGCTTCTTTCGCTTCAAGGCATCCGCAAAAGCTTCGGCGCGGTCGACGTGCTGCACGGCGTCGACCTCAAGGTCGCTGCCGGCGAGGTGGTCGGGCTGGTCGGCGACAATGGCGCCGGCAAGTCGACGCTGATGAAGACCATCACCGGCATCTACCGTGCCGATTCCGGCTCGATCGAATTCGACGGCAAGGACATCCTTGGGCTCGACCCGGGCCAGCGGCGCGAACTCGGCATCGAGATGATCTATCAGGACCTGTCGCTGGCCAAGCAGCAGGACGTGGCATCGAACATCTTCCTCGGCCGCGAGCCGACGAAACGGGTGTTCGGCCTGTTTCCCGGTTTCGTCGACAAGGCGGCTATGGACCGCGAGGCGACGCGGATGATCGAGCGGCTCGGCGCACGACTGCCGTCGATCAACCGCTCGGTCGGCTCGTTCTCGGGCGGCCAGCAGCAGACGGTGGCGATCGCCCGCGCGCTGACCTTCAACCCGAAGCTCGTGATCATGGACGAGCCGACGGCTGCGCTTGCGGTGCGCGAGGTGCAGAGCGTGCTCGACCTGATCCGCCGGCTGCGGTCGGAAGGCATCGCCGTCATCCTGATCTCGCACCGGCTGAACGACGTGCTATCGGTCACCGACCGCATCGTCGTGCTGCGTCACGGCCGCGCCGATGCCGATCTCGTCACCAGCAAGACCAACATGAACGAAGTCGTCAGCCGCATCGTCGGCGGTGGCGATGTCAGCGCCGCGGCGGCGCACGAACAACGAGGCTAGAGCTCATGAACACCTTTGGACTGCACACTTTCGCCATCGCTCCGGTCTGGGACCTTGCCCGCATCGAGCCGCAGATGGACCGGTTGAAGGAACACGGCATCGGGCTGATGGAAATTCCGCTGCTGCGCCCGGAGGAGATCGACACCAAGCGCACGCGGGGCTTCGCCACCCACTATGGCGTTGAGCTGATCCCGTCGCTCGGCCTGCCGCGTTCCCTCGACGTGGTCGAGCGGCCGGACGAGGCGCTCGACTTCCTGCAGCCGGCCTTCAAGGTCTGCAACGAGGTCGGCAGCGAGGCGCTCGGCGGCGTCACCTACGGCACGATCGGCAAGACGACGGGCCGGGCGCCGACGCGCAAGGAGATCGACGGCATGTGCCGCTTCCTCGAACGGGCGGCGAAGTCGGCGAAGGCGCGCGGGCTGAAGCTCGGCATCGAGCCCTGCAACCGCTACGAGACGCATCTGATCAACCGCGGCATCGATGCGGCCCGGATCATCGAGCGCATCGGCGCCGACAACATCTTCATCCATCTCGACACCTATCACATGCATATCGAGGAGGAGAGCTTTGCCGCCGGCTTCGAGGCGGCCGCGCCCTTCCTCGGCTATGTGCACGTGTCGGAAGCCAACCGCGGCGTGCCGGGGCGCGGCATGATCAACTGGGCGGCCTGCATGAAGGCGATCGCCGACATCGGCTACGAGGGGCCGATCACGCTCGAAAGCATGAACCATGTCGACGTCGACATCGCCGGCGGACTGGCGGTGTGGCGCCCGGTGGCTGAAGACCCGCGCGACGTCATCGAGGTCGGCCTGCCGTTCCTGCGCGACGAGGCGAGGAAGGCAGGGCTGAGCCTCGGCAGATAGAAGGTCGCCAGGCTCTCCGTCAGAACGGGTAGTGCTGGCCGGGATCCTCGATCGTCACCCAGCGCAGGTCGGTGAATTCGGCGATCGAGGCCTTGCCGCCGAAGCGGCCGTAGCCGGAACCTTTGACACCGCCGAACGGCATCTGCGCCTCGTCGCCGACGGTCGGGCCGTTGATGTGGCAGATGCCGGCCTGGATGCGGGCAGCGACCGCCATGGCGCGCTTGATGTCGCGGCTGAAGACGGCCGACGACAGGCCGTATTCGGTGTCGTTGGCGACGCGCACCGCCTCGTCCTCGCCCTTGACGCGAATGACTGGCTTGACCGGCCCGAAGGATTCTTCCGCATAGACGCGCATCGAAGGCGTCACGTGATCAAGCAGCGTTGCGTCCACCACTGTGCCGGTACGCTTGCCGCCTGCGACGAGCTTCGCACCCTTGGCGACGGCGTCGGCGACCAGTTCCTCCATCTTGTCGGCGGCCTGGCTGCTGATCAGCGAGCCAAGCACGACATGGCCGCGCGGGTCGCCGGCCGGAAGCTGCGCGGCGCGGGCTGCAAGCTTGGCGACGAACTCGTCGGCGACCTTCTCGTCGACGATCAGCCGCTCCGTCGACATGCAGATCTGGCCCTGATGCATGAAGGCGCCGAAGGTCGCGGCGTTGACCGCCGCGTCGATGTCGGCATCGTCAAGCACCAGAAGCGGCGCCTTGCCGCCAAGCTCGAGCAGGGCCGGCTTGAGATGGCGCCCGGCGAGCTCGGCGATGATGCGGCCGACCTTGGTCGAGCCGGTGAAATTGACCCGCTTCACCGCCGGATGCGCGACGAGCGCCTCGACGATCCCGGCGGCATCCTTCGGGTCGTTGGTGACAACATTGACGACGCCCTTCGGCAGGCCGGCCTCGACCAGCACCTGGCCGATCAGGCGATGCGTGCCGGGGCACATCTCGGAGGCCTTGAGCACCACCGTGTTCCCGCAGGCGAGCGGCATCGCCAGCGCGCGGGTGCCGAGGATGACGGGTGCGTTCCAGGGCGCGATGCCCAGGCAGACGCCGGCCGGCTGGCGGATCGCCATGGCAAGCGTGCCCGGCTTGTCCGAGGGGATGATCTCGCCCGCGATCTGTGTCGTCATCGCGGCTGCCTCGCGCAGCATGTTGGCGGCCAGCATAACGTTGAAGCCGGCCCACGGCCCGGTCGCTCCGGTCTCCTCCATCATCAGCCTGGTGAATTCGCCGACCTTGGAGGCCATCACCTCGGCGGCCTTGGAAAGCAAAGCGCGGCGCTCGCCTGGGCCCGTCCGCGACCAGGCCGGGAAGGCCGCGGCAGCGGCGCCGACGGCGGCATTGGCGTCGGCGATGCTGGCGGCGGCGGCGCGCGTCGCCAGCTTGCCGGTGAAGGGGTCCAGGCGGTCGAAGGAAGCCTTGCCCGTTGCAGTTCTTTCGTCGCCGTCGATCAGAAGTCCGATATCCATTTGGTCTCTCCCTCGCTCCGGGTGGAGCGTTGCAAACTAGAAGCCGAGCACCTCGGCGTTGATCGAGGCTTCGAGGCCGCCGTCGACCGGCACATTGGCGCCGTTGATCCAGCGCGCGCCATCCGAGCACAGGAACAGCACGACCGGCGCGATATCGCCCGACGTGCCGGCACGACCCACCCGCGAAATATCGCTGTCGACGCGGTCGTCGCCGAGCACGGCGCGGAACTGCTTCAGGATCGGCGTCTCGACCGGGCCTGGGCTGACCGCATTGACACGGATGCCGCGGCTCTTGAAGCGCTCCTGATGCGCGGCGCGGAAGGTCCACAGCAGCAGAAGCTCCTTCGAGACCGGATAGCCTTCCTCGTTCTTGACCGCATGGTCGGCGACCACCCTGGCGACATCGGGAAAGCCCTCGATGCCGATCATCGAAGCGGCGCGGTTGAGATTGGCGCGCCAGCCGAAGCCGGCGATCGAGGCGACGTTGACGATGGCGCCGCCTTCGCGAAGCTTCGGCGCCAGCGCCTCGGAAAGCGCGCGCAGTCCGTAGAAATTGACGGCGAGCGTCGACACGGCGCCGGTGTTGCCGGAAAGGCCGGCGACGTTGCAGAGCGCATCGAGGCGCAGCGGCAGCCGTGCCACCAGTTCGTCGACGCCGGCCTTCGACGAGATGTCGGCCTTGACGAAGCTGCCGGCACTTGCAGCTGGCTCACGCACGTCGACGCCGATCACGTCGGCGCCAAGTTGGCCGGCGAGTTCCGCCGTGCGGGCGCCGATGCCAGAGGCGACGCCGGTGATGAGGATGGTCTTGCCGAAAAGCATGGTCAGGCTTTCTCCCGAGATGTCGTTGTCTGTGCCGGCGAGGCAGTCTCGCCCGTCGTTAGGGTCGCGTTGACGGGAATTCTGACGCTATAGCCGACGGGCAGCAGCCGAAGCCCAAATCGCTCCTCCAGCGTTCCCCACAGGCCGCGCGGCAACAGCAGCGAGAAGGCAAGCGCTGTGGCGCCGAGGCCGATCAGGTACCAGACGCCTGCGCCGCCGAACCAGGTCTCGATGAGGAAGAACAGCAACGCGCCAAGGATGGCGCCCTCGAAGGTGCCGATGCCGCCGACCAGCACCATGAAGATCATGTAGGCCGTCCACTGGACGCTGAAATAGGTCTTCGGCTGGAAGGTGATCGAGGTCGCCAGCCACAGCGCGCCGGCAATGCCGATGCCAAAGGCGGCGAGAACGAAAAGCAGCCGCTTGGTGCCGGTAACGCGCACGCCGACCGAGGCTGCCGCATCCTCGTTGTCGCGGATGGCGCGGATGGCGGCACCGGTGCTGCCGCGCAGCAGGCCGAACAGGACGGCAAGCAGGGCGGTCATCGACGCCAGCGCCAGCCAGTAGATCGCCACGCGTCTGGTCGAAGCGTCGTAGACGTTGAGCGAGATCAGCGACGTGCCGGTCTCGCCCTGCACCAGCCGGTCGAGGTTGACGAGGAGATGGGTGAGGGCCGCGATCACCCACATGCCGATGGCGAACTCGCCGTTCCTGAGCCGCAGCATGAACAGCGAGATCGGCCAGGAGACCGCGCCGACGACGATCGCCGAGACGAAGAGCGCGACGAAAGGATTGAGGCCGGCATCCGCCAGCCGGATGCTGAAATAGGCGCCGAGGCCGAAGAACACTTGCTGGCCGACCGAGACCAGTCCGCCGAAACCGGCGAGCGCGTTCCACATCGCCGCGAGGATCACATAGATGAACAGCGCGGTCATGCGGTCGACGGCGCCTACCGACAGGAATTGCGGCGCGATCGCCAGCAGCGCGATGATCAGGGCCACCGCGATCGCGGCAATGCGCGAGGCGGCGGTGCCGCGCTCGATGACAGGGGAGGCGGCGCTCATGATGCCTTCCTCGCGGGCAGGCGCAGCAGGCCGCGCAGGCCGAGGCCGGAGGTGGACAGGCGTATGAACAGCGCGATCAGGAACGCGACATGGCCGCCGATCAGAAAGCCCTGCGGATGTACCTGGGCGCCGAGCGTCTGGGCAAGCGCCAGCACGATGCCGCCGATCAGCGTGCCCCACAGCGAGCCGGCGCCGCCGATGACCGCCGCCTCGAAGGCGAACAGCAACTGCGGCGCGCCGGCATAGGGTTCGAAGGTGGCGCGCATGCCGAGGAAGGCGCCGGCGAGGCCGACGGTGACCATGGCGATGGACGCGGCGACCGCATTGGCGCGGCGCGCATCGATGCCGACCAGGCCGGCCGTATCAGGGTCCGCCGAGGTGGCGCGGATCGCGCGGCCAAGGCCGGTGCGGGTGAGGAAGAGCTGCAGCCCGCCAAGCAGCGCCACGGCGGTGACGAAGATGATGACCGCGAGCTTGCCGACATAGATGCTGCCCGGCCATTCCCAGGAATCGTAGGAGAGGCTGCCGATAAAGGGCGCCAGCGAGCGCGTGTCGGCGCCGAACTGTTCGAACAAGAGATTGTCGATGACGATTGCGAGACCGAAGGTCGTCAGGATCGGCAACAGCGCACCGCCGCGCGCGCTGCGTTCGAGTAGGAAGCGCTGCAAGGCCCAGCCGATCGCGGCCATCAGCGGCAGGACGATCAGCAATCCAAGAAAGGGTGAAATGTGGAAGCGCGAGGCGAGCTGCCACAGCGCGAAGGCAGACAGCACGGCGAGGCTGCCATGGGCGAGGTTGATGATGCGCATCACCGAAAACATGAAGGAGAGGCCGCAGGCGATCAGCGCGTAGTAGCCGCCGAGCAGGATGCCCTGGACGATCTGGTTGGTCATGCCGGCACGCCTCCGGCGCCCTTCCGATGCAGGCCGAAATAGGCTTTCGTCACCTCGTCGCGCGAAACGCTCTTGCTGTCTCCGGCAAGCGCGATCCTTCCCTCCAGCATGCAGATGACCTTGTCGGAGACGGAGAGGGCACGGTTGAGATCCTGCTCGACCAGGATGATCGTCGTGCCGGAACTGATCAGGCCGTGCAGCGAGGCGTAGACGCGGTCGACGACCAGCGGCGACAGGCCGAGCGAGACCTCGTCGAGCAGCAGCAATTCCGGATTGCTCATCAGCGCGCGGCCGATGGCGGTCGCCTGCTGCTCGCCGCCGGACAGATGGCCGGTCCTGGAATGGCGGCGCGGCTTGAGGTTGGGAAACGTGTCGAGCACCTTGTCGACGCTCCAGTCGCCGGGGCGGCCGGCGGTCTTGCCGAGCAGGAGGTTTTCCTCGACCGTCATTTCGACGAACAGTTTCCTGCCTTCGGGCACCAGCGCGATGCCCATGCCGACTCTGCTGTGCGAGGGCACCCCGGAAAGGTCGGCCCCGTCGAACCGCACGCGACCCGATGCCTGCGGATGCGCTCCGGCAATGGCGCGCAGCAGCGTCGTCTTGCCGGCGCCGTTGGCGCCGACCAGCGCCAGCGTCTCGCCGCGCTCGACGGTGAAGCTGACGCCGCGTACCGCCTGCAACAGGCCGTGGCGGACAACGAGATCCTCGACCGAAAGCAGGCTCATTTCGGGCCTCCGCCGAGATAGGCGCTGATCACATGCGGGTTGGCCATTACCGCTTGCGGATCGCCGTCGGCGATGATCTTTCCGGCATCCATGCAGATCAGTCGCTCGGCCACCTGCAGCAGGATGTGGACGATGTGCTCGATCCAGACGATGCCGATCTTGCGGCGCCGCAATTCCCTGATGGTCTCGACCAGCTCGCCGGCCTCGCCGTCAGTCAGGCCGCCGCCGATCTCGTCGAGCAGAAGCAGCGCCGGCCTGGCAGCGAGCGCCCGGGCGAGTTCCAGCCGCTTGCGGTCGAGCAAGCCGAGTGTCTCGGCGCGCCGGTTGGCAACGCCCAGCATGCCGCAGAGTTTCAGCGAGCCAAGCGCTTCCTCATAGGCTTCGTCGCGCTTGAGGCCGGCGCCATGCGAGGCGGCGACGAAGACGTTCTCAAAGGTGGTCATGCCGCCGAAAGGCTTCGGCACCTGATGCGTGCGCACGAGGCCGAGGCGGCAGCGCGCCGTGGCCGGCAGCGCGGTGACGTCGCCGCCTTTGAATGCGACGGTGCCGGCACTGGGCGGATAGGCGCCGGACAGCACGCTGAGCAATGTCGTCTTGCCGGCGCCGTTCGGGCCGACAATGCCGACCGCCTCGTCGGCTCCCATGGCGAAGTCGATGTCGTCGAGCACCACCAGCGCGCCGAAGCGCTTGTGGATGCCGGCGGCATCGAGGATCGCAGCGTTGGGCAAAATGGTCACGATGCGAACCCCGTCAGCAGTCCAATCAGCCGTTGTACGGCTGCAGCTTGGCTTCGACCGGCACCTTCGGGTCGGTGGCGTTTTCGGTCACGACATAGTCGAGCGGGAACTTGCTGCCTTCCTTCGCCGCCACCCACTGCGTGCCGATGATCGGGCCGGGCGAGACGTTGGCGACGGGGCCGCTGGTGAAATCGACCTTGCCGATCATCGTCTCGGTGTTGAGCGCGCTCAGCGCCTTGGCGACCGCCGCCTTGTCCTTGGCGTCGGTGCTGGACTTCAGCGCTTCGAAGCCGGCGTCGAGCAGCGACATCGTGGCGCCGAGCTGCTGCGTCCACTGCTTGCCGCTCGCCGCTTCGTAGCCGTCGGCCAGCTCGGTC
The DNA here is from genome assembly GCF_004792275.1 of Mesorhizobium sp. M4B.F.Ca.ET.143.01.1.1. Lineage (NCBI taxonomy): Bacteria > Pseudomonadati > Pseudomonadota > Alphaproteobacteria > Hyphomicrobiales > Phyllobacteriaceae > Mesorhizobium > Mesorhizobium sp. M4B.F.Ca.ET.143.01.1.1. Next base: position 257,100 of record NZ_SRSR01000003.1, read on the forward strand.
CCGGAAACACCAGTGAGCGGCGATTTGTAGGGGAAGGCCTTGTGCCAGTAAGCGGCGCTCGCAATCTTCATGCCGAGGTCGCCGAGCGCCTCGATGTCGGACGGGAACAGGCCGGTCTTGGCGACCTGGGCGATCTTGATCTGCCGGGTCAGGCCCTGCTGCGCCGCCTGGCGCCAGAAGGCGGCGAAATCCGGCGGGATTGGGAAGGAATTGAAGATCTCGACGCCTTCCTGCTTGAACAGCGCGATCTGCGAGGAATAGTCGGTGGTGCCGGTCTCGTAGGCGCCGGGGTCGACGATGGTGAAGCCCTGCTTGGCGAGCAGCGGTGCAAGATGGGCACGGATGGCATTGCCGTCGGCGTCGTTCGGATACATGACGCCGACCTTCTTGTTGGTCTCGATCAGATTCCACTGCGAGACATAGGCCTTGAAGAATTCGTCGACGCCGAAGCCGAAATGATAGGTCCATTTGAACGGCGAAGGCTGGCCCGGCTTGGCGCCGCGGCCGAAATACCAGGCTTCCCACGGCATGACGGTGGACAGGCAAGGTACGCCGGCCGCTTCGCAAGCATCGGCTACGGGGTTGATCACCTCAGGCGTCGAGACGGCGAGCATCAGGTCGATGGCCTGGTTGTTGATCAGGTCCTTGGCGAGTTGGCCGGCGCGGGAGGGATCGGATTGCGTATCCTGATCGAGGATCTCGACACTGTATTTCTTGCCGCCGAGCTCGATGCCATTGGCGAGCGCCTTGCGGGCGAGGTCGAGCACGTAGCCGTCGGTCTCGCCGAAACCGCCGAGAGGCCCGGTGCGCGGGCTGACGAAGCCGACCTTCAGGGTGTCCGCGGCCTGCGCGAAGGCCTTGCCGCGGCCGAGCGCAAGAGCCGCGCCGCCGGCCACCGAAGTGGCCATGAACTGGCGTCGCGACATGCCGGCGACAACGGGTTTGCTGCCGATAGTCCTGGTCATCTGCTCCTCCCTCCGTGGCCGTCCCCGTACGGGCCGGTACCGGTTTTCCGGTGCCGCCAGACAGGGCTCGGCCTTGATCCTCCACGGTCACATTGCACTAGCGGTTTGGTTCGGTAAAATGATATTTTGCGGTGTTTCATTAACCCATAGGTTATGAAATGCCGCGCCGAACGGAGTCCGTTGTCAGGCGTTATGCCGCGCCGCCTCGCGGATCGTCTGCAGCAGGATGGAAAAGGCCGGCGAGGGGGCAGTGTCGGTGCGCATGGTCAGGCCGACCGGTCCCTTGGTCTCCTCGGTGTCGACTGGCAAGGCGACGAAGGCGCCGCTGGCGATCTCGTTGGCGACGACGCCGGCCGAGATGATCCACACCGCGTTGCTCTGGCGCATGAAGGAACGGCCGAAGGAATCCGAGACGGTCTCGATTTCGGTGGCCGGCGCGGTCATGCCATTGGTGATGAACAGGCGGTCGACGAAGGGGCGGATGACGGACTCCCGCGTCGGCATCAGCACGGGGAATTCGTCGAGGCGGGCGAAGATATCGGCCCCCGGTTCCGACAGCGGATGTCCGGCCCGCACCACGAACAACACTTGTTCGGAATAGAGATGCTCGAAGAAGAAGCCGGTCATGTGCTCCGGCGCCGCCAGGCGGCCGACGACGAGATCGAGCGCGCCGACGCGCAGCTGTTCCAGCAGCACCGCGTTCTCGCCGGTGACGATCTTGAGGGCGGCGCCCGTGTTCTCCTCGAGGAACAGGCTCATGGCGAGCGGCATCACCCGCGCCGACACCGTCGGCAAGGCACCAATGCGGATCGGATGGCGGTTGATAGCGCCGTCCTGGCGGACGGAATCGACACCGCGCTTCAGTGCCGTGATCGCCGTGCCGGCATGGCCGAGGAAGATCTCGCCGAGCCGCGTGACGCGGATGCCGCGGCCGTCGCGTTCGACGACGGCGATGCCGAGCGCCTCTTCCAGCTCGCGCAACGTCTTGGTCACGGCCGGCGCGCTGACATGCAGGAACTCGGCCGCCCTTGCCACGCTGCCTTGCCGCGCCACTTCGAGAAACGCCTGCAGGTGTCGGAAGCGGATGCGGCTTTCGGCCATGGTTCGATAACCTCGGAGTTAATGAAACGCCGCAAAATATCATTTTACCGAACCAAATACCTAGTGCAAGCTAACATCGGAGGATCGAAATCGTGCCATTCGTCAGCATTGGCGGCGTTACGCTGCACCACCGCTACAGGCCGGGGACTGGCAATGCGTGCCCGATCATATTCATGAATTCGCTGGGGACCGACTTCCGGATCTGGGACGAAATTGTCTCGCTGCTCGGCGATGAAATGCCGACGCTCGTCTATGACAAGCGCGGGCACGGACTGTCAGACATCGGCGGCGTCAGCTCGATCGACGATCATGTCGATGACCTCTGCGGCCTCGTCGATCACTTCGGCCTTGCCAAGATCGTGCTGTGCGGCCTGTCGGTCGGCGGCCTGATCGCGCAGGGCTTCCATGCGCGGCGCCCCGAAAGCGTCGAGGCCCTCATCCTGAGCGACACGGCGCACAAGATCGGCACGGCCGACAGCTGGAACACACGCATCGCGACGGTCGAAAGCAAAGGCATCCAGGAGATCGCCGACGCCGTGCTCAAGCTGTGGTTCACCCCTGCCTTCCACGCGGAGCGTTCCGCCGATCTCGACGGCTGCTGGAACATGCTGACCAGGCAGCCGCTCGCCGGCTATATCGGCACCTGCGCTGCCGTTCGCGATGCTGACTTCACCGAGGCCGCGCGCGGCATCGCGGTGCCGACGCTTTGCGTCGTCGGCGACCAGGACGGCTCGACGCCGCCCGACCTCGTGCGCTCGCTTGCCGATCTCATCCCTGGCGCGCGCTTCGAGATGATCCCCAATGCCGGCCACATTGCCTGCGTCGAGCAGCCCGGGCCGTTTACCAGGCTGATCCGCGATTTCGTCGCATCGCTTCCCAGCGGAAAGCAAATCCATGGATGACATTTCCAAGAACACAACCCGATACCGGACCGGACTTGAGGTCCGGCGATCCGTGCTCGGCGATTCCCATGTCGACCGGGCCGAGGATGCGGCCACCGATTTCGACCGGCCGTTTCAGCACCTGATCAACGAGGCCGCGTGGGGAACGGTGTGGGCGCGGCCGGGCTGGTCGAAACGCGAGCGCTCGATCGTGACGCTGGCGCTGCTTGCGGCACTCGGCCATGACGAGGAGGTGGCCATGCATGTGCGCGCCACCGCCAACACCGGCGCATCGCGCGACGATATCTGCGAGGCTTTCCTGCATGTCGCGATCTATGCCGGCGTACCGGCCGCAAACCGCGCCTTCAGGATCGCCAAGGAGGTGTTCGCGCAGATGGACGAGAATGCCCATGCCTGAGCCGGGCTCCAACCGGGCGCCGGAGACCGGCGCCTTCTTCCAGCGCGATCGCCTTTGGCATCCGCCGGCGCTGACGCCCGCCTATAAGAGCTCGGTGCTGCGCTCGCCGCAAAAGGCACTGCTTTCCTTCGACAACACGCTGTCGGAACTCACCGGCCCGGTGTTCGGGCACGCCATGCTCGGCGAATTCGACAACGACCTGATCCACAATTTCGCCCAGCCAGGCGAGAGCGCCATCGGCGAGCGCATCATCGTGCATGGGCGGGTGCTCGACGAACGGGGCAAGGGCGTGCCGGGCGTGCTGCTCGAATTCTGGCAGGCGAATGCCGGCGGCCGCTACCGCCACAAGAAGGACGGCTATCTGGCGCCGCTCGATCCGAATTTTGGCGGCTGCGGCCGCACCATCACAGGCGATGACGGCGGCTACGCCTTTCGCACTGTCAGGCCGGGACCCTATCCGTGGCCGAACGGTCCGAACGACTGGCGCCCTGCCCATATCCATTTTTCGGTGTTCGGCCAGGGTTTCGCGCAGCGGCTGATCACCCAGATGTATTTCGAAGGCGATCCGCTGATCTGGCGCTGCCCGATCGTCGGCGGAATTTCCGACAAGGCAGCCATCGAAGCGCTGATTGCCACCCTCGACATGCAGTCGACGATCCCGATGGACGCGCTCGCCTACAAGTTCGATATCGTGCTGCGCGGACGTCGCTCGACGCTGTTCGAGAACAGGCCGGAGGGCAATTGATGGCGCAATCGCTCGACCGGCTGAAGGAGAGCCCTTCGCAGACCGCGGGACCCTACGTTCATATCGGGCTGACGCCGAATTTCTGCGGCATCGGCGGCGTCTATGAGAGCGACCTTGGCTCGAGCATGGTCAACGGTGAGACCAGGGGCGAGCGCATCGAGCTGCGCATCCGCGTTTTCGACGGTGCCGGCGCGCCGCTCAAGGACGCGCTGATCGAGATCTGGCAGGCCGATGCCAGCGGATTCTACAATTCGCCGGCCGAATTGCGCGGCGCGGCCGATCCGAACTTTTTGGGCTGGGGCCGGCAGCCGACCGACATGGAAACGGGCGCCTGCCTGTTCCAAACGATCAAGCCAGGCCGCGTGCCGTTCCGCGACGGGCGGCTGATGGCGCCGCACATCACGCTGTGGATCGTGGCGCGCGGCATCAATATCGGCCTCCACACCCGGCTCTATTTCTCGGACGAGGAAAAGGCCAATGGCGAGGACCCGATCCTTGCCCGCATCGAGCATCGCTTGCGCGTGCCGACGCTGATCGCCGAGCGCCAGGGCGACACCTACGTCTTCGATGTCCACCTTCAGGGCGACAAGGAGACGGTCTTCTTCGACAGCTGACCGGCCTGAACATGACCGTATCGCCCTTCGATCATCCGCTGCTTTCGGCTCTCCTTGGCGACGAGGAGGCGGCAAGGCATTTTTCCGTGGAAGCCGACATCGACGCGATGCTGGCTTTCGAGCGCGCCCTGGCCGAGGCCGAGGCCGAGTGCTGCGTCATTTCCAACAACGCCGCAACGGCAATCGGCTCGGCGCTGGCCTTGTTCCGGCCCGACACGGCCAGGCTCAGGGCCGGCGTTGCCAGGGACGGGGTCCTGGTGCCGGAGCTGGTACGCCAGATCAAGGCCGCCGTCGGCGAACCGCACAATGCGTTCGTTCATTTCGGCGCGACCAGCCAGGACGTCATCGATAGCTCGCTGGTGCTGCGGCTGAGCGGGGCGGTCGACCATATCGGCCTGCTGCTCAGCGAAAACATCGTGCGGCTTGCGGGCCTAGAACAGGATTTCGGGGGCAGGGCGCAGATGGCGATGACGCGCATGCAGCCGGCAATCCCGATCACGGTTGGAGGTCGGATCGCCTCATGGCGGGCGCCGCTCGAGCGCCACCAACTCAGGTTGAACGAACAGTGCGCGCGTATGCTCGTCGTCCAGTTCGGCGGCGCGGCCGGCACGCTCGATAGACTCGGCGACAAGGCTGCGCCCGTGCGGGCGGCCCTTGCCGCAAAACTCGGCCTTGGCGATGCGGCGCAATGGCATAGCCAGCGCGACGCGCTGCCCGATTTCGCCGGCTGGCTGTCGCTGGTGACCGGCAGTCTCGGCAAGTTCGGCCAGGACATCGCGCTGATGGCGCAAGGCGGCATGGACATCAAGCTGTCCGCGGGCGGCGGCTCGTCGGCGATGCCGCACAAGCAGAACCCGGTGAAGGCGGAGGCGCTGGTGGCCCTTGCCCGCTTCAACGCCACCCAGCTTGCCGGCATGCACCAGGCGCTGGTGCACGAGCAGGAGCGCTCTGGCGCCGCCTGGACACTGGAATGGCTGATCCTGCCACAGATGGTGGTGGCGACAGCGGGAGCACTCCGGCTCGCCGCGGAGCTTGCCGGACAGATCGAAAGCCTCGGACACTGATGCGTACACAGGTTGTTATCATCGGCTCGGGCCCATCCGGCCTGCTGCTCGGCCAGTTGCTCGCCACCATCGGTGTCGAGACCGTCATTCTCGAACGGTCGAGCCGGGAGCATGTGCTCGGCCGCGTGCGCGCCGGCGTGTTGGAGCAAGGCACGGTCGACCTGCTCGGCGAGGCCGGCGCCGCGGACAGGCTGCACGCCGAAGGCCTGCCGCATGCCGGCATCTCGCTCGCCTTCGACGGTCGCCTGCACCGCATCGATCTCACGGCGCTCACCGGCGGCAAGCATGTCACCGTCTACGGCCAGACCGAGGTGACGCATGATCTGATGGACAAGCGCGAGGCGGCGGGGCTGGTCACCGTCTACGAAGCCGCCAATGTCGCGCTTCACGATTTCGATGGCACGGCGCCTTTCGTCACCTATGACAAGGACGGTGTCGGCCACCGCATCGACTGCGACTTCATCGCCGGCTGCGACGGCTATCACGGCGTCAGCCGCCGCTCGGTGCCGGAGGGCGCACTGAAGACCTTCGAGCGGACCTATCCGTTCGGCTGGCTGGGCGTGCTGGCGGAGGTGTCGCCGGCCGACCACGAGCTGGTCTACGCCAATCACGAGCGAGGCTTTGCGCTGTGCTCGATGCGCTCGCCGCACCGCAGCCGCTACTATGTACAGTGCCCGGCGGACGAGCGCGTCGAAGCCTGGTCCGACGACCGTTTCTGGGACGAGTTGCGCCGGCGCTTGCCGCCGAAGACGGCCGCCGCCGTCACCACCGGGCCGTCCTTCGAAAAGTCGATCGCGCCGCTGCGCTCCTTCGTCGCCGAGCCGATGCGCTTCGGAAAGCTGTTCCTGGTCGGCGACGCGGCCCATATCGTGCCGCCGACCGGCGCCAAGGGCCTCAACCTTGCCGCCAGCGACGTGCGCTATCTCTTTGCCGGGCTTCGCGAATTCTATCGCGAGAGGTCGCAGGCAGGGCTCGACGCCTATTCAGCCAAGGCGCTGGCGCGGGTCTGGAAAGCGGTGCGCTTCTCGTGGTGGATGACGACGATCCTGCACCGTTTTCCCGAGACGGGTGAATTCGGCCAGCGCATCCAGGAAGCCGAGCTCGACTATCTCGTGCATTCCAAAGCGGCGTCTACCGCTCTGGCGGAGAATTACGTCGGCCTGCCATATTGATCGGCAAGGCCCGTCAAACCCGCTCCAGCGCGATCGCAATACCCTGGCCGACGCCGATGCACATGGTGGCGAGCGCATAGCGGCCGCCGCGCTCGCGAAGCTCCAGCGCCGCCGTGCCGGTAATGCGGGCGCCCGACATGCCGAGCGGATGGCCGAGCGCGATCGCGCCGCCATTCGGGTTGACGTGCGCGGCGTCCTCGGCGATGCCAAGCTGGCGCAGCACCGCGATGCCCTGCGAGGCGAAGGCCTCGTTGAGCTCGACGACGTCGAACCGCTCGGGCGTCAGGCCGAGGCGGGCGCAGAGTTTCTTCGTCGCCGGCGCCGGGCCGATGCCCATAATGCGCGGCGCGACGCCGGCGGCAGCACCGCCAAGGATGCGGGCGATCGGCGTCAGGGCGTGTTTCTTCGCGGCTGCTTCCGAAGCGATGACGAGGGCGGCCGCGCCGTCATTGACGCCGGAGGCGTTGCCGGCGGTCACCGTGCCGCCCTGGCGGAACGGCGTCGGCAGTTTGGCCAGCGCCTCGATGGTGGTGCCGGCGCGTGGATGCTCGTCCTTGCCGACCACGATTGCATCGCCCTTCCTTTGCGGGATCGTCACCGGCGTGATCTCCTTCGCCAGCCGGCCATTGGCTTGCGCCGTCACCGCCTTGTCCTGGCTGCGCACGGCAAAGGCATCCTGGTCGGCGCGCGAAACGGCAAAGTCCGCGGCGACGTTTTCGCCCGTTTCCGGCATGGAATCGACGCCATACTGTTTCTTCATCAGCGGGTTGATGAAGCGCCAGCCGATGGTGGTGTCGTGGATCTCGGCGTTGCGCGAGAAGGCGGTGTCAGCCTTGGGCATGACGAAGGGCGCGCGGCTCATCGACTCGACGCCACCGGCGATCATCAGCTCGGCCTCGCCGGCCTTGATGGCGCGCGCCGCGATGGTGACGGCATCCATGCCCGAGCCGCAGAGGCGGTTGACGGTGGAGCCCGGAATGTCCTGGGGCATGCCTGCGAGCAGCAGCGCCATGCGGGCGACGTTGCGGTTGTCCTCGCCGGCCTGGTTGGCGCAGCCATAGACGATGTCGTCGACGGCAGCCCAATCGACACCCGTGTTGCGCTCGACCAAAGCCTTCAAGGGTATGGCGCCGAGATCATCGGCGCGCACCGAGGAGAGCGCGCCGCCAAAGCGGCCGATCGGCGTGCGGATGTAATCGCAGATGAAGGCGTCGGTCATCTATGCAGCTTTCCCCTTGGCGGTCCCCTCATGCGCCGCCTTGGTGCGGGCCTGAAGATCGCGCAATGTCGTCAGCTCGAGTTTCGTCGGCGCCGGCGTCTCGTCAAGAGCCTCGGCAAATCTTACCACCCAGCCACAGGTCGCCTGCACCTGTTCGCGGGTCACGCCTGGATGCAGCGACACGACGGTGAATTCCTTGGTGACCGGATCCGGCTTCCAGATCGCAAGGTCGGTGATCAAAAGCGTCGGGCCGGCCGTGTCGATGCCGAGCCGCTTGCGGTGATCGCCGCCCTCGCCATGGCCGAAGGAGGTGAAGAAGTCGATCTTTTCGACCATGCCGCGTTTCGATTGCGCCATGGTGATGTAGACCTCTTTTGAAGAGGTGGCGATCTCCGGCGCGCCGCCGCCACCGGGAAGGCGCGTTTTCGGGTGCGCGTAGTCGCCGATGACGGTTGTGTTGATGTTGCCGAACCTGTCGAGCTGGGCCGCGCCGAGGAAGCCGATGGAGATGCGGCCGCCCTGCAGCCAGTAGCGGAACATCTCCGGCACCGCGACGGTGGTGACTGCTGTCTCGCACAGTTCGCCGTCACCGATCGACAGCGGCAGCACGTCGGGCGCGGTGCCGATGGTGCCGCTCTCATAGATCAGCGTGATGTCCGGCGCATGGGTGAGCCGCGCGACGTTGCAGGCGGCTGATGGCGCGCCGATGCCGACGAAGCAGACGTCGTCGCTCTTCAGCGCGCGGCTGGCGGCGATCGTCATCATTTCGTTGGGCGTGAAGCCCAGATTTCCGGCGTCGCTCATGCGGTTTTCCTCAGATGTTCGACGCGGGCGGCGAAGTCGTCGGCGCTGCCCTCGATGACGTTCCTCTGCATCCATGCCTGGAAGCGGTCGCGGTCGGCGGCGATCTCGTCCCAGTCGAGATAGGCGGCGTTGTCGCGCGCATAGTAGCCGTGTGCGTAGGACGGATGCGAGCCGCCCGGCACGACCGAGATGGCCGATATCGTCCAGCTCGGCAGCACGGTGAGATTGGGGTGGAGATCGTCGAAATTGTCGACCACTTCCTCGACCGTCACCACGGCGCGCCTCGCTGCGAGCACGGCTTCCTTCTGGATGCCGATGATGCCTTCGACCAGCACATTGCCTTTGCGGTCGGCCTTCTGCGCATGGATGAAGCTGACGTCGGGCCGGATCGATGGAACGGCGGCGAGCACTTCGCCGCTGAAGGGGCAGGTGAGCGCCCTTATGTTCGGGTTGACCGAAGCGAGGCCGGCGCCGCGATAGCCGCGGAACACTGCGCAGGGCAGGCCGGCAGCACCCGCCTCATAGGCGTTGGCCATGCCGGCGTGGCTGTGCTCCTCGATCTCGATCGCGCGCGGAAAGCCATTCTCAATGGCGTCGCGGGCGCGCCGCAGCAGGCCGACGCCGGGATTGCCGACATAGGAGAAGATGATCTTTCTCGCCATGCCCATGCCGATCATCTGGTCGTAGATCAGGTCCGGCGTCATGCGGATCAAAGTGAGATCGCGGAAGCCCTGGCGGATGGCTTCGTGCGCGGCTGCGGTCGGGATCAGATGGGTGAAACCCTCGAATGCGGCCGTATCGCCGTCGTGCAGGTTCTCTGCGACAGCCTCCTTCAGCGGCAGGAACTTCACCATGCTTGGGCTCCGGCGTTGGCAAGAAAGTTCGCATTGCGAACATATGTTTTATATGAGATACTTTCTAATCTTGCCCTGACGGGGAGTCAATGCCATGGGCCCAGTCGTGGAAGACGAAGCCAGTTCGCGCGATCATGTCGGCTCGCTGGAGCGCGGCCTTGCGGTGATGGAGATCCTCGCCCGCTACCCGGCCGGCATGACGCTGACCGAGATGGCGGAGGAGGCGGGCCTGACCCGCGCCGGCGCCCGCCGCTTTCTGCTGACGCTGGTCGCCACCGGCTACGCGACGCAGTCGGGCCGGCTGTTTTCACTGTCGCCGCGCCTGCTCACCGTCGCGCGGACCTGGCTCGGCGGCGCCTCGTTGTGGACCTTCGCGGCGCCGATCATGCGCGAGGTGGCCGCGCAATTCGACGAGGCCTGCAACGCCGCGGTGCTGTCGGGCGAGGATGTCGTCTATGTCGCGCGCATCCCCGGCCGCCGCATCCTCAGCGTGGCGCTGGACGTCGGCACAAGGCTGCCCGCCTACTGCACATCGATGGGTCGCGTGCTGCTCTCCGGCCTGAGCGCCGGTGAGATGAAGACCTTCCTCGCCGATGCAAAGATCGAGCGGCGGACGCCGAAGACGATCGTCAGGCGGGACTTGCTGGCCAAGGCGGTTCAACAGGCCGAGACGGACGGCTTCGCCATTGTCGACGAGGAACTGGAGCTCGGCCTGCGTTCGATAGCCGTACCGATCAGCGAGCGTACCGGCCAGGTCGTCGCCGCCATCAACGTCTCGACGCAGTCGGCCCGCTTTTCGGTCGAGGCGATGGAGCGCGAGATCCTGCCTGGGCTGCGCAAGGCCAAGCAGCGGGTCGAGGAATTCTTCTTCGTCTGACTGGCGATCGTCGCCGCCAGTTGCCAATTGTCCGAGGTTGGCGCCGCCCCTCATCGCCCTGCCGGGCACTTCTCCCCGTATAGTGACGGGGAGAAGGGGCTGGCCACAACGACGGCCCTTTCTTGGCAACGCTGATGATTGGCGAAACCGGCAGGACAGCGCCCCTCTCCCCGTCACTATACGGGGAGAGGGGTCGGCAGGCAGGTGAGGGGCGGCGCGACGGTTGAAAATGGGAATGAGGCAGTCGCCTGAGGAGTTCGTTCCCTGCTCAAAGGCTTACCCGTTGACGCCGCCTTTCGAATGCACTATTGAACAGGACTATACAGGTTCACTGAACAGGTATCGATATGGCCCGTCGCGCGACGCAGATCACCCCCGGAACCGGCAAGCCCGAGCAGATCGCGACGGTTTTGGAGCACGAAATCCGCTCCGGGGTGCTCGGCTTCGGCGACCGCCTGCAGAGCGAGAACGAACTCGTCCAGCGCTTCTCCGTCAGCCGCAACACGGTCCGCAAAGGGCTCGAGGAATTGTCGAGCCGGGGCCTGATCACCACCAGGGTCGGCATCGGTTCCTTCGTCACCTTCGACGGCATGCCGGTCGACGATGCCGTCGGCTGGTCGCGCGCGCTTGCCAATGCCGGCGCCAATGCCGAGACGCGCACGCTGCGGCTCGAAGTCATCGAGGACGCGGACCTTGCCGCCAGGCTCGGCCTTGGCAATCCGGCCTTCATCGCCGTCGATCGCGTCCGCACCAATGCAAATGACGGCCATGCGATTTCGATCGAGCGCAGCCGCCTGCCGCTTTCGCCCGAGTTGGAAGACGTGCCGCTGCGCGGCCTGCGCGAAGGCTCGCTGCACCAGACGCTGCGCGGGGCAGGGCTGGTGCCCGACCATGGCGAGGAATGGGTCGACATCGAGATGCTGAGCGCGGCGGATGCCGCTATCCTCGATTGCGCGCCCGGCACGCCCTTCCTGCGCACCCGGCGCCTGACCCGCGCCGCCGACGGCCGCGCCATCGAATTCGTCACCAGCCTGCTCAACCCGGCGCATTTCGCCCTGCATCTGGAGTTTTGAGATGACGCCTGCGGCCGGGGCGATCGACCGCGCCATGGGCGCGCTGATCGGCGGCGCGCTTGGCGACGCGCTGGGCATGCCGACGCAGCTTCTGTCGCCGGCCCGGATCGCCGAACTTTACGGCCATGTCGAGGACTTCGTCGCGCCCGTCGACGATCATCCGGTGTCGAAGGGCCTTGCTGCCGGCACGATCACCGACGACACGGAACAGGCGCTGCTGCTTGGCCGCATTATGGTCGAGTCCGGCGACCGTTTCGACCACACGCGCTGGGTCAATGCGCTGCTCGACTGGGAGCGCGAGGTCAAGGCGCGCGGCAGCTACGACCTGCTCGGCCCGTCGACCAAGCGCGCCATCGACGCCATCAATGACGGCGTGCCGCCGGAGGAAGCCGGCAGCGCCGGCGATACCAATGGCGCGGCGATGCGCATCGCGCCGGTCGGCATCATGATGCCACCGGAGCCGCTCGACGCGCTGGTTGCGAAGGTCGCGGAAGCCTGCCGGGCGACGCACAACACCTCGATCGCCATAGCTTCGGCGGCCGCGGTCGCTGCGGCGGTCAGCAGCGGAGTCTCAGGCGCCGACTGGCGCGCGGCTTCCGAGCGCGCCGTGACCGCGGCGCGGCTGGGGGCAACGCACGGGAATTGGGTCACCGGCGGCGATATCGCAGCGCGGATCGCCTGGGCGCAGGATCTCGTGCGCGGCAAGACTGAGAAAGAAGCGATCAGGCTGATCGTCGATCTGGTCGGCACCGGCGTCGCCAGCCAAGAATCGGTTCCGGCGGCGTTCGCCGTGCTGGAGGTCGCCGATGGCGATCCCTGGCGGGCGGCCGTCATCAGCGCCAATCTCGGCGGCGACACCGACACGATCGGCGCCATCGCCGCCGGCATGGCAGGCGCCTCAGCCGGACTGTCGCGCCTGCCGCAGCACCGCATCGCCAAGTTGCACGGCATCGATCTCGCCGAGGTTCGCGCGCTGGCAGACGATCTCGTCGCGGCACGCAAGGCAAAGATCCGCTCCGGCAAGGAGGCTGCCGCATGAGCGGACGGCTGGTCCATGTCGGCAGCGCCGTGGTGGACTATGTCTACCGCATCGACGCCTTGCCGGCGCCAGGCACCGAGAAGACCGCGTCGAGCTACGCGCGGGTCGCCGGTGGCGGCTTCAACATGATGGTGGCGGCGAGCCGCACCGGCATGAGGGTGGTGTTCGGCGGTCAGCTCGGCACCGGGCCCGACGGCGATTTCCTGCGCACGGCCTTTGCCGCCGAAGGCATCACGACGTTGACGCTGCCATCGCCGTTGATGGACAGCGGCAATTGCGTCGCCATGATCAGCGGCGATGCCGAACGGACCTTCGTCTCCTGGCCGGGGGCTGAGAGCTGGCTCACGCTCGACATGATGAAGCCGGTCCAAATCCTTTCGGGCGATTGGGTTTTCACCTCTGGCTACACGCTGAGCTATCCAGGAAGCCGAGATACGCTCACCGACTGGATCGAGGCGCTGCCTGCGGAAGTCCCCTTCGTCTTCGATCCGACGCCGGTGATAGCCGAGATCCCGCGCCCGATCCTGGACCGGGTTTTGGCGCGCACGACCTGGCTGAGCTGCAACACCAACGAGGCGGCCGAGATCGCCGGTTCGGGCGACGCGCAGACCGTCGCCATCCGGCTGCTCGCCGACCATTGCCAGAGAGCGGCGGGCGTCGTCATCCGCGCCGGCGCGCAGGGCTGCCTCGTACGGCTTGCCGATGGCCGGACGCAGGCGGTGCCGGGCTTTGACGTGGAAGCCATCGATACCAACGGCGCCGGCGATGCCCATATCGGCGCCTTCGTCAGCGGCCTGTCGCGCGGAATGCCGCCTTACGAAGCAGCGCGCTACGCCAACGCGGCGGCTGCGCTTTCCGTCACTCGTCATGGCGGATCGTCGGCGCCGACCGACGCCGAAATCCAGGAATTCCTTGCCCGGCGCGTTCAAACGGCGAGCGCTCAGGACCGGGAACAAGAGGCCACAACTTAACAAGCCCGCAAACCGGGCAAACAATGAGAGGAAAGAAACATGCGCATGCCCAGACTGACCGCTTTTCTGACGGCGACAGCCGTCTTCGCTTCAGCATTCACGCTTGCCGCCAATGCCGGCGAAGTGCATGTGCTCAACTGGAAGGGTTACGGCGCCGACGAGCCATGGGCGATCGCAGCCTTCGAGAAGGCGACCGGCAACAAGGTGGTCAACGACTTCTTCAACTCCGAACAGGAGATGCTGACCAAGCTCAGGACCAATCCCGGCCTTTACGACGTCGTCATGATCAATGCCGCCTTCAACGATCAGGCAATGGCCGGCAAGCTGATCCAGCCGATCGACGTGTCGAAGCTTGCCAACTACGCCGACATCAGCAAGGACAAGGCCGGCTCACCGATGCTCAACCATGACGGCAAGGTCTATGGCGTGCCGTGGGTCTGGGGGCTGACCGCCTTAGCGATCAACGAGAAGTCGTTCCCCAAGCCACCGACAAGCATCGCCGAAATGTGGGATCCAGCGCATAAGGGCCGCGTCATCATCCGCGACGATGCCGTCGAGGCGGTGCAGTTCGGCGCCATTGCCAGTGGCCAGAACATCAACGACATCAAGGATATGGAAGCGGTCAAGGCGAAGCTCACCTCGCTGATGCCGCAGATCAAGACGTTCTGGAGCTCGGAGAACGACTGGAACCAGATGGTCGCCTCCAACCAGATCGACATCGGCACCTACTGGAGCGGCTCGGCCGACCGCGCCAAGACGCATTTCAAGCTGCCAGTTTCGCTGGTCATCCCGCAGGAAGGCGCCGTCGCCTGGCTCGACGCCTTCTCGATCCCGGCCGGCTCCAAGAATGTCGAGGGCGCCGAAGCCTTCATCAACTACATGATCGACCCGAAATTCTACGTCGAATGGGTCACCAAGGTCGGCGCGCCGGTGTCGGCAAACACCAAGGCGGTCGAGGCGCTGCCTGAGGATGCCTTCAACCGCAAGGTCATGGGCGATCCGGAGGTCGCCAAGCGCATCCAGTTCCAGGCGCCGGTCACCGACGAGCAGCGCGAGAAGTACCTGGCGCTCTGGCAGGAACTGAAGGTCAACGTGAAGTAGTCGGCGTCTTTCGGGGAGGAGAGGCATCCATGGCTGACCAGCATGCGATCGGTTCGCGGCGCGGGCTGAAGCCGGCCCTGCCGCTTCTCCTTCCGGCCTATCTGTGGCTGACGGTGGCGATCTTCCTGCCGCTGTCGGCCATGGTCTTCTTCTCGTTCATGACCGACCTGCCGCTGGCCGGGAGGGAATGGGCGTTCACACTCGACAATTACGCGGCCTTCTTCTCGCAGAGCCTCTATCTGACGCTTCTGCTTGCCTCGCTGCGGCTCGGCCTCGAGGTCACCCTTTGGTGCGTGGTGATCGGTTATCCGGCAGCCTATGTGCTGGCCAAGGTGCTGAAGGGACGCAGCCGCGAGGCGATCTTCCTGCTCGTCATCCTGCCGTTCTGGTCGAACGGGCTGGTGCGCATCTTCTCCTGGGCGATGGTGCTGCGCGAGGGCGGCATCCTCGACACGGCGCTCAACGCCGTGCTGCCGTTCAAGATCAACATCGATCTGATGTATTCCTATCCGGCCGTCATCATCGGCCTGGTGCACTCCTATGTGCCCTACATGGTGCTGACCTGCTACCTGACGCTGCAGGCGATCGACGATTCGCTGATCGAGGCCGGCCGCTCGCTCGGCGCGTCGCGGCGGCAGGTTCTTTGGCGCGTGATCATCCCGCTGTCGATGCCTGGCCTGATCGCCGGGGCAGCGCTGATCTTCGTGCCCGTCGTCGGCTCCTTCATGGAGCCGCGCATCCTCGGCGGCCGCACCGGTACCTTCTACGGCACCGTCATCGAGGACCAGTTCGTCGCGGTCTTCAACTGGCCGCTGGGCGCGGCGCTGTCCTTCATCCTGCTCGCCGTCGTGCTGGTGATCCTGGCGGTGGCGTCGCCGATGCTGAAAAGGGCCGCCTGATGGCGACGACGCGCATCCTCGAATGGCTTGGGCGCTGCTACATCGTGCTGCTGCTCGGCTTCCTCTATCTGCCGATCATCATCATGGCGCTGATGTCGTTCAACGCCTCGCCCTTCTACCAATTGCCGCTCGAGTGGACGACGGACTGGTATGCCTCGCTCTGGCAGAACGACCAGCTGATTGCGGCGACCTGGAACAGCATCGAGATCGCGGTGATCACCACCGTCATCGCGACCGTGCTCGGCTCGGCCGCCTCGCTGGCGCTCTACCGCTGCGACTTCCCGGGCAAGAAAGTCCTGCAGGCGCTGCTCTTCCCGCCGATCGCCATTCCGTGGCTGATCACCGGCACGGCGATGCTGATCTTCTTCTTCGGCATCGGCATCGGCCGCGGGCTGGTGGCGATCCTGCTCGGCCATGTCGCGCTGGCGCTGCCTTACGTCATCGTGGTCGTGTCGGCCCGGCTGCAGACCTTCGCGCCCGAGCTGGAGGAGGCGGCGCGCTCGCTCGGCGCCAATCAGTGGCAAGTGACGAACCGCGTCACCTTGCCGTGGATCATGCCCGGCGTCATCGCCGGCGGGCTGTTCGCCTTCGCCGTGTCGTTCGACCAGTTCGTCGTCTCCTACTTCCTGTCGACCCCCGGCCAGACGACGCTGCCGGTCGAGATCTACGCCGCGATCCGCAAGGGCTTCACGCCCGAGATCAACGCGGTTTCCACCATCATCATCGTGGTGTCGATGGCGCTGATGCTGCTCACGGCGCGCTTCTTCAAATTCGGCGGAGAGAAATAATGGCAGGCGTCCAGGTAGCGAATGTCTTCCGCAGTTTCGGCGCGCACAGGGCGCTCGATAATGTCTCAATCGATTTTGCCGATGGCGGCTTCTATGCGCTGCTCGGGCCGTCGGGCAGCGGCAAGACCACCCTGTTGCGGCAGATCGCCGGTTTCGATTTTCCCGACACCGGCCGCATCGCCATCGGCGGCGAAAGCGTCGAGCGCGTGCCGGTCGAGAAGCGGCGGATCGGCATGGTGTTCCAGAATTATGCGCTGTTTCCCAATATGAGCGTCGCCGACAACGTCGCCTTCGGCCTGTCGGTGCGCGGCGAGCCGAAGGCGTCGATCGCTGCCGAAGTGCAGCGCGCGCTCGACCTCGTGCAGCTCGGCAAGCTCGGCGGCCGCCGGCCGCACCAGCTCTCCGGCGGCCAGCGCCAGCGCGTGGCGTTGGCGCGCGCCATCGTCACCAAGCCGCGCGTGCTGTTGCTCGACGAGCCGCTCGGCGCGCTCGACAAGGCGCTGCGCGTCGACATGCAGATCGAGTTGAAGCGCATTCAGCGCGAGATCGGCATCACCACCATCTTCGTCACGCACGACCAGGAAGAGGCGCTGACGATGAGCGACCGCATCGGCATCCTGCGCGATGGCAGGCTGGTGCAGGAGGGGCCGCCGGAGGAGATCTACGACCGGCCGCAAAGCGAGTTCGCCGCGACCTTCCTCGGCGACGCCAACATCTTTCGTGGCGACGCAACCGGCAATGGGATCAGGCTGCCCGACGGCACGACGATCGCCGCTGCCTCTGGGCCTTCGCTGGCAGCCGGCGCCAGGGCGAGCTGCGCGGTGCGGCCGGAGCGGATCCAGATCTCGACCGGCGCGGCGAAGCCCGATGCGGACAATGCCAATACGCTCAAGGGACAGGTGTCCAAGCGTATCTTCGCCGGCAACAACAGCACCTATTTTGTCGACCGCGACGGCCAGACGCTGAAGGTGATCGTGCAGAACACCGGCGCCGAAAGGTTGGCTGAAGGTCAGCCGGTGGTGCTCAGCTGGTCGCCGGACAGTACTGTGCTGATCGCGGCGGGCTAATCGACGCCGTCGGGCGGTCATCTGAAGCGTGTCGCGCTGACGCCGATTCAAGAAACGCGGCTAACTCTTTGTTTTTCAGGCTCGCCAAGAGCCGTCGGCGAGCGCGGCGTAGAGCACGTTGGCGTTGGCCCCGAGCGGCCTGTCCTCCTTGAGCGCCGGGACATGCGTGCGGACAGAAGCGTGGATGACAGCGGTTGCCGGCGCCAGCGTGATCCCTTCACGCAGGTCGACGGCCTGGGCCGCCGCCATCAGTTCCATGGCGATCAGGCGTCGCCACAGTACGATCATGTCGGCGCATTTCGAAACCGCCAGAAGCGTTTGCGTTGCGTGATCCTCCACGCCTTCCGAGACCGGCAGGTAATCGAGCATCACGGGGTTGGCCTTATGGCGGATCGCGGCCAGGATCGCCGTAACGGTCTTCTGCAGAGGCACGAAGCCGGCGGAGGCGCCGCCGAGCGGCGACAGGTATTTGGGCAGGCTGTTGCGGCCCGAGCCGGTGAGCTGGATGAAGCGAGCGGCGCACGCCCCCGCGCATTGCGCGATTGCCAGGCCAAGCGTCTCGAAGGCGAGCGCGAGTGACGCGGTGTGAAAGTTGCCGGTCGACAGCACCAACGCGTCTTCGACCAGCACCAGCGGATTGTCGGCGGCGGCGTTGAGCTCGATCTCTACCGCCAGCCTGGCATGATCGATCGCCTGGATCAGCGCCCCGTGGATCGAGGGCATGCAGCGGATCGACAGCGGATCCTGCAAGCTCGTCTGCGTCGTTTCATGATCGCGCGCCAGCAGGTCGCGCAGCGTCCTTGCCGCCAGCAATTGGCAGGCCGCGGGCCGCGCGACATGCAGGCGCGGATCGAGAATGGTGCGGTTGGCCGCAAGCGCTTCCATGGTCAGCGCGCCGGCCTGCTGCTGCTGTTCCATCGCCGACAGCGCGTCGACAAGTGCCAGTGCGCCGGCGCCGGTGGAGACCGCCGAAGCATTGATCAGCGACAAGCCGTCCTTCGGCGCCAGGCTGACCGGTGGGAGGCGCGCCATCATAAGCGCCTTGGCCGAAGGCATGCGCCGGCTTTGGTAGTCGGCGTCGCCTTCGCCGATCAGCGTGTGGGCGATCGCCGTCATCATCACCAGGTCGCCGGCGCCGATCGAGCCGAGCGCCGGCATCACCGGATGCACGCCTGCGTTCAGCATTTCGACCAGCGCGCTGAACACATGCGGCGACAGGCCGGAGCCGCCGGCTGAAAGCATGGCGATGCGGGCAAACATCGCTGCCCGCACGAGCTGGATGGGCAACGCGTCACCCACCGCGGCGCCGCGCCCATCGAGAAGCTGGCGCTGGAAGGCGCTGGCGTCGCCCTCGACTGCGGTGCCGAGATTGGCGCCGAGCCCGGTGTTCAGGCCGTAGATCTGCTGGCCGGCGGCGGCAGCTTCATCGAGGACTTTGCGCGCCTTGGCCAGGTGTTCCATGACGGAGGGCGTGACCTCCACCTTGGCCGCATTGCGCGCGGCAGCGGCGACATCCTCGATGCTGACGCCGGCGCCGGTGAGGACGAGCGGGGTCATGCGAAACGCAGCCTCTGGCCGACGCCTTGCGTGCCGGCCTTGGCCAGCATCGCCTTGCCGAGCGCGATGTCTGAGAGCGACAGGCCGCGATGCCAGAACAGGATGGTCTCGTGGTCGCCCTGGCGGCCAGGCTTCAGGCCGGCGGCGATCTGGCCGAGTTCGGCATGCAACGTCGCCTCGCTCAGCCGCCCGGTCTCGACATGGGCGCGCAGCGAGCCGAACTTGCCGCTCTTGCACTGGCCCCAATCGTCGACGACGATCTTGCCCATGATATCGGTCAAGGACAGCTCCACCGCGCTCATCGTGCCATAGGGCACTACAAGCGCGCCCGGCTTGATCCATTCGGTCTTGAGCAGTGGCTGCGGTTCGTTGAGCCGCGAGGCCTCGACGACGATGTCGGCTCCGTCGACGCAGCTTTTCCAGTCGCCGACCGCGGTGACTTTCTTGCCGAGGTCGGCCGACAGTTTCGCCGCGAAAGCATCGCGGCTTTCCGGCCGGCGCGAATGGACGCGGATCTCGTCGAAGTCGAAGAGATGGTCGAGCAGGCGGACGTTCCAGTAGGCGGTGCCGCGCGCGCCGATATGGCCGAGCACCTTGGATGTCTTCTTCGCCAGGTGCTTGGCGCCGATGGCGGTGACGGCGCCGGTGCGCATGTCGGTGATGACGGTGGCGTCGAGGATGGCGCGCGGCGTGCCGGTGCGTGGATCGAACAAATTGAGGATGCCGAATTCCGAAGGCAGGCCGTGCAGATAGTTGTCGACGTAGTCGCCGACGATCTTGACGCCGGCGGCGTCGAGCGGCGCCACGTAGCCGCGCAAGACATTGAAATGGCCGTGGAATGACGGGTCCGGCTCGAGATGGACGCGCGGTTCGATCACCGTCTGGCCCTTGCCTTGCGCGACAAGGCCGGCCTCGACCGCGCCGATGATCTCGGCATCGGTCATCGCCAGCGCTTCGATATCGAGAGCGTTGAGATAGTCGATATAGATGGGCTTCATCCCATTTCCCCTCTTAGGCCCACTTTCCCATAACAGGCGGCGAGGCACCACAAAAGTTTGTTGGATAACCACTGGACTAGGCTGGTCCAATGCTGTTCAAACCAGGTCCGTCATGAGCAGCATCCCCGACAATCCGATGTTGTCCCAGCCGTCGACAGCCATGCCGGCGCGCCAGGCACGGCGCGTGGCGCTGATCGTCGCCGTCGCCTTCTTCATGCAGCTCTTGGATTCGACGATCATCTCGACGTCGCTGCCGCAAATGGGCCAGTCCTTCGGCGTGCCGGCGGTGGCGATGAGCATCGGCATCACCGTTTACATGCTGGCCATGGCCGTGTTCGTGCCGCTGTCCGGCTGGCTTGCCGACCGTTTCGGCGCGCGCAACGTCTTCCTGGTCGCCATCGCCCTGTTCACCCTGGCCTCGATCGCCTGCGGCTTCTCACATAACCTTTCGCAATTTGTCGCCGCCCGCGTCGTGCAGGGTCTTGGCAGCGCGCTGATGACGCCGGTTGGCCGCATCCTGGTGCTGCGCAATGCGTCGAAGTCGGAGCTGATCGCCGCCACCGCGCTGATCACCTGGCCGGCGCTGTTCGCGCCGGTGGTCGGACCGGTGCTTGGCGGCTTCATCACCACCTATCTCTCCTGGCACTGGAATTTCTTCATCAACATCCCGCTCGGCCTGGCCGGCCTGCTGCTGGTCGCCCGCTTCGTTCCGGGCGACCGCGAAGCCGAGACCAGGCCGCTCGACTGGCCGGGGTTCGTGCTCACCTCGCTCGGGCTCGCCGCGATGCTCTACGGGCTGGAGCGCATCGCGCATCCTGAGGACGGCGTCTTGCCGACCGTGGCGCTGATTGCCGCCGGCGTGCTGGTCGGCTGGCTGGCGGTGCGGCACCTCGCGCGCACGCCGCATCCGCTGCTCGACCTCAAGGCATTCAAGGTCCTGACCTTCGCCATCTCGACGCTGTCGGCCGGAACGATTTTCCGGGTGTCGATCAATGCCACCCCGTTCCTGCTGCCGCTGCTGTTCCAGGTCGGCTTCGGCTTGCGGCCGGTCGATGCCGGCTTGCTCGTCCTGGCCTATTTCCTCGGCAATCTCGGCATGAAGGCGGTGACGACGCCGACGCTGAGGCGTTTCGGCTTCCGTCGCGTGCTGGTCGTCAACGGCCTGATCGCCTCGCTCGCGGTGATGGCCTGCGCGGCGATCTCGCCTGAAACGCCGCAGGCGCTGGTGGTGGCGCTGATGCTGGTCGCCGGCCTGTCGCGTTCGATGCAGTTCACCGCGCTCAACACGCTGGCTTTCGCCGATATCTCGGGCGCGCAGCGCAGTTCGGCGGCGACGCTGTCCAGCATGCTGCAGCAGATATCGATGCTGTTCGGCGTGGCGGTCGCGGCGGCGGTCCTCAATCTGTCGCAGATCGCGAGGGGCGGGGCAGCACTCGATCTCGTCGATTTCCGCATCGCCTTCCTGGTGGTCGGCGGAATCGGCCTTGCGGCCGCCTTCCGCTTCCTGGTGCTGCCGCCGGCGGCGGGCGCCGAGGTTTCAGGCCATTCGCCGCGGAATTGACATCCGGATTTTGGGCCGATCGCCGAGATAAACTTCGCTCCGCCTTTGGTCGCGCCCTCATCCGTCTCGGGCCGCGCGCCGATCCACCGTCTCCCACAGGGGTGCAGGCTCTCATGCCGGTCGATAAACCCTTTCCGCAGTGATCCAGAAGATATCCGCTTCTGCCGCCGCGCCGTGCCTGGCCACCGCCGCGCGGTGCGCCTTGATCAGCTCGGCGTGGCTGGTCCACAGCTTCTCGATCGGGAAATTCGAGCCGAACATCAGATGGTCCGAGCCGAGGATATCGATCGCGTTGTCGACGATGTAGGCGATCAGCGCCGGATCGTTGCGGTGGACGAAGGTGCCGAGGCCGGACAGCTTGGCGTAGACATTGGGCGCGGCGGAGAGCGTGCGCAGGCCGGTCTTCCATGCCTCGGTGGTTTCCGGTTCCATGCCGGTCAGCATGCCGGCATGGGTGAGGATGAAGTTGGTCTGAGGGTTCTCGCCGACCAGCGTCAGGCCGTCCTTCATCTGCGCCGGGAAAAGCTGGAGGTCGAAGGACAGGCCGTAGTCCTTCAGCCGCGCCACATTCTTCCGCACTGTGGGATCGATGACCTGGTCTGCCGAGGCGGCGAAGCGGAAAGCCGGCGTCTCGTGCCAGTGCAACTGCATGCGCACGCCGCGCAGCAGCTTGTATTTCATCAGCCGGTCGATCTGCGGCCGGACATCGTCGACGGTCATGTCGGCAAAGCCGACGATGGCGTGCGGCCAGCCCGTTTCGTCGGCGGTCTTCTGTAGGAAGGCGACTTCCTTCTCGAAATCCTCCTTGGCCCAGTTGGTCTGGACATAGACGGTCTTTTCGACGCCAGACCCCCTCTGGTCTTCGAGGAATTCCTCGATTGGATAGTCGCGGCGGATCGGCTCGTAGGGGCCGAAGATGCGCGGCACCATCGGTCCCACCAGCCAGGGCTGGTCCTTCTGGCGCCAGATGTGGAAATGCGAGTCGATCGCCTTCTGCATCACGATACCCTTTTCCAGATGGCCTCGGCCGACGGAGCGGGCCGGGCGAGCGACAGGATGAAATCCGTGAGGCTCTTCAGCGACGAGCCGTCGACCAAATCGTCGAGCACCGGCAGGATGGCGCGCAGCGCCGCCGTCGCCGGCCGGAAACGCGGATCGCCGGCGAGCGGCGTCGCCAGCGACAATCGGAAGGCGCGGGCGCTCAGGCGACGCATCGCGGTCTCGAGATCGGCGTGGTCGCCGCGCTCCAGCGCATCCGAAAGGATGACCACCGCCGCGCCGCGGGCGAAGGCGGAAAACCGTGGCACCGAAAGGAAGGCGAGCAGCGTCGGCCCCATGCGAGTGCCGCCGTCCCAGTCGTCGACCAAAGCCGCCGCCCGGGCGAGCGCCTGGTCGCGATCGCGGACCCGCAGCGCCGAGGTGATGCGCGTGAGCCGAGTGCCGAAGGTGAAGACTTCTGCACGGTCGGCGCCCTGCACGGCGGCGTGCGCCAACTTCAGGTAATCGGTGGTGTGGAGCTTCATCGAGCCGGAGACGTCGATGAGCAGGAGCAGCTTGCGCGGCACGGTCTGACGGCGGCGGAGCTGCGGCGAAGGAATATCGCCGTCGGCGCTGACGATTTCGCTGAGCGAACGCCTGAGATCGAGCGTGCCGCGCGAGCGGGTGCGGATGGTGCGGAAGGAGCGACGGGCGGGCAGGGCGGAGGCGAGCCCGCGGCGGAATGCGCCAAGACCGTCGGCGTCGCGCTGGAAATCGCGGCTGCTCAACTGCTCGCGCGCCGAGGACAGCTCGCCGCCTTTCTCCTGGCGAGCGGCCTGGCTTTCTTCCTCGCGCGTGCCACGATCGTCCTTGATGCGGGTTTCATCCTCTTCGCCCTCGATCGACGGTTCTACGTCGCCATAGAAGTGGCTGCGGAAATGTGCGTCGAATTCGATGCGACGGTCGGGCGAAGGCGCGAGCGTGGCAAGTGCGGCCTCGCGGATGTCGTTCATCGAGCGCGGCCCAAGCAGTGTCACCGCCTGCATGAAGCTGCTGGCTTGTTCCGGCGCGACGGCGAAGGCGTGGCGGCGCAACAGGCGGGCAAAGCCAAGGAAGGGCGCGGCGGCGCGGGGCAAGCTTTCCTCGCCCCGTTCACGGGGAGAGGATGCCGGCAGGCAGGTGAGGGGCAGCGCCATCGTCTGCCCATGTTGGCGCCGCCCCTCATCCGCCCCTTCGGGGCACCTTCTCCCCGTGAACGGGGAGAAGGGATTGTTGAGGTCGCGGCTCACGCCAGTGACTCCTCGACGATCCTCCCAAGTTCCGGCGCGATCACGGACAGATCCTCCTCGTCCTTGATCAGCAAGCCGATGGCGCGGCGAAAGGCTTCCGGCCACTGGTTGCCGCCCTTTTCGAGAATGGTGGCGGCATTCGCCCATTCCACCGCCTCGGCAATGCCGGGCGGCTTGGCCAGCGGGCGGGCGCGGATCTGCTGCACGGCATTGGCCACCGCACGCGCCGTCGCCTCGGCGACATCGCCCGCGCGCAGCATGATGATCTCGGCTTCGCGCGCGGCGTCGGGGTAGCCGATCCAGTGGTAGACGCAGCGCCGGCGCAGCGCCTCGGCCAGCTCGCGGGTGCGGTTGGAGGTCAGGATGGCAATCGGCAGCGTTGCGGCGCGGATCGTGCCGCGTTCCGGGATGCTGATCTGGAAATCGGAGAGAAATTCCAGCAGCAGGGCTTCGAATTCGTGATCGGAGCGGTCGATCTCGTCGACCAGAAGCACACGCTGCTCCGGCGCGCGCAGGACCTGCAGCAGCGGCCGCGCGATCAGGAAGCGATCGTCATAGATGTCGATCTCGTGCTCGCCGGCATGGCGGATGGCGAGCAGCTGGCGCTGGTAGTTCCATTCATAGAGCGCATGCGCGGCGTCGATGCCCTCGTAGCATTGCAGGCGCACCAGCTCACGGCCGAGCAATTCGGCCAACGCCTTGGCGGCTTCGGTCTTGCCGACGCCCGGCGCGCCTTCGAGCAGCAGCGGTTTTCCCAGCCGGATCGCCAGGAAGATTGCGGTCGCAAGGCTGTCGTCGGCGAGATAGCGCGAGGCGGCAAGGCGCGCCGCCACCGCTTCCGGCGAAGCCGCGATCTGTTCGGCGTCGGCGCGGGTCATTGTCCGCTCAGCCCGCGGCCTGCGCCTTCAGCGCGCGCAGGATGCGCTCGGGCGTGATCGGCAAAGTGTCGATGCGCACGCCAACGGCGTCGAAGACGGCATTGGCGACCGCCGGGATCTGCGGGTTGGCGCACATCTCGCCCGGCCCCTTGGCGCCGAAGGGACCGTCCGCTGACGGCCGTTCCAGCACGATGATCTCGGTCTCGGCGAGATCGCCGGGACCCGGCATCAGATATTGGTTGAAGTCGGTGCCGCCATGGTCGCGGTTCGGATAGTAGGGCTCGGTCGTCTCGTAGAGCGCGTGGCTGATGCCCATCCAGGAACCGCCGACGAGCTGCTGCTCGACCATTTTGGGGTTCAGCGCGCGGCCGATCTCGAAGACGTTCTTGACGTTGAGCACCGTCACCTCGCCGGTTTCGTCGTCGACCTCGACCTCGGCCACCGTACAGGCATGCGCGTAGCAGGTCGACGGCTTCATCGCGCCGGTCTCCTTCTCCGGATAGGAGCGCGGGATCAAAAACATGCCGCGGCCGGAGATCGAGCGGCCGCGCTTGAAATGCGCCGACAGCGCGACGTCGAAGATCGAGATCGATTTCTGCGGCGCGCCCTTCACCAATATGTTGCCCTGGCCGTCGGTCTCGAGGTCCGAGGCGTTGACTTCCAGCTCTTCCGCCGCCACTTCCAGCATCACCTGGCGGGCTTCCCTGGCCGCCTGAATGACGGCGTTGCCGGCGCGGTGCGTGCCGCGCGAGGCGAAGGTGCCCATGCAGTGCGGCCCGGTGTCGGTGTCGGCGGTGTCGATGATGACGCGGTCGGTCGGTACGCCGATGGTCTCGGCGCAGATCTGCGCCATGATCTGCTTCATGCCCTGGCCGAGGTCGACGCTGGAGAGCGTGACCATGAAATTGCCGGTCGGGGTCGAATGGACCAGCGCCTGGGTGGGGTCGCCACCGAGGTTCATGCCGGTCGGATAGTTGATCGCGGCGACGCCGCGTCCGCGCCGGATCGCCATCTCAGCCTCCCTTCCTGTAGGACGACATCGCCATGAATTTCTCCGCCACCGGCCAGTTGGCGGCGCGCGAGGCTTCCTGCATGCACTCGATCAGCGCTGCGCCCTCGGTCGGCTGGCGATGCGCCTTCATGTCGCCGTCGCGGTAGGCGTTGATGAAGCGGAACTCGAGCGGGTCCATGGCGATCAGCCGCGCCAGCTTGTCCATCTGCACCTCAAGCGCGAAGTCGCCGATGGTGACGCCGAAGCCGCGCATGGCGGAGGAGGGGGTGCGGTTGGTGTAGACGCAATAAGTGTCGATCCAGACATTGGGGATCGTGTAGGGACCGGGATAGTGCGCCGCACCCTTCTGCGCGCCATAGGGCGAATGGCGCGAATAGGCGCCGGCGTCGGTGTAGCCGGTCACCTTGCGGGCGACGATGCGGCCGTCCTTCATGACGCCGTCCTTGATCACGATCTTTTCGGCCGCGCGGGGCGACGAAATCTGCATCTCCTCCTCGCGGCTGTAGATGAAACAGACCGGTCGCCCGGTTAATTTTGCGCCGAGGATGGCAATCGGTTCGACGATGACGTCGACCTTGCCGCCGAAACCGCCGCCGACCGTGCCGCCGACGAAATGCAGTTTCGAGCCCGGCATTTGCAGGATGATCGAGGCGTTGTCGAGGGTGAAGAACATCGCCTGCGTGTTGGTGTAGCAAGTGAAGCGGTCGTTGCCCTCGGGCGCCACGACACAGCCGGTCGTCTCGGTCGGCGCATGCTCGATCGGCGAGGACTGGTAGGTCTGCTCGAGGATGTGGTCGGCCTCGGCAAAGCCCGCCTCGACATCGCCGAAGCGCACCTTGCGGCACTCGCCGCTGTCATACAGGTAGTGGTTCTGGCCGTGGTATTCGTTGACGAGCGGCGCGCCGGGCTTCAGCGCTTCCTCCATGTCGAAGACGGCGGGCAGCACCTCGTAGTCGACCTTGACCTTGGCCGCCGCCTCCTGCGCCGCACGTTCGGTCTCGGCCAGCACCGCAACCACCGCCTCGCCCTTCCAGCGAACCTTGCCGTCGGCGAGCACGGTTTCGTCCTCCGGCCCGATCTGGATCAGGATCAGGATGGTGTAGACATTGTGCGGCACGTCCTTGGCCGTCAGCACCTTCACCACGCCCGGGTGCTTCTCGGCTTCCGAGGTGTCGATCGCGCGGATGCGGGCGTGATGGTGCGGGCTGCGCACCATCTTCAAATGCAGCATGCCCGGAAAATTGCGGTCGGCGAAATAGACGGTCTTGCCGGTGACATGGCCGGGCGAATCGAGCCGCGGCCTCGGCTGTCCGATCTCGTTGAGGCCGTCCTTGCGCTGATCGGCGAAATAGCTCTTGCGCAGTTCCATTCTCTTGGTCCCCTCAGGCCGCGTTCTGCGAATTGGCGCGCGCGGCGGTGAGCACGGCCTGGATGATCGGCTCATAGCCGGTGCAGCGGCAGATGTTGCCGGACAGCGCCTCGACCACCTCTTCGCGGCTGGGACTGGGCGTGCGGTCGAGCAACACCTTGGCGGCCATGATCATGCCCGGCGTGCAGAAGCCGCATTGGGTGGCGAAGGCATCGAGGAAGGCGCGCTGCAGCGGATGCAGCACGCCGCCCTCGGCGAGACCTGCCGTGGTCCCGATGACGGCGCCGTTGCAGGTCTCGGCCAGCGTCAGGCAGGAGAGCCTCAGCTCACCATCGACGATGACCGAGCAGGCGCCGCAGGTGCCCTGGTGGCAGCCGCCTTTCGGCGAGGTATCGCCGATCTTGTCGCGGAGCGCGTGGAGCAGCGTCGTGCCGCTGTCGATGAACTCGGCTTTTTCCGAGCCGTTGAGCGTGAACAGGACCGGGACCTTCGCCATGTCTTTCCTCCCAGCGCGCCTGCCCGGATATCCGGACAGACGCGCGCCCCCGACGTGTGAGACTTCCTGCCTGTCGCAATTCCAAAACCGCTAAGCGCTTTTGGGCGACAGGCATCATGCGAGCAGCAGCCGACCGAGATGAACCGGCAGCACTTCGGCGCGATACCAGGCGCTGGCGACCGGATCGGTGATCGGCGCTATGCCCTCGTTTGCCACGGCCAGCGCCGGCGCGATCTCCCCGCGCGTCAGCCGGCAGCCGAGCAGCGCCTTCTCGGCCGCCCGGGCGCGCATCGGCCGGTCGGCCATGCAGCCAAGCCCAATGCGCGCGGAAGTGATCGTGCCGTCGTCGGCCCGTTCCAGCAACGCGGCGATGCTGAGCACCGAAATGCCCTTGGGCTTGATCCGCGACACTTTGAGAAAGCGGAAGCTCTCCGGGCGGGGCAAGGCGAAGGTGACGGAGGTGACGATGGAACGGCTGGCGTCGCGTCCGGCCAGGAAGGTCTCGATCGGCACTTCGCCATCCTCGGCGGCGACGCTCGCGTCCAGCGCAAGCAGCGCGACGGCGAAGTCGCCGTAGGGCGCAGGCGCAAAGAGATTGCCGCCGACGCTTGCCATGTTGCGGATCGCCGGGCCGCCGACGGCGCGCGCGGCGGGCGCGAGCCATGCGAGCTCCGGGTGGCGGGCGATCGCAGCCATGGTGACGGAGGCGCCGAGGCGAACCTTGCCGCCGGAAACGGCGATCGCCGACAGTGACGGTTCGGTGGCGCGGACGAGGCCGGAGACAGAGACATCGCCTTCATTGGCGGCGCGCACGACCAACGTGCCGCCGCCGAGATAGCGCGTGCCGGCGGCCTGCAGTGCCGCGTTCGCGTCCTTCACCGTCGGGAATGTCTGGAGGGCAAGCGCCATGGCACGCTCCTTGGCTCAGCTTTGGCCGGCGAAATGGCTCTTCAGCGCGTTGAAGCCGCCCTGGAAGACATTGGCGCCCATGCCTTTGGCGAGCTTGTCGGCTTCCTCGGGAGCGGCGTCGAAGCTCGCGCTCCATTCGGCAAAGGTGCGGTCGCCGTCGGTGACACGCCGCAACTGCAGCGTGGCTTTGTGATTGGTGATCGGCTGCGGGGTCTCGAGGATGGAGTAGCTGACCAGAAACTTCTCGTCGGAGAAGTCGAGCAGCTTTTCGCGCAGGCGGGCGCCGCTGACGAGCTGGAAGTTGCGCACGCAGCCAACCGTGCTTGCGTCCTTGCCGTCCTCGATATGGCTTTCGACCATGCGCGGGTGCCAGCCCGGCAGGCCGTTGAAGTCGCGTATCCGCGCCCAGACCTGTTCGATCGGCGCGTCGATGACGCTGGAGATGGTGACTTTCGCCATGGAGCCGTTCCCTTGCGGATGCGTATGGCGGAAAGGGTAGGGCGCACAGGCAGCCGGCGCTTATCAATGCGTCTTGAGTGCCTATCAATCAGTCTGAAAATAGAGCCGCTGCAGCCAGGGCCGCTCAGGCCATCGCTCGCGCGGCCTCGCGATAGAGCGTCGGCGGCACGCCGACATGGTCGCGGAAGAAGCGCGAGAAATTGCCCTGGGTGGTGAAGCCGAGATTGCAGGCGACCGAGATCAGCGGTTCCTGCGACCATTGCAGCTGGCGCACGGCTTCCTCCATCCGCAGCGTGTTCCAGTAGACGTTAGGCGTCAGATTGGTCTGTTCCTTGAACAGGGCGAAGAAATGCGGCCTCGACAGGCCGACGCTGCGGGCCACGTCGTCGAAGGAGATGCGTTCGCAGACATTGGCCTTCATCAGCTGGATCGCCTTGCGGACGCGGAAATCCTGCATGGTGTTGACGCGGCCGCGCGCCACATGCGGCGCCGAGGCGTCGGCGGCGTCGAGCACGCTGTCGATGAAGCGCTCGATCTCGTAATTGGCGATGTCGTCGATGCTCTCATTGTCGCTGAGATGATCAAGCAGGTGCGCCGCCGCCTGGTGCAGCCACGGCTCCAGCGTGATCGCCGCCTGCGCGAACAGCGGCGCCGACGAGGGCAGGTCACGGCGCCGGCGAGCCCAGTCGGGATCGATGTAAAAGGCGAGGAACAGGCCCGGCCTGCCATCGTGCGACAAGGCATGGCTGTGCGGCTGGAAGGAGTTGATGCCGGCGGCGGTGTCTGGTCCGAGCCGCACCGTCTCGCGGCCGATGGTCATCTCGCCGGCCGTGCCGTCCAGCCAGATGATGAGATGAGCCTCGACATGGGCATGGGTGACGAAGTCGTTGGCGACATTCAGGACAGAAACATGTCCGAACCGGCCCCAGTAGAGCCTGATCGCTTCCGTCATGGGTATATCCTCCCGCGGGCGACTGGCCTCCCTTCGCCCGCCCAGGGATTGTGCGGCGGGCGTCGGGCGCTCGTCAAGGCGCGTGCGCCAGGCCTCACAGGCGCCTTTCGCCGCACGGGCGGATTTTCAGACTGAGCGATAGGAGCCGGATACGGTCCGGCCTAGTCGCTGCGCCGGAAATTGCGGATACGGTCGAACAGCACTGCGAGCAGGATGGCGCCGCCGATGAAGGTGCCTTGCCAGAAGGCGTTGATGCCGAGCAGGCCGAGGCTGTTGCGGATTACCTCGATCAGCGCCGCACCGACGATGGCGCCGAAGGCGGTGCCGACGCCGCCCGCGAGGTTGGCGCCGCCGATGACGGTGGCGGCAATCACCTGCAATTCCATGCCGGTGCCGATGTTGGTGGTGACGGCGCCCAGCCAGCCGGTCTCGATGATGCCGGCAATGCCGGCGGAGAGCGCCGAGATCATGTAGACCGCGACCTTGATCTGCTTGACGGGAACACCGGTCAGCGTCGCCGCGTGCTCGTTGCCGCCGATGGCGAAGATGTGCCGGCCGAACTTGGTCCAGCGCAGCGTGAAGCCGGTGATCAGCGCCAGAAGGATCATGTAGAGCACCGGATTGGCGATGCCGAACACCCAGGCGCCGCCGCCCAGCGCCAGCAGCTTGTCGTGGTCCGGACCGAACTGGAAGACGACTGTGTTGTTGGAGGCGACCATGGCGAGGCTGCGCGCGATGGACAGCATGCCGAGCGTCACCACGAACGGCGGAAAGCCGAGATACGCGATCAGAATGCCGTTGAAAGCACCGATGACGAGCGCTGTCAGGATGGTGGCGAGGATGCCGACTTCGATGCCGTAGCCGGCATGCATGGTCACGGCCAGCACCATCGAGCACAGGCAAAGCACCGAGCCGACCGACAGGTCGATGCCGCCGGTGATGATGACGAAGGTCATGCCGAGCGCGACGATGGCGACGAAGGTGATGTTGCGGGTGATGTTGTAGAGGTTCTTCTGCGTGGCGAAGGCGTCGGTGGCGAAGGACAGGAACAGGCAGGCGAGGATCACCGCGATCACCACCCAGAAAGTCTGGCTGCCAAGCAGCCGCGACATGAAAGTGTGCTGCTTCTGCGCGATCGTCTGGTCAAGGGTGACTGCCATTATCGACCTTTCCTGCCGGGCCGCGCCAGCACCGTAAATTCCAGGGTTGCCGTGCTCATGCGACCTGCTCGATGGCGCCGGTGATCAGACCGGTTACCTCCTCGGGCGAGCTGGACGCGATGGTCTTGTCGGCCACTTTCCTGCCGCGCCGCATGACGATGACGCGGTCGGCGACGTCAAAGACGTCGGGCATGCGGTGGCTGATCAGCACCACCGCGATGCCCTGGTCGCGCAAATGGCGGATCAGGTTCAGGACTTCGGCGACCTGGCGCACCGAGATCGCCGCGGTCGGCTCGTCCATCAGCACGATCTTGGCCTGCGACAGCATGGTGCGGGCGATCGCCACCGCCTGGCGCTGGCCGCCCGACATCTGCTTGACGAGATCGCGCGGGCGGGTCTCGGACTTCAGTTCGGCGAAGAGCTGGCCGGCGCGCTTGTACATGGCGGCATAGTCGAGGATGCGGAACGGACCGACACCCCTGCGCAGCTCACGGCCGAGATAGACATTGGCAGCGGCGGTCAGGTTGTTGCACAGCGCCAGGTCCTGATGGACGATCTCGATGCCGTGCTGGCGGGCCTCCGCCGGCTTGTGCAGGACAAGCTCCTTGCCGTCCAGCTGCATGTTGCCATGGCTCGGGCGGAAATTGCCGGCGATCATCTTGACCAGCGTCGACTTGCCGGCGCCGTTGTCGCCCATCAGGCCGACGACCTGGCCGGGCTCGATCGACAATGACACGTCGTTGACCGCCTGGATGGCGCCGAAATGCTTCGAGATGTTGGTGAGTTCGAGAACCGCCACCAGCCTAATGCCTCCCTGTTGCGGCCTGCGGTTCTGCCGCGGCCCCGCTCTCCCCGGCTCCCCCCGGGAACGGCGATTTGGCGCATTTACGCAAATGCTCATGCAGGCGTCAATCAATTGTCGGACGAATTGAAGGAATGTTTTTGCAAAAATCCGTTTTGTAGGACAAATAGCAATTGACGTTGGCCGCAAGCCGATATTACCTAAGCATCGGAGGAAGATTATGCCGATCTTTCGACCCGGCTGGGCGGGCGGAATCGGCGGGCGCGATACCGGTCCGGGACTTGGCGGCAGTTCTCGTCAGCGCGGTTCGGCATTGCATCTGGAAATGCTTATCGACCTGGACTGGCGGGGCACGAGCGCTCGTGAAACGATGCTCTGTTTTCGCGCACCGGGTTGATCTGCGTGGCGGGCACGCCGTGCCCGTCTGTTTCAAGGGAGGACTGATATGAGGAAATCACTTTTGCTCGCCGCTGCCGCCGTCATGGCGTTGGGCGCCGGGCCGGCACTGGCCAAGAAACAGCTCGTCATTGTGGTGAAGGGGCTCGACAACCCATTCTTCGAAGCCATCCACCAGGGCTGCGAGAAGTGGAACAAGGAAAACGCCAGCTCAGAATATGAATGCTTCTACACCGGCCCGGCATCGACTTCGGACGAGGCCGGCGAGGCCCAGATCGTGCAGGACATGCTGAGCAAGCCCGACACGGTGGCGATGGCGATTTCGCCTTCGAATGCGCCGCTGATCGCGCAGACGATCAAGACCGCCAATCCCTCGATCCCGATCATGACGGTCGATGCCGACCTTGCCAAGGAAGATGCGGGCCTTCGCAAGACCTATCTCGGCACCGACAACTATCTGATGGGCAAGAAGATCGGTGAATACATCAAGAAGGCCAAGCCCAATGGCGGCAAGATCTGCACCATCGAGGGCAATCCGGCGGCCGACAACATCCTGCGCCGCGCGCAAGGCATGCGCGACGCGCTGTCGGGCAAGGACGGTCTCGCCGCGCTTGCCGGCGAAGGCGGCTGGACGGAAGTCGCCGGCTGCCCGGTGTTCACCAATGACGACGGCGCCAAGGGCGTGCAGGCGATGACCGACATCCTCGCCGCAAATCCCGACCTCGACGCCTTCGGCATCATGGGCGGCTGGCCGCTGTTCGGCGCGCCGCAGCCCTACCGCGACCTGTTCAAGCCGATGGCCGACAAGATCGCCAGCAACGCCTTCGTCATCGGCGCCGCCGACACGATCGGCGACGAGGTGGCGATCGCCAGGGATGGTCTGGTGACCGCGCTGGTCGGCCAGCGGCCGTTCGAAATGGGCTACAAGGCGCCGTCGGTGATGATCGACCTCATCGAAGGCAAGAAGGTCGACGATCCGGTCTTCACCGGCCTCGACGAATGCACCAAGGATACGGTCGACACCTGCATCCAGAAGTAGTCCGCGATAGCGGGGCGTCCTTTCGAGGACGCCCCGTCACTTCCCTCAGGGACAAGGACAGGCAGCATTGTCGGGGCGGCAGGCTCCGGCTTTGACGCGCCCATGCGTCTTGCTTTCGACGAGACATTGGTTTTTCGACGAAGACATCGGCGGGTGCGGACAATCCCGGACAGTTTCCCAACGACAGCGCGCCGACGCCGGAACGCCGATGCCGGACGACAGATCAAGAAAGCGCGCCGCCAGTACCGGGACGATAGCCGGCCCTGCCGTTACCGCTCGACGGCCAGAGATGGCCTGGACCCCGGGGTCCAGCGTGCATGCCTCGCTGGCCAGCGAGATCGGCCTCAGGATCGTGCGCGGCGACTATCCGCCCGGCACCATCCTGCCCAACGAAGCCAAATGGTCGGAGACCTTCAACGTCAGCCGCTCGGCGGTGCGCGAAGCGATCAAGATGCTGATGGCGAAGAGCCTTTTGGCGTCGCGCCCCAAGATCGGCAGCTGGGTCGAACCGAAAGAGCGCTGGAACCTGCTCGATCGCGATGTGCTAGCCTGGTATGCGACGGCGCCGGATCGCGAGCTGTTCCTGAAGACGGTGCAGGAGTTCCGCCACATCATCGAACCGGAAGCCAGCGCCTTCGCCGCCATGCGCAGGAGCGAGGAGCAGATGGCGGAGATCAGCCAGGCCTGCCGCGAGATGGGGGCCGCCACCAACCTGCAGGAGCGCACGCGCGCCGACACGCGCTTCCACCTCGCCATCCTGCGCGCCTCCGGCAACGAGCTTCTGGTGCCGCTCGGCGTGCTGATCGAATCGGCGCTCGACCATCTGTTCGTCTTCGTCACGCGCGAGCACAGCGACCAGGGGCGGGCGCAGTCGCTGCACGAGGCGATCGAGAAGAGCATCCGCCTCAAACGCCCGGCCGCCGCCAGGAACGCCGTGCACAGGCTGCTCGCCAACACCGACGAGGTCATCCAGCGGTCGCGGCGGTGACGCGACGTCCGTCTTCCATGGCCCGAAGCCGTTCAGCTGCAGAATCAGCGTCCCGCTCTAAGCATTTGTTTTACCGCGGCCGGACGGACGACCGGTACCGCTTTTCCTGGGTCGCGCTCAGATCTTTTGCTTCACGCCATCCTTCGACGGCATCAGGTCGACGCCGTTGACCTTGCCGATATGGGTCGCCAGCATCGGCACGAACTGCTCGGCCGGGCCGGCGGCATAGGCGCCGGCGAAGGAGTTTTTGGTGGCGTTGCCGAGGGGATTGGCGATGCCGGCGGCGCCCGCCATGGACTCCAGATAGGTGAGGTCCTTGAAAGCGTTGGCGATGGAGAATTTATGCGCGTCGCGGTCGCCCTCCAGCGTCCAGCGCATGAAGGTCTGATAGAAGGGGCAGTCCATGCGGCCGTTGCGGATGACGCTGTCGAAGCGCGACGGCGAGATGCCGACCTTCTCGGCCAGCGCCAGTGCCTCGGAATAGATCGCGGCGTAGCCCAGCGAGATGAAATTGTTGAGCAATTTCATGCGGTGGCCGTCGCCGGTGTCGCCGATATGGACGATACGGCCGGCCCAGGTCTCGATCACCGGCTTCACCCTGTTGAAAACCGGGTCGGGCGCGCCGACCATGGCATCCAGCGTGCCTTCCCAGGCCTCCTTCGGCGTGCGGCTGAGCGGCGCGTCGACATAGTCGACGCCAAGCGCCTTGAGTTCGGCCGCCAGCGCCACCGTCGAGACCGGGTCGGAGGTCGAGCAATCGACGACCACGGCGCCTTGCTTCAGGCCTTCCTTCAGGCCGCCGGGGCCGCGAATGATGGCTTCGACCTCGCGCGAGCCGGTGACGCAGATGAAGACGATGTCGGATGATGTCGCCACCTCGCGTGACGTCGCCGCTTCGGTGGCGCCGCGGCCAGCCAGGTCCTCCGCCGGTTTGCGGTTCTTGCGACCGAGAAAGGTCAACGGATAGCCCTTGTCGACGATGTTCTTGGCGATGCCGTGCCCCATGAGGCCCAGGCCGATGAAGCCGATTTTTTCGCGCGCAGCGGTGGTGGTCATGTCGTTCCGTCCTGTCTGGGGATTATCGATAATTTCGCCGTTGTTCTTGCCGCATATGGTTGCGGAATGCAATATTGTCTGACAATACACGGCAATATCGAGCGATGTGGAGAGCGAAATGACGAAGCGGATCATGTTCACCGGCGGCAGCGGCAAGGCAGGGCGGCACGTCGTGCAGTATCTGGTCGATCATGGCTGCCAGGTGCTCAACATCGACACCAAGCCGCTCGACAATCCGAAAGTGCGCACGTTGATCACCGACATCACCGACAGCGGCCAGGTGTTCAATGCGCTGTCGAGCTATATGGGCCTGCACGAGTTCGATCCGTCGCTGCGTCCGCAGCCGGTCGACGCCGTTGTGCATTTCGCCGCCATCCCGCGCATCATGATCACGCCCGACAACGAGGTGTTCCGTATCAACGCGATGGGCACCTACAATGTCATCGAGGCGGCGGTGAAACTCGGCATCCGCAAGGTGGTGGTTGCGTCCAGCGAGACGACCTACGGCCTGGTCTTCGCCAACGAGCCGCGCGATCCCAAATATTTCCCGCTCGACGAGGAGTACGACGTCGATCCAATGGACAGCTACGCGCTGTCCAAGATCGTCAACGAAAAGACGGCGCGCGCCTTCGCGCAGCGCAACGGCACCGACATCTACGCCTTGCGCATCGGCAACGTCATCGAGCCGCATGAGTATTCGCTGTTCCCGAAATGGTTCGCCGATCCGGGCTTCCGCAAGCGGATCGCCTGGAGCTATGTCGACGCCCGCGACCTTGGCCAGATCACGCTCCGCGCCATCGAGAAGGACGGGCTCGGCTATCAGGTGTTCAACGCCGCCAACGACGACACCTCGTCCGACCTGCCGACAGCGGAACTCCTGAAGCGGTTCTATCCGAACGTGCCGGTCAAGGCGGAGCTCGGCGAATACGAGACGCTGCTCTCCAACCGCAAGGCGCGCGACCTGCTCGGCTTCCGTCCGGAGCACAGCTGGCGCAAATACGTCAAAACGGCCTGATGGGGCGCAAAGCCGTGGCTGATCTGTGCACAGCCGCCGGCTTTGCGCTCCATCAGCCTTGCCGTGCTTGACAGGGTCCGAAATCCGGACTTTCTGGGGCAGATGCGGAACGGGAAGCCGAACAAGGAAAAATCACCGGAGCAGGCGGCGTCCGCCGAGCGCCAGGCCGCCATTCGCCGAGCCGATGCGCCGCGCATTCCGGGATCGAGCGTGCATGCTTCGCTGGCCAGCGAGATCGGCCTTCGGATTGTGCGCGGCGACTATCCGCCGGGCACCATCCTGCCCAACGAGGCCAAATGGTCGGAGACCTTCGACGTCAGCCGTTCGGCCGTGCGCGAGGCGATCAAGATGCTGATGGCCAAGAGCCTTTTGGCATCGCGCCCGAAGATCGGCAGCTGGGTGGAGCCGAAAGAGCGCTGGAACCTGCTCGACCGCGACGTGCTTGCCTGGTACGCGACCTCGCCCGACCGCGAGGTCTTCCTGAAGACGGTGCAGGAATTCCGCCATATCATCGAGCCGGAGGCGACGGCTTTCGCCGCGATGCGGCGTACCGAAGAACAGATGGCCGAGATCAGCCAGGCCTGCCGCGAGATGGGCGAGGCGCCGACGCTGCAGGAGCGGACGCGCGCCGACACGCGCTTCCACCTCGCCATTCTCAGGGCATCGGGCAACGACTTGCTGGTGCCGCTCGGCGTGCTGATCGAATCCGCGTTCGACCATCTGTTCAGCTACACGACGCGAGAGGTCGACGACCTGCAGCATGCGCAGAAGCTGCATGAGGCGATCGAGAAGAACATCCGGCTGCAGCGGCCGGACGCGGCGCGCGCCGCGGTGCGCAAGCTGCTCGCCAACACCGACGACGTCATTAGATCAAGATAGACGACGCGACCCGAGCGAAATCAATCGTCTTGCTCGCGGCCGAAAGCGGCGCGCAGCTCGTCCTTGGCCTTCTCCAGCACTCGCTTGCGTTCCGCCGGCAGGTTGCTGCCGGCACGGTTGATGTAGAAGTTCAGCATCGACATGGCGGACTGGAACGGCTCGGCCTTGCGCCGGTCGCTGTGCTCGGCCGATCGCTTGAGCGAGGCGGCGATCTTCCTGGCATCGTCGGATTCGAAGACATGCTCCTCGAGATCCATCGCGTTGCTGTGCCCGGTCACTTCGGCCGACCATTTTCGTTTCGCGGTCATGGCAGCACTCCTTTCATGACGGAAACTCAGCGCGGAGATGTCTGTTCCCGCGGGATCCTTGCTTCTGGAGCGACGGATTTGCCTGTCGTGGCGCTGCTCGATGCCCGCCGATGCGCCGAATAGTGGAGCCGAACCGCTCGATCCCGAAAACACCGCGGACAGGAAACGCCTTGGCCACCACCTTCTCCAGCCGCGCCCAGAGCCCAGGCATCGACAGCGCCTATGCCTGGATCCGGCTCGCCATCTCGGTGGTTCTGGCGACGATCGGCGGTGTCGGCATGTGGGCGGTGGTCGTGGTGCTGCCGGCGGTGCAGGCGGAGTTCGGCGTCGATCGTGCCGCGGCCTCGATGCCTTATACCGCGACCATGGTCGGCTTTGCCGCCGGCAATGTGCTGGTCGGCCGCGCCATCGACCGGGTGGGCTACTGGATCCCGGCGCTGGTTTCCGCGACGGCGCTCGGCGCCGGTTTCCTGCTCGCCTCGCTCACCAGTTCGATCCTCGGCTTCACCCTGGTCCAGGGACTTCTGATCGGCGTCGGGACGTCGGCGATCTTCGGCCCGCTGATCGCCGACATCTCGCATTGGTTCAACCGACGCCGCGGCGTCGCGGTGACGGTGGCGGCATCGGGCAATTACCTCGCCGGGGCGGTCTGGCCCTTCGTCATGCCGACGATCATGCGGGCGGAAGGCTGGCGCTTCACCTACGCGGCGATCGGCGTCGTCTGCCTGCTCACAATGGTGCCGCTGGTGCTGATGCTGCGGCGCGGCGCTCCGCATGAAGCGATGGCCGGCACTGCCGGCGGCCGTCCGGTGCGGCCGATCTCGCTTTCGCCGTCGGCGCTGCAGCTTCTGCTGGTCGTCGCCGGCTTCGGCTGCTGCATGGCGATGTCGATGCCGCAGGTGCACATCGTCGCCTATTGCATGGACCTCGGCTATGGCATGGCGCATGGCGCCGACATGCTGTCGATCATGCTGGCGGCGGGCGTCGCCAGCCGCATCGGCTCGGGCTTCCTTGCCGATCGCATCGGCGCGGTGAGGACGCTGCTGATCGGCTCGGTGCTGCAATGCCTGTCGCTGCTGTTCTACATCCCCTTCGACGGGCTTGCCTCGCTCTATGTCGTGTCGCTGGTC
The DNA here is from genome assembly GCF_004792275.1 of Mesorhizobium sp. M4B.F.Ca.ET.143.01.1.1. Lineage (NCBI taxonomy): Bacteria > Pseudomonadati > Pseudomonadota > Alphaproteobacteria > Hyphomicrobiales > Phyllobacteriaceae > Mesorhizobium > Mesorhizobium sp. M4B.F.Ca.ET.143.01.1.1. The sequence goes on from NZ_SRSR01000003.1 coordinate 295,983, forward strand.
TTCGGCCTGTCGCAAGGCGGCATCGTGCCCTGCTATGCGATCATCATACGCGACTACATGCCGGCAAGGGAGGCCGGCCAGCGCGTCGGCATCGTCATGATGGCCACCATCTTCGGCATGGCGGTCGGCGGCTGGATGTCGGGCTGGATCTATGATCTCACCGGCTCCTATGCCGCCGCCTTCCTCAACGGCATCGCCTGGAACCTGGTGAATCTGGCGGCCATCCTCCTGCTGATGTGGAAGGCGCGGCGCAGCGCCATGGCGATGGCCTGACGGCGGGCCGCGGGGTCCCGCCTGCTTGACAAGGGCGGCAGGCTGCGCGACGCCAGAATGGCGCGGCGAGGGATTGGCATGGCGATACCGACAAAGACCATCGTTTCGCGGCCCAGCCTGGGAGATGGCGGGGCGTCGAGGGCAGGGCGGTGACCAAGCCGCGCTCGCGCCGCGGCGGCGGCCGTCCGACCATCGCCGACGTGGCGCGCAAGGCCGGCGTCGGCGCGATCACCGTATCGCGGGCGCTGCGCGAACCGGGGCGGGTTTCGGAAGAGCTGCGCCGCCAGATCCAGGCCGCCGTCGACGAGCTCGGCTACGTTCCCGATCCGAACGCAAGGGCGCTGGCCTCGGCCCGCGCCGAGGTGTTCGGCGTACTGGTGCCGTCGCTCACCAACAACGTCTTCGCCGAGGTCGTGCGCGGCATCTATGACAGCCTGTCGGACAGTCCCTTCCGCATCCAGCTCGGCAACACCCATTATTCCGGCCTCGAAGAGGAGCGCCTCCTGCAGGTGTTCGCGCCGCAACGTCCGGCGGCTTTGATCGTGGCCGGCATCGACCAGACGCCAACCTCGCGCCGCCTGCTGGAGACGGCCGGCTGCCCGGTGGTTCAGGTCATGGAGACCGGTCCCGATCCGGTCGACATGCTGGTCGGCTTTTCGCATTTCGACGGCGGCCGGGCGGCGACCGAGCACCTGATCGAGGCGGGCTACCGGCGGGTCGGCTTCATCGGCGCCCGCATGGACCCGCGCTCGCAGCGGCGCCTGGCCGGCTATCGCGCCGCCATGGAAGCGGCGGGCCTGTTCGACCCGCGGCTGGTGACCACCACGCCACTGCTGTCCAGCGTGACGCTCGGTCGCGAGCTTCTTCGCGATGCGTTGGCCAAGATGCCGTCGCTCGACGCGGTTTTCTGCAACAATGACGATATCGCGCTTGGCGTCCTGTTCGAATGCCATCGCGCCGCTATCGAAGTTCCCAAGACCATCGGCATCGTCGGCTTCAACGATCTCGACATGATGCAGGCGGCGTTTCCGTCGGTCACCAGCATCCGCACCCATCGCTATGAAATCGGCCGCCAGGCAGTCGCCATGGCGCTGGCGGCGATCGCGGGGGAGAGGCCGCGACAGCGTGTTGTCGACCTCGGCTTCGAGCTGATGCGGCGCGAGAGCACAGCACGGTGAAACACGCAGAAGCGACTGTGCAAATGCCGGTTTACACTGCGCAATGGTAGCGCTACCAGTTGTTTCGCGCGAAAATTCAAAGCAAGATCGAGGTCTGTTTATTATATATAAGCGACAGCTCATGCTTGTTTATTATATATAATATGCTAGCTTTGTTTTCTCCTTGAGGGAGATGGAGGAGGGGCATCGGGTGGCAAACCGCCACCCTGAAAGGCGTCATGGGCAAGGCTGGAGGGCCTTCCCAGATGTGGATAGGCGCCAGAACCACGCAGCATCAAGCAGAACTGCAACCGGGAGGAATATCAATGATCAAGTCACTTGTTGGTGGCATCGTTGCCGCCACTGCATTCGTCATGCTGAGCTCATCGGCGATCGCCGAGCCGGAAGTCGTCAAGGGGCCGGCAGCCGAGCCGGATTGCTTCGCGCCGTGGGCGGCCGACACCCAGTTCTTCAAATTCCCCAAGAAGGATGGCCCGTACCGCATCGCGCTCGCCAACGGCTATATCGCCAACACCTGGCGCATCCAGATGATCCAGACGGCCAAGGCCTATGCCGCGCAGAAGGACGTCGCGGCAAAGCTGAAGGAATTCAAGGTCGTATCGACCGGCGAGGATGTCCCGGCGCAGATTTCGGCGATCAACAACTTCATCGATTCCGGCTTTGATGCGATCGTCGTCAATGCCCAGAACCCGACGGCCTTCGGGCCGGTGATCAAGCGCGCCAAGGAAGCCGGCGTCGTCCTTGTCGCCTTCGACAACATCCTCGACACCAAGGATGCCATCAACGTCAATGTCGACCAGAAGGGCCTCGGAGAACTGTGGGCCAAGTGGCTGATCAGCCATATACCCGATGGCGGCAAGATCCTTGAAGTACGCGGTGTTGCCGGTACCTCGGTCGACACCGATCGCCACAATGGCATCCATGAGGTCCTGGACGCTTCGGGCAAGAAGTGGGACGTCACCGAAGTCGCCGGCAAATGGGATGATCCGACAGCGCAGAAGGTCACCGCCGACGCCATCGCCACCAACGGTCCGTTCGTCGGCATCACCGGCCAGGGCGGCGACACCGGCATCGTGCAGGCGATGATCGATGCAAAGCATGCTTTCGTGCCGTTCGGCGGCGAGACCGAAAATGGCTTCCGCAAGTTCTGCGCGGCGCACGCCGCCGATGGCCTGAAGTGCTCGTCTGCCGGCACCGGCCCCGCCCAGGTGGCGGTCGCGATCAAGACGGCGATCTCGGCGCTCGAGGGCAACGTCGTGCCGCAATCGGTGAAACTGCCGCTGGCGATCGTCGAGGATCCGAACTTCAAGGAAGGCCAGGACTACTTCCCCGATCAGTCCGACAATTTCTTCGTCGGCAATTCCTTCCCGACCTGCGGGATCAATTTCACCGCGCAGGAAATCATGGGCCAGACCAAGGAAAACAAGTAGTCTGACCGGCCGGAGCGGCGGGCATCTCCCGCGGCTCCGGCTGCTTGCCACCTGTCGACAGCAAATTGCCTCGGAGGGCTGATGGACGGCGCGGTTCCGCTCTTTAGCATGCAAGGCATATCCAAACGCTATGGCGGCGTGCGGGCTCTGGAAAAGGCGGAGCTGTCCGTCACGGCGGGCAGCATCCATGCCATTCTCGGCGAAAACGGCGCCGGCAAGTCGACACTGATCAAGGTGATGGCCGGCGTCGTGGCGCCCGATGAGGGCCGTATGCTGCTCGACGGAAGCGAGGTGAGTTTCGCCTCGCCGGCGGCGGCCAACCGGGCGGGGATCGTCTGCATTTTCCAGGAGCTGTCGCTGATCCCCGAGCTCAGCGTCGCCGACAACATCGTCATTTCCGATCCGCCGAAGCGTTTCGGCCTGATCGACCGCAAGGCGCAGCGCCGTATCGCCGAAGAGGCGCTCGCCCGCGCCGGTGCTTCCGACATCCACCCGCTGGCGCTGGTGAAGGACCTTCCACTTTCAAGAAGGCAGATGGTCGAGATCGCCAAGGCGTTGGCCCGCAAGCCGCGCATCCTGATCCTCGACGAGGCGACCTCGGCGCTGACCGCGACCGACGTCGCCAAGATCTTCGGCGTGCTGAAGCGGCTGCGGGAAGAGGGGCTGGCGCTGCTCTACATCTCGCACCGGATGAACGAGATCGCCGAGCTTGCCGACCAGTGCACCGTCTTCCGCAACGGCCGCAACGTCGCCAGCTACGCGGCCGGCTCGAAGAGTGACAGCGAGGTCGTCGAACTGATGATCGGACGCGAATACAGCCACATCTTCCCGCCGAAGCCGGCGCGGCACGGTGCCGCCGTCCCGGTGCTGGAGGCGCGCAACCTGTGCTGGACCGACCGGCTGGACAATGTCTCGCTCACCGTCGGGGCGGGCGAGGTCGTCGGCCTCGGCGGCCTCGACGGCCAGGGCCAGCGGGAGTTGCTGCTTGCCTTCTTCGGCGTGCTGCGCGGCCTTGCCGGCGAGATACTGGTCGATGGCAAGGCGGTTTCCATCGCCAGTCCCTCAGCCGCGCGCGACGGCCGCATCGGCATGGCGCTCATCCCCGAGGACCGCAAGACCGAGGGGCTCATGCTGCCGATGACGGTGCGCGAGAACCTTTCCTTCGCGGCGCTCGACCGGCTGTCGAAGGCCGGCGTCATCGACCGCGCGACCGAGCAGCGGCTGATCGACGACATGGTGGAGCTGCTCGCGATCAAGACCGCCGGCCTCGACATTCCGGTCGGCGCGCTGTCGGGCGGCAACCAGCAGAAGGTCGTCATCGCCAAATGGCTGATGCGGCAGCCGCGCATCGTCTTGCTCAACGACCCGACACGCGGCATCGATGTCGGCACCAAGCAGGAACTCTACCAACTGATGCGCAAGCTCGCCGACGCCGGGGCCGCGATCCTGTTCTATTCGACCGACTATGACGAACTGATCGGCTGCTGCGACCGGGTGCTGGTGCTCTATGACGGGGCGGTCAAGCGCGAGCTGGTCGGTGCCGAGATCACCGAGCATGCGCTGATCGCCAGCGCGCTCAACATCCACGGCGAGGGCGCCGGTCCGCTGCAGGGAGAGGGCGCATGAAGGGGATCGTAGCGTGAAGGATTGGCGTTACTGGCTGGCCGAGCAACGCGGAACGTTGCTCGCACTCGGTATCTTCGTCGCCATGTTCGCGATCTACAGCGCGAACCATCCGGCCGGCTTTACCGCCAATGTCGTGCAGACGGCCGCCAACAAAGGCGTGCTGCTTGCCTTCGTCGCCATGGCGCAGACACTGGTGGTGATCACCGCCGGCATCGACCTTTCGGTCGGCATGATCTTCACGCTGACCAATTGCCTGGCTTCCTGGCTGGTGATCGGCACCGGCCTCGAGACCGCCTTCGGCGTCATCGCCGTGCTCGGCACCGGGCTCGTCTGCGGCGCCATCAACGGCGCCATCGTCATCTATGGACGGCTGCAGCCGATCGTCGCCACCATCGCCACCGGTGCCGTCTATTTCGGCCTCGCGCTGCTGCTGCGGCCGTTTCCCGGCGGTTCGGTCAATGAGGATCTTGCCGACGCCCTCACCGGGCGGCTGTTCGGCCTGGTCCCGGCGAGCCTGGTCGCGCTGGCGGTCGTTGTGCTGATCGTGTGGGTGCCGTTCAGCCGCTCGGAGCTTGGCCGCGCGGCCTACGCCGCCGGCTCCTCGGAAACCGCCGCCTACATGTCGGGCGTGCCGATCCGGCGCGGAAAATTCGTCGCCTACACGCTTGCCGGGCTGCTGGCCGCGATCGGCGGGCTGTTCCTGACCTTCTTCACCTATACGGGCGACGCCGCCTATGCCAGCGGCAACGCCTACACGCTGTTTTCGATCGCCGCCGTGGTGCTCGGCGGCGTCTCGCTGTTCGGCGGCAAGGGCAGCGCGCTCGGCGCGATCTTCGGCGCGCTGGCCTTCCGCACCATCGGCGACCTGCTCTTCGTCTTCGACCTCGACCCGCTCTGGCAGCCGCTGTTCCAGGGCGTTATCCTGCTGATCGCGGTCAGCCTCGGCGCCTTCGCCCTGTTCAGGGTCCGCAACCGGCTGGAGTGGTTCCTGTGAGCGATACGACCCTCATCGGCGGCATTGCCGGGCGCATGCCGAAATTCCTTCGCCGCGCCGATCCGGCCGTCGTCACCGCCTTCGCCTGCATCGTGCTGCTCCTGCTTGTCGGCAGCCTCTATTCGCGCAGCTTCCTGTCGCCGGAATATCTGCTGCAGCAGCTCAAGGTGGCATCGTTCCTCGGCGTCATCGCCACCGGCATGATGCTGGTCATCCTGCTCGGCCAGATCGACCTGTCGGTGCCATGGTCGGTGGCGGTCGGCGCCATGATGGCGTGCGCGGCCGCGGCTTACGGGCCGCTCGGGTCGGTGCTCGCCATCCCGTTCGGCATTGTCTGCGGCATCGCGATCGGCGTCGTCAACGGCATCGGCGTCGCGTACCTGCGCATCCCCTCGATGATCATCACGCTGGCCACCAATGCCGTCGCGCAAGGGCTGATGGTGGTCTACACGGGAGGCTTCTCGCCGCAGGATTCGGCAACGCCGGCGATGCGCTATCTGGCGACCGGCTTTGCCATTCCGGCGGTGCCCAACGCCGTCATCATCTGGGCGCTGATCGGAGCGGCCATGGTCTTCCTGCTGACCCGCACCGGATTCGGCCGCGCCGTCTACGGCATCGGTAACCGGGAGCGCGCCGCCTATCTTTCGGGCATCGACACACGCCGCGTGGTGATGGTCGCCTTCGCGGTTTCTGGCGGACTCTCGGCCTTTGGCGGCGTGCTTTTGGCCGGTTACGCTTCGAAGGCGGCGCAGTCGATGGGCGATGCCTATCTGTTGCCGTCGATCGCTGCTGTTGTGCTCGGCGGCACCTCGATCCTTGGCGGACGCGGTTCCTATCTGGGCACCGTCGCAGGCGTCATCCTGATCACGCTTCTGCAGTCCATCCTCTCGGTCATGCAGATGCCGGAGGCAGGGCGGCAGATCGTCTACGGCGTGGTCATCGTCGTCATGCTCCTGCTCTACGGCCGGGCGCCGGCGAGCCGCTGACCGTGACCGAAAAAGCTGGACCGCTGCCGAGCGAGGCACGGACGAGCGACGCCCGACCGCCACTGGCCATCGTGGCGATGGGGGTGGCCGGCTGTGGCAAGTCCGCAGTCGGCGAGTCGCTGGCGGCGGCGCTGGGTGCGGCATTCGTCGAGGGCGACAGGCTGCATCCGCCCGAGAACGTGGCGCGCATGGCAAGCGGTGAGCCGCTCACCGACGAATTGCGCGCCGGCTGGCTGGATGCGATCGGGGGGCGTATCGCGGCCGCGATCGCCGACGGGCAGAGCGTGGTCGCCGCCTGCTCGGCGCTGAAGCGCGGCTACCGCGCGCGACTGCTCGGCTTTTGCCCGGAGCTGCGCTTCGTCTATCTGGAAATCGATGCGGAAACCGCCAGGCGCCGTGTCGGCAGCCGCAAGGGGCATTTCATGCCGGCGAGCCTGGTCGACAGCCAGTTCGCCACCCTCGAAGCGCCGACGGCGGATGAACCGGCGTTGACCGTGGACGGCACCGGCCCGATCTCCGACATCGTCGCCGGCGTGCTTGACGAACTCAGGACAAAGACCTCATGAGGATATGTCGGCGCCCGCGTCCGTCGTGTCGCCCGACCGCTCGGTGAACCTCTGGGCGCCTGCCCATACCATCATCTGTTCCGGGTACAATTTCATCGCCTCCAGGAGGCGATCGCGCTTGAGCAGGATGTAGCGCGCCTGCGTTTCGAGGTTCTTCGCCGCCATGTCCCTTGTCGCGGCGGATGCCGGCCTTGCCGGCGGCGCCAGTTCGGGGCTGATGACCGCGCGGTATTCGCGAAAGGGCACGGTCTCGAAGGTCGACATGGCAAACAGCGCCGTTCCGCCTCGCGCGGCGAAGTTTGCCGGAGCCGAGGCCAGTTGGGTCCAGCCGCTTTCCCCGATGCCGACTTCTGTGAAGGTGGTGCCCGCGTGGGTCGTGTTGGTCATCAGGACGATGCCGTTTTCCCTCAGCATGCGTTGCATGCGCACCGTCACCTGGTAGGCATCGCCGCGCTCGAAGACGACCCGGCTTTTGAGGTAGCGGTTCTCCACCGCGATCAGCGGCCGGTTGAGGAAACGCAGGCCGAAAACCGAGTCTGAAAAGCCGTGGAAGTTGACGCTGACCTGGTGCGTTTCGAGGCCGGCGGCATGCAGGGCCCGCTTGCCGATGATGGTCTGGGCGGTGAACTGATCGCACCAGATGATGGCGCCGCGGCCGCGCCGCAGCGCCGCGCGCAGGCCCTCAAGCCCTTCCAGCCGGATTTCCGGCGACCAGCCGTGGCCGGTGAGGTGCGCGGCAAGCAGCAATTGCCGGCGATGAACAGCGGCAAGCAATTGCCTGAACAGCGCTTGCGCATCGACGCGGTCGCCAAGGACGGTGCGGACCGCTGCGGCGTAGCGTGGAAAATCCTTGCGGAGATGGCGCTTCAGCCGAAGCTTCGAACTCCAGGCGCAGATCGGCGCCCACCAGACGACCGGCAGTGTCGCGGCGACGACGAGAAGGAAAGAAAAGAGCAGGCTTTCGCGAAGATCGCGGTTCGAGAAGCGGCGCAGCCGGCCGGGCCCGACCAGCCTGCGGCTGAAGAAGCGCACCGCTTCGCCACGCTCCGGCACCGGCACGTCGGCGATGATCTCGGTGTGATGGACGGGGGACGATCTCCTGCGGTCGGCCCTGCGGGATTTTCCGAACCACGGCAGCCTCATCGGATCGGTGTCCCGCCTGTTCCTGGTTGCGTCCGAAAGGCCGCTCTACTGCGTCCATGGCCGCTGCGCAATCGGGCACGAGCATTCGAGCGCCCAGGGGACGGGCGCAGGCCTTGATGCGGAGCTTCAGGTCCGGGCTAATTATTTGTTTCTACGCAATTCCGGACGGAAGGCTACGGCGAAGTCGCCGAGCCTAACCGTTACATGCTTTTCCTGGAATTGCTCTAGATCTGCGACGTCAGCTCGACGGGGAAATCGTCATTGTCGGCGTCGCGCATGGCGGCGAGGCTGCGGTTGTCGAGCACTTCGGCGATCGCCTGGCGCACTTCCAGCATCATGTGCCGGACCTGGCAGGTCGCCTCGTCGCAATCCTCGCAGCGCTGGTACTGCGTGCGGCTGGCGCAGGGGATCGGCGCCAGCGGACCGTCGAGGACACGCACGACATGGCCGATCTTGATCTCGGAGGCCGGGCGGGCAAGGCGATAGCCGCCTTCCTTGCCCTTGCGGCTCTGGACGAAGCCGGCATTGCGCAACTCGCCCAGAATGGCGTCGAGGAATTTCTTCGGAATGTTGTTGGCGACGGCGATATCGTTGACGAATGCAAGCTGGCCGGCCGGCAGGCCGGAAAGATGCACGAGGGCCTTGAGGCCGTATTTGCCTTTTTTGGTAAGCATGCCCGATTCAGTTCATGAAAAACCCCAACCGCCTGCATCTGGCGGTTGTTTGTGTGCAAATCATGACGTCTCGGATCGCGTATTGCCGTTTCGCGCAAAACAAGCCGCCCGACGGCACGTTAGGCACAAACGCGTTGATTCTTTGTAACGTTTCTCACAGATGAGGTCGGGATTTTGCCAGGAATCGGCCTGCTGGCGCATGAAATGAGGAAAGCCGGCGAAGCCGGCTTTCCTGTTCAGGTCGACGCCGAGGCGCTGGAGCCGTCAGCGGCTGCCATAGGCCTGGTCGAGCAGGCCGCCAGCGGCGAAATGCTCGGCCTGCACCTTGGGCCAGCCGCCGAAGACGTCGTCCACCGTCAGCAGGCGGACATCGGGGAACTGGTCCTTGTACTTCGCCGCGACCGCCGTATCGCGGATGCGGTTGCCGTTGCGGGCAAGGATGTCCTGGCCTTCGGAAGTATAGAGGAAGTCGAGATAGGTCCTGGCGAGATCGCGCGTGCCATGCTCGTCGGCAACCTTGCCGACGATGGCGACGGGGAATTCCGCCAGCAAGCTGACCGAGGGCGTGACCTGCTCGAACTTGTCGTCGCCATACTCCTTGCGGATGCCGCGCGTCTCCGATTCGAAGGTGATCAGCACGTCGCCGATCTCGCGCTGCACGAAGGTCGTTGTGGCGGCACGGCCGCCGGTGTCGAAGACCGGCACGTTGTTGAACAGCTTGGTGATGAACTCCTTCACCTTGGCGTCGTCGCCCTTGAAGGCCTCCTTGGCGTAAGCGGTGGCGGCGAGATAGGTGTAGCGCGCATTGCCCGATGTCTTGGGGTTGGGGAAGATCACCTGCACGTCGTCGCGCACCAGATCGTTCCAGTCCTTGATGTGCTTGGGGTTGCCGGCGCGCACCAGGAAGGACGGCAGCGAATAGAAGGGCGAGGCGTTGTCTGGGAAATCCTTCTGCCAGTCGGCGGAAACGAGCCCCTTCTTGACCAGGAAATCGACATCGGTGACCTGGTTCAAGGTGACGACATCGGCGCCGAGCCCTTCGGCGATGGCGCGCGCCTGAGCGGAGGACCCGGCATGCGACTGGTCGATCGTCACGCCCGGATGTTCGGCGACGAAGGCCTTGTTGACTTCGGCGAACAGCTCGCGGCCGACGTCGTAGGACGCGTTAAGCAACCTGTCGGCCGACCAGGCCTCGGAGGATGCGAGGAAGAGGGTGGCCAGTGCCGCCGCGCCAAGCAAAAATCGCTTCATGAAAACCGGCTCCTTGAGAGTTGCAACAAGGGCGCAGGATAATAGCACAAGGCCGGCCAGCGCCAGACATGCGAGCCGGCGCTATCGTGTCGTCGTCGGAAAAGATTCCGCCGAAACAAATGCTTGTTAGGATTTTCTTTCAGGCTGATTCAGCTGGCTTTTCCGGGCTCGGACGCCGGGAAAAGTTTCCAGCGCCGCGGCCTGAATGCCACCCGGCTCTTCTGCGCCGCCGGATGATCGACGGGCAGCTCGACCTCGACCCGCTGGCGCTCGCCGCCGATCTCGAGCTCCACCCGCCTGGTGCCGGCGACGCGGCGGCTGGCGGCAACGGTGCCGGCGATGCAGCCGCTGCAGCCGTCGAGCAGTTCGACGTCATGGGGGCGGAAATACAGCAGCGCGTCGCCCGAGGCCGCATGCGGGGCGGACAGGCCGATCGACCGGTCGGCGATCCAGACCTCGCCGCTCTCGACCTTGACCGGCAGGCAGCTCGATTCGCCGATGAAGCTATAGACGAAGGGCGAGTTCGGGGTGTCGTAGATTTCATCGGCGGAACCGACCTGCTCGATGCGGCCCTGGCTCATCACCACGACGCGGTCGGCGAGCTCCAGCGCCTCTTCCTGGTCGTGGGTGACGAAGACCGTGGTGTGGCCGGTGCGGTCGTGGATCTCGCGCAACCAGCGGCGAAGCTCACGGCGCACCTGGGCGTCGAGCGCGCCGAACGGCTCGTCGAGCAACAGCACCTTCGGTTCGATCGCCATGGCGCGGGCAAGCGCGACGCGCTGGCGCTGGCCGCCCGAGAGCTGCGCCGGGTAGCGCTTCTCCAGGCCCGAAAGCTGGACGAGGTCGAGAAGCTCCGAGGCGCGGCGACGGATCTCCTGCGCCGGCGGGCGTGCCGCGCCGTGGCGGACCTTGAGGCCGAAGCCGATATTGTCGGCGACGGTCATGTGGCGGAACAGCGCGTAGTGCTGGAAGACAAAGCCGACATTGCGCTCCTGTATCGACTTCTGCGAGGCGTCATCGTCGCCGAAGAAGATCGTGCCCTTGGTCGGCCGCTCCAGCCCGGCGATCAGGCGCAGAAGCGTCGTCTTGCCGGAGCCGGACGGGCCCAGCAGCGCGATCAGCTCGCCCGACTTGATGTCGAGCGAGACGTCGTGGAGGGCAGGAAACCGCTCAAACTCCTTGCGCACGTTGGCAACGCGAACTTCCATAAACCGTCCCTTTTGTCGGTGCCTGCCGTTATCCCAAAACCGGTTCGCGCTTTTGGGCGATATGCATTCAGTGTCCGCGCGTGGCGGCGATCTCGGCGCCGTAGCGCATCTCGAGAAGTGTTTTCAAGACCAACGTCACCAGCGCCAGGCCGGCAAGCAGCGAAGCGACGGCGAAGGCGCCGACGGCATTGTACTCGTTGTAGAGGATTTCGACATGCAGCGGCATGGTGTTGGTGAGGCCCCGTATGTGCCCCGACACCACCGACACCGCGCCGAACTCGCCCATGGCGCGGGCGTTGCAGAGCAGGACGCCGTAGAGCAGGCCCCATTTGATGTTCGGCAGCGTCACGTACCAGAAGGTCTGCCAGCCATTGGCGCCGAGCGAAAGCGCGGCCTCCTCGTCGCCATTGCCCTGTTCCTGCATCAGCGGGATCAGTTCGCGGGCAACGAAGGGGAAGGTGACGAAGACGGTGGCGAGCACGATGCCCGGCACGGCGAACAGGATGACGACGCCATGCGCCTTCAACCAGGCGCCGAGCACGCCCTGGGCGCCGAACAGCAGCACGTAGACCAGGCCGGAAATCACGGGCGAGACCGAGAACGGCAGGTCGATGAGGGTGGTCAGGAAGGCCTTGCCCTTGAACTCGAACTTGGCGATCGCCCAGGCGGCGGAAATGCCGAAGACGAGGTTGAGCGGCACCGAGATCGCCGCCACCAGCAGTGTCAGCCGGATGGCCGAGCGCGTGTCGGAACTGGCCAGCGCCTCCGAATAGGCACCGACGCCCTTTGCCAGCGCCTCGTGGAAGACGACGATCAGCGGCATGAGCAGGAAGACGGCGAGGAAGGCGAAGGCCACGGCCATCGCCACGATGCGCACCGGCCGGCTTTCGGTGACCGCCGCCGACTGGCTTTCGTGATGCGGTTCGTAGGATTTGATTTCGGGGTCAGCCATAGCGTTTGCGGCTCCATGACTGTGCCAGGTTGACGACCAGCAGCATCAGGAACGACAGCGCCAGCATGATGGCTGCGATAGCGGTGGCGGCCGGATAATTGTACTCCTCCAGCCTGATCACGATCAGCAGCGGTGCGATCTCCGACTTGAACGGCAGGTTGCCGGCGATGAAGATGACCGAGCCGTACTCGCCGACACCGCGCGCGAAGGCGAGCGAGAAGCCGGTGATGATCGCCGGCGCCAGGCCCGGGAACAGGATGCGGGTGATGATCTGGAAACGGTTGGCGCCGAGCGTGGCGGCCGCTTCCTCGACCTCCTTGTCGAGCTCTTCCATGATCGGCTGCACGGTGCGCACGACGAAGGGCAAGCCGATGAACACCAGCGCGATGACGATGCCGAGCGGCGTATAGGCGACCTTGATGCCCAGCGGCATCAGCAATTTGCCGATCCAGCCGTTCGGCGCGTAAAGCGTGGTGAGCGCGATGCCGGCGACGGCGGTCGGGAGCGCGAAAGGCAGGTCGACCATGGCATCGACGATGCGACGGCCGGGAAAGCGGTAGCGCACCAGCACCCAGGCGACGATGGTGCCGAAGACGACATTGACGCCGGCGGCGATGAAGGCGGTGCCGAAACTGATTTCAAGCGCGTTGATGGTGCGGCGGTCGGCAGCGATCGCCCAGAAATCGGTCCAGCCGAGTGCCGCCGAGCGCCAGACCAGCCCGGAGAGCGGGATGAGGATGATGAGCGTGAGGTAGGCAAGCGAGAAGCCGAGCGTCAGTCCGAAACCCGGAATGACACTCGGCTGCTTGAATCGCCACCCCGCCGGCGCGGGTGCTGTGGTCATGGAATTCTGGTTCGTCCCTTCTTATTCAGACCAGACTGCCGTCGGTGAATGTCCCGGCCGCGAGGCCGTCGCGCCTCACTGGGCAGGCTTGTAAATCTGGTCGAATATACCACCATCGCCGAAATGATAAGGCTGCGCCTTCTTCCAGCCGCCGAAAAGCGGATCGTCGATGGTGATCAGCTTGATCTCGGGCAGTTTGGCGAGGTCCTCGGCGGGCACCAGATCGGGCTTTGCCGGACGATAGTGGTTCTTGGCGATCAGCGTCTGGCCCTCCTTGGAGTAGAGGTAGCCGAGATATGCCTCGGCGACCTTGCGCGTGCCCTTGGCGTCGACATTGGCGTCGACCACCGCGACAGGCGGTTCGGCCAGGATCGAGGTCGGCGGATAGACGATGTCGAAATTGTCGGCGCCGAATTCGTCGAGCGCGAGATAGGCCTCGTTTTCCCAGGCCAGCAGCACGTCGCCCAGGCCCTTTTGCGCGAAGGTCACGGTCGAGCCGCGCGCGCCGGTGTCGAGGACCGGCACTTGGGAGTAGAGCTTGGCGATGAATTCCTTGGTCTTGGCCTCGTCGCCGCCGTCATTGGCGTTGGCATAGGCCCAGGCGGCGAGATAGTTCCAGCGCGCGCCGCCGGAGGTCTTCGGGTTGGGCGTGATCACCTGGACGCCGTCCTTGATCAGGTCGTTCCAGTCATGGATGCCCTTGGGGTTGCCCTTGCGGACCAGGAAGATGATGGTCGAGGTGTAAGGGGCCGAATTGTTCTCGAACTTTTTGCGCCAGTCCGGATTGATCTTCTTCGCCTTCGAGACGATGGCGTTGATGTCGCCTTCGAGCGCCAGCGTCACGACATCGGCGTCGAGGCCGTCGATCACGGCGCGAGCCTGCGCGCCCGATCCGCCATGCGACTGCTGGATGGTCACGGTCTCGCCGGTCTCGGCCTTCCAGTGCGCGGCGAAGGCCTCGTCATAGGCCTTGTAGAGTTCACGCGTCGGATCGTAGGACACGTTGAGAAGGGTCGTATCGGCGAACGCCAAACCGAGCGCGCCGAACTGGACAGATGAGGCGACCAGCGCGCCAAGCAATTTCTTGAAATGAGGTTTGGTCATTTCCGCCTCCGTTGATGACGACCGAACTCTAGCGAATTGATAGAATTTAGATGCATTCAATGTTGCCTTTTTTGGCCTATCGGAGAAATTTTTCGCCGATCGCCTGCCCCTTGGGGAAATGGTTTCCTCATATTAGATAGACCGCCTCCTCGCCGGGCCGACGCTATCTAGGAGCGGGCCGCCCTCAGGCAAGGCTGCGCGGCGACAGGTCGGCCTTCGCGGCTGGACCTCTAAGGCGCGGTGACGGGAAAGTCGAAGCGTTGCTTCGGGAACGGCTCGTCCGTCAGCGTGAAGTGCCACCATTCGCGGGCGTAGTTGCGGAAACCGGCGCCGCGCATGGCCTCGACCAGTCGCTTGCGGTTTGCCGCCGCGTTGCCGGGGAGCGGATGGTGGGCGGTTTCGCTGGCCTGGTCGAAACAGTCGAAGCCGGTGGCGAAATCGAGCGTTTCGGCATCGGGAGCGCCGCAGGCAGGGCGGGGAGCGGCCGCGCCAGCAACGGGCGCAATGGCGAGATCCACGGTCGAGCCGCGCGAATGGTTGGAGAGCTCGCCGATATACCCCTTGGCGATGAGGTCGCCGCGGTTCACTGAGGGGTACCATTGCGGGTCCGGAGGCCCGCCCGATCGCGTCCACCCGACCATGTCGGCGACGGCCCGCGCCGGGCGGTAGCAGTCGAAGACCACCAGAGTCAGGCCCTTTTGTGCGATCGCTTTCTGGACGCTTGAAAGCGCCTTTGCCGCCTGCCTAGTCAGGATGCAGACCGGCGCCTCATAGCCGTCGACCTGGCGGCGCAGGAAGTTTTTGTTCCCGGCATAGCGGATGTCCTGGCGAATGGTCGCATCGACATCGGCGAGCCTGACGAAGCCGAAGGGCGGGGCATCTGCGTAAGCCGAGAGAGGGCTCGCGATTGCTAGCGCAAGCGCTGCGAAGAATGCTCCCCACAGAGGTCGGCGCGAGGCCCCCCTCTCTGCCCTGCCGGGCATCTCCCCCTCAAGGGGGGAGATTGGCTTCGGCGCGGCTCCCGCCTTTCTAAGGTCGAAAATTGGCGAAGGTGGCGAAGCGAATAATCTCCCCCCTTGAGGGGGAGATGGCCGGCAGGCCAGAGAGGGGGGCCTCGCGCCAGACATCCGGCCAAGAAGCGCAATCCGCTGAATCGGTTGCGGCATCCTATTCAACGAAAACCTTCACGCTTGCCGCGCGGCCGGCGGCGTCGATCACGGTGAGCGTCGAATAGCCGGCGCCGTCGGGCAGCCAGGTGGCGGTGCGGCGCCGGTCGATGCCGGACAGCGGCTTGCCGTTGGCCAGCCAGCGGAAGGGCGCGCGGCCGCCCTGCAGCTTCAGCACCAGCGGCGAGGCGTCGGCCGAATTGGCGGCGAGGTCGACGCGCGCGCCGTCGGGCGGAAAGACGATCGTCGGCGCGGGCTCGGCCGGCGTTGCCTGCACCAGCCCGTCCGATCCGGCGCCGAAGCGCGCCAGCGTCACCGGCAACTCGTCGCGTTTCGGGCGGCGGACGCCGGCCGGCTGGCCGGGAAGCGGAACGGTGGCGAGGCCGGAGCGGACGAAGCCCTCGAACAGGATCGGCGCGGCCGAGACGTATCCGGACAGACCAGGCACGGCGCCGGCATCGGCGCGGCCAACCCAGACGCCCAGCACATAGCGGCCGTCGAAACCGACCGACCAGGCGTCGCGGTAGCCATAGGAGGTGCCGGTCTTGTAGGCGATGCCGCGCTGCAAGGCGCCCTCGGGCGGCTTCACGCCCGACAATATGTCGGTGATCTGCCAGTTGGCCTGGTCGTCGAGGATGGTGGCGGTGGTGCGTTCGGCGTTGGCCGGCTCGGTGCCGTCATGCAGCGTGTGCGCCTTGCCGCCATTGGCGAGGCCCGTATAGAGCTGGACGAGATCGCGCAAGGTCACACCGACGCCGCCGAGGCCGATCGCCAGGCCCGGCGCCTCGTTGACCGGCAGCACCGGGTTGACGCCGGCCTGGCGGAAGCGCGCCGTCAGCCTGGCCGGTCCGACCGCGTCGAGCACCCGGATCGCCGGCACGTTGAGCGAGAGCTGCAGCGCCTGCCTGATGCTGACGTCGCCCTGATAGCCCATGTCGAAATTCTTCGGCCGGTAGCCGGCGAAATCCGCCGGGCTGTCCTCGATGATGGTCTCCTGTGCGACCAGGCCCTGCTCGAAGGCGAGCCCGTAGATGAACGGTTTCAGCGTCGACCCCGGCGAGCGGACGATCCTGGTCATGTCGATCCAGCCGGAGCGGCTGGCGTCGAAGAAATCGGCCGAACCGACCTCGCCGAGGATGTCGCCGGTGCGGGCATCGGCCAGCACCATGGCGACGGAAAGTTTCGGGCCGAGCCTGGCGGCGGCTTCCTTCGCCACCTGTTCCAGTCCTTGCTGGACGCTCCTGCGGATGGTGAGTTGCAGCGGCTTGCTCGGCTCGGCCTTGGGCAGCATGGCATAGGCGGCATGCGCGGCCAGCGCCGGCAGTTTGCGGCGCAGGCCGGAGACATCGTCCAGCGCAGCGCGCGCGGCTTCCCGGTCGCCGAGCAGGCCGGCCGAGACCATGCGCGTCAGCACGCGGTCGCGCGCGGCATGCGCGATGTCGAGGTTGCGGTCGGGCCGCCGCTTCTCCGGCAGTTGCGGCAGGGCGACGAGCAAAGCGGCTTCCGAGACCGTCAGCCGCTTCGGCTCCTTGCCGAAATAGGCGAGAGAGGCGGCGCGAACGCCTTCGAGATTGCCACCGTAGGGGGCCAGCGTCAGATAGCGTTCGAGGATCTCGCGTTTGGAAAGTCGCCGCTCGATCTGGATGGCGCGCAGCATCTGCTTGATCTTGGAGCCGAGGCTGCGGCTGTCGCGCGGCTCGATCAGCCGGGCAAGCTGCATCGACAGGGTCGAGCCGCCGGAGACGATGTGGCCGTTGCTGACGAACTGGCCGGCGGCCCGGCATAGGGCCAGCACATCGACACCGTCATGGTCCCAGAAGCGCTTGTCCTCATAGGCGACCAGCATGTCGACGAACTGCTTGTCGACCTGGTCGAGACGGGTTTCGAGCCGCCAGTAGCCGTCGGGCGTGGCGAAGGCGCGCAGCAACTGGCCGTCGCGGTCCTGCACCTCGGTGGAGACTGCCAGTTTTTCTGGCAGCGGCGGCGGATAGGCGCGGTCGAGCTGCCAGAGGGTGGCTGTGGAAAGGGCAACAACGCCGACGCAACAAGCTGCGGCTATGGCGCTGCGTCGCAGGAATTTTCTGGAAAGCATAGCGCCGCCCCTCATTGTCCTGCCGGACATTTCTCCCCGTATAGAAACGGGGAGAAAGGGGCTGTTGCCGTTGGTTTCGCCAATCGCCAACGGTGCGGAATAGGCGGAGAAATTCGCGACAGCCACCTTCTCCCCGTCTCTATACGGGGAGAAGGTGCCGGCAGGCGGATGAGGGGCAGCGCCATCGCCACGTCTATCAAGGCGCTTACGGCGCCTTGACCTCCATCATGCCGCTGGCGGTGCGGGCCGAGTATTGCGGCCGGTACATATCCTCCACCGTTGCTGCCGGATGGGCATAGGTGCCGGGCGTTACCGCGCGCACGACGTAGGCCAGCGTGATGTTGCGGTCGCCGTCGCCATCGTTCGGGTTGAAGGCCGCGACGAAGCGGTCGTCGCGGAACTCTAGATGAGCGGCGTCGGTCTGCGCCAGCCAGGAGAAGTTCGACAGCTGGGCGCTGGACACCAGGCCCGGATTGTCGATCTCGAAGCCGGCCGGCAGCAGGTCGGTGATCAGCAGCCGCGAGGGCCAGCTGTTCTGCTCGTAGACCTTGAGCACGACGACATAGCGTTCGTTCTGCTTGACCTCGGTGACGTTGGCCTCGGTGCCATCGAGCCTGTAGTAGGTGCGATCGATGGTGAAGCCGTCGCCGTCGGCCGGCAGCGTCTCGACCGGCGAGGCCACCGTGGTGACCACCGCCTGCAGCGGCGTCTTGCCGGTGTTGGCGATGGTGAGCGGGCTGTCGGCGATGTCGCTGCCGCTGAAGCGGTCGGAATAGCCGCCGGCATGCGGCGCGCCGTTGACGGAGAGCGTGATGGAATCATTGCCCTCCTTCAGCGCCCGCGCCGCCAGGAGCATCCAGGACTCGTCCTGCGTGCTCGTCCAGCGGGCATCGGCGCGCGCCCTGGCCACCAGCTTGATCAACGCCGGCACAATGGTCGGCACCGGCTTCGATTCGGCGGCCAGCGCCAGGATCGCCGCGCCGTCGCGGAGCGGCGAGCCATAGTCGGAGCGGTAGTAATCGTACTCGGTGGCCCCCTTCGCCAGCCGCAGCGCGGTCTGGAAGGTGGCTTCCGAGCGCTGCGCGTCGCCATAGAGCGCAAGGCTCGCCGCAAGCTGTGCGACGGCCATCGGGCTGGTGAAGGCTTCGAGCTGGGTGTCGGCGTAATAGCGCAGATCGCCGATCGAAGCCTTCTTGTTGCGGGCCAGCACATAGAGCGCGTAGGCGATCTCGCTGCCGCGGTCCTGGACGTCCTGGTCATAGCCGAGCGAGTTCTGCAGGTTGCTCAGCGCCTGGTTCATCGCCAGCGCCGGCACGTCGTATTTCTGCTCGCGCGCCCGGGTCAGGAAGTCGCTGACATAGGCGTCGAGCCAGAGATCGCCGGAGCCGGGACCCCACAGGCCGAAGCTGCCGGCCGAGGCCTGGTAGCTCAGCACCTTGTAGATGGCGTCCTGGATGCGGCCATGCAGGTCCGGATCGCTGGCCATGCCGATGCCCGAAGCCAACTCATTGACATAGAGCAGCGGCAGGGCGCGGCTGGTGGTCTGCTCGGCGCAGCCATAGGGGTAGCGGTCGAGCGTCATAAGCAGCGACGGCACGTCGAAGGCCGCCGCCTGCGAAACGCCGACGCTCACCGAAGCGCCGTCGAGCAGGCTTGCCGCCAGGAGTTCCTTGTCGACGCGCAGGGCGCCGACATTGGGCTTGAGGTCGACCACCAGCCGGGTGGTGACCGGCAGCTGCGCCGGCCGCACCGGCACATAGAGCGTCTGCTCGACCTCGGTGCCGTCGGCATGGGCGAGCTTGACGGTGATCGAGGCGTTGCCGGCGGTTTTGGCAACCAGCGGCACGGTCAGCGTCTGGCGCTTGCCCTGGGCGAGCGTTAGTTTCTCCGGCAGCGGCTTGTCGCCGGTCGACAGGTCGCCTGTCGTGTCGATCGACAGCGCGTAGTCGCCGGCCGGGCCGTCGGTATCGGCGACGTCGAGGCGCATGACGGCGTTGTCGCCGGGCGCCAGGAAGCGCGGCAGGCCGGCGGTGATGACCACCGGATCGCGGACGATGACATCGGCCTGAGCGTGGCCGACCGCTTCCCTGGTCCAGGCAACAGTCATGACGCGCACGGTGCCATTGAACTGCGGGATGTCGAAATCGATCCTGGCCTTGCCGTCGGCGTCGAGTTGGACGGGACCGGAGAAGAAGGCGACCAGCTTTTCGGTCGGCGGGCTGCCCTGCGCCTGCAAGGCGGCGCCGTCGCCGCCGGTGCGCAGCTTGCCGGTGGTGCCGAGCGAGCCGTCGATCAGGCGGCCGTAGAGGTCGCGGATCTCAAGCCCCAGCATGCGCTGGCCGAAGAACCAGTTCTCCGGATCGGGCGCCTTGTAGTTGGTCAGGTTGAGGATGCCGACATCGACGGCGGCAACCATCACATAGGCATTGCTGCCAGGCTGGACGCCCGCCACCGCGACCGGGATCGACAGTTGCTGGCGCGGCATTGCCTTCTCGGGCGGCGTCAAGGTGACGGCGAGCTTCTTCGAGCCCGGGTCGACCGTCAGCCATTTGACGCCGATGGCGCGGGCCGGCATGCGCGTCTCCTGCGCGTCGCCCGGCCGGAACAGCGTCGCCGTGACATAGGCGCCGGCGCCCCAGTCGTCGCCGACCGGGATGTCGACGGTGCCGCCGCCGGCCGGTACGCTTGCGGTAACGGTCTTCAGCAATTTGTCGGCGCCGATGGTGACCAGCAGTTCGCCGGCAAAATGCGGCGAGACCTTGAGCTTGGCCACTTCGCCTGCGGCGTAGGTGTCCTTGTCGAGGGCGACCTCGAGGCCGTCGGGGGTTTCGGTGGTGGTGGAGCTGACATACCAGCCGCCATCGAATTCATAGCTGGTCGCCGGACCCTCGGGATCAGCCGTCTCGACCTCGAGCCGGTAGCGGCCCCAGTCGACCGGCAGCGACACGGTCGCCTCGCCACCGGCGGCAAGATCGACCTGACCGTTGGCCACCGATTTGGTGAAGGTGACCGGCTCGTAATTCCATGAGTTGTTTGAGCGGTACCACTGGTAATTGCGCTCGACCTTTACAAGCGACCACAGCGCGCCCTTCAGCGCCTCGCGCTTGCCGTCGGGGTCGACGGCGATCAGGCTGAACTTCGCCGTGCCGCCCTGCGGCACCTCGTCGTTCTCGAAATCCGGACGGATGCCGATCATGTGGCCCTGCGGGCGGATGCCGATGTTGAGCGAGCGCTCGACGGCGCGGCCGCCGGTTTCGCGCATGCGGACGGTGACCTTGGCGTCGACCAGCTTGGTGGTCGAGGGCAACTGGTCGACGGCGACCGGGAAGGTCGCCTTGCCATCGTCGCCGACCACCGGCAGGCCGGCGAGCGGCGTCACCGAAGGTTCGGCCGACTGCTCGTCGGCGAGGCCGAAGGAATAGCCCTTGAAGCGGTCCCAGTCGCGGGCCGTCGACAGCGTCAATTCGCCTTCGAGCGCCAGTCCGGCGGCCGGCGCGCCATAAAGGAAGCGGCCGTCGACGGTGACGTTGGCGGTTTCGCCCTGCGCGATCTCCTTCTTGTCGGCGGAGAGGTCGAACTCGATGCGATCCGGCACGAAGTCTTCGACCAGGAACATCTGGCTGGCGACGGCGGCCTGCTTGGGATCGGTATGGATCGACACCGTCCAGGTGCCGCGCATGGCGTTTGGCTCGAGCGGCAGGTCGACGGCATGGCCGCCGGCGGAGGCGCCGTCGCTGACGATGCGGCGGTCCTCGACGCCGTCGGGGCGGGTGAAGATGAAGGTCAGCGGCAGGTTCTCGACCGCCTTGGCGGCGCCGTCGCGGGCAAGGGCCGCGACATGCACGTCCTCGCCGACGCGGTAGATGCCGCGCTCGGTCCAGGCATAGACGTCGAGCGCGCCGGGCGCCGGACGTCCGGTGACGCCACGGTCGGACAGGTCGAAGCCGGCCCGGCCCATGTCGAGGAAGACGAAGTCGTTGTCGCCCTGCTTGGCCATCAGCACGGCCGGCACCATGCCGCCTTCGCCGCGCGTCAGGCCGGGGTTGAAGACGGCACGGCCCTCGGCGTCGGTGGTGGCGGTGCCGAGGATCTCGTTGTTGCGCGCGAGCAGCGTCAGTTCGGCGCCGGCGATCGGCTTGGCGCTTCCAAGCGAGCGGGCAAAGACGTTCAGCCCGTCCTGGCCGGTATAGGTGGAGAGCCCAATGTCGGAGACGACGAACCACTGCGTTGCACGCGAATCATACTCGTCGCTGTGGTCGTCGACAGCCTGGGCGGTCAGCACATAGACGCCGGGCTTGCGCTGCGGCAGCGCTTCGTCGACCGGGAAGGAGGTGGTGACCTCCTTGCTGAGGTCGTTGGCGATGTCGAGCTGGCCTTCCCAGACCGGCGAACCCATCTGGTCGGAAATGTTGGAAAGGTCGTAGCCGTCGAGCTGCTTCAGGAACTGGTAGCCGGACAGAAGCTGCGCCAGCGAACGGTCGCCGATGCGGTAAAGCTTCATCTTGGCGGCGTTCATGTTGACGGTGACGACCGGTATGCCGCGGCGCGCGCCCGCCGGCAGCACGAAGCTGTCGCCGGTGAAGCGGGCGGAAGGCGCGCGATCCTGGACATAGATCGACAGCACCACAGGCGCGCTGGTCACCTCGCCGATAGCGGCCGGCAGGCCGGCGCGGAAGGTCACCTCATAGTGCTGGCCATGCTCCAGCCCTTCGACGCAGATCTGCTTGTCCTTGGCTTCAACGCCCTTGGGGGCGGCGTTGTCGACGGTGACGAACTGCGAATAGTCGACACCGGTCTTGACCAGATCCTCGGAGAATTGCGCGCAGATGCGCGGCGCGCTGGTGTCGGCATCGACCGTGTGATCGATGACGCGGAAGCCCTTGCGGGCCTTGAGGTCGGCATAATCGGCCTGCACCGAAGGTGAACTGACCAGCGCGAGGCTCGCTTCATAAGCCTGCAGCGACGGCCGGTAGAGATCGCGGCGGTCGAGACCGGCGCCGAGCAGTGCGAGCGCTTCGGCGCGCGTCTTGGTGGTGCGCAGCAGCTTGTAGGCGTTGAAGGCGGCGGACGTGCCGTTTGTCGGCAAGGTCGACGATTCGGAGGTGTTGGAGGCCGGCTGCACGGCAAGCGTCTCGCGCGCCAGCTCGAGCCAGAGATGGCCGTCATCGGGTAGCACCGTAGCCGCGGCCTCGTATTTCTGCATGGCCAGGCGATGGTCGCCGGTAAGCTGCGCCTGCTCGGCTGCGGCCTGCAGCGCCGCCAGCCCTTCGGTCGGCTTGTCATAGGCCGGATCCGTCAGCTTGTTGCGGTACTGCTGCGCCTGGTCGGCCATCCAGCTGGGGAAAAAAGCCAGTTCCGGCGGTGCGCCGATATCGGGATCGCCATCGACATTGGCGACCTTGCCGGCAATGGCGCCGTTGAAGGGTTTAAGCTGGTTATAGTCGGATTTGAGAAAGCACCATTTGGCCTTGGTGTTGTAGGTGAAGGCCCGGCAGGCGGGGTCGCCGAGACATGTCGTCTTGCATTGGTCGAGGCTGACATTCTGGTCGGACCTGAGGTCGAACCCGAAATAGTCGGAATTGTCCGTCGTCACGATCCGCCGGGCTTCGGCCGCTTGCGCGACGCCGCTGAAGGCGAAAAAGAGAAGGACCAGGAACGAGATACCACGAGCCGCGCGCATTGCCACATCACCCTCCAGACATCGCCAGCGTTCCGGCATGATCAAGCTTCAGTCGAGCTTGTCAACGCCGGAGCTCGGCAGGTTCGCACCCGCCAACGGTTTCCATGCCGGCCAAAGGCCGGTATTTCGACAGAACCTCCATAGGACAGGGGATCACGCAATCTTGCGAAGACGCAAAAGGTGTGAATTCCAAGCCCTGTCTATTTCAGACAATTGGATTGTGGCCCCTTTACGAGCGTTTCAGAACTTCATTCCAATTTTAGTTTTGTCGACTAGGTTGTCTTAATGCCGGCGCATGAAAAGCAGATGTCAGGGGGGATCGCGCCAGGGCGCGGGCTTCCGCGCGCCCTGCTTCTGGCCGCGCTTTGCTCTGCTGTTTTCATTGTCGAATCGCGGCCGGCGACGGCCTTCGAGATATTCGGCATCAAGCTCTGGGGCTCTTCAAGCGACGAAGACGCCGATATTGTCGATCCGCTGCGCTATTCCGTGACCATCGAGGCGCCCGATGCGGACAAGGACCTGGTCAAGAATCTGGAAAATGCCTCGACGCTGAAGGCGGACGAGGAGCGCCCGGTCTCCGGCTCGCTCGGCCTGCTGGCCAAGGCGCGGGCCGACCGCGAGGGGTTGGTCGCCGCCCTCTATGCCGACGCCCGCTACGAAGGCGTCGTCACCATAACCATCGAAGGCAAGCCGCTCGACGACCTGCCGCCCGACGCCGAGTTTAAGGGGCCGCAACCGATCCCGGTGGCCATTTCCATCGTCGCCGGGCCGAAATTCACCCTCGGCAACATCAGGCTCGAAGGTGACGCCGCGGGGCTCGCCAGCGCCGATTTCGGCCTGATCGCCGGCGGCGATGCCGGGTCGGGCGCCGTGCTCAAGGCCGAAGCGCTGATCGTGCGGGCACTCAAGCAGGAGGGGCGGCCGCTGGCGACGATCACGGACCGCCAGATCGTCGCCGAGCACGCCACCTCGACGCTCGACGTGACGCTGACGGTCGCGGCCGGCCCGGTCGCCGGCTATGGCGACACCACGGTCGAGGGCACCGAGAAGGTCGATCGCGACTTCACCGAATACATGACCGGGCTGAAGCGCGGCCGCCAATATTCGCCCGACGAGATCGACGACGCGCGCGACCGGCTGCTCGGGCTGGAAGTGTTCAACAGCGTGACGATGAAGGAAGGCGAAAGCCTCGACGCCGAGGGCAATATCCCGATCAACGTCCAGGTCAGCGAGCGCAAACCGCGTTATTTCGGGCTTGGCGGCACCGTCTCCAACACGGAAGGGCTTGGGTTGGAGGGCTATTGGGGTCACCGCAACCTGTTTGGCCGCGCCGAAAAGCTGCGCATCGAGGGCGCCATCAGCGGCATCGGCAGCAACGATCTCGGCGAGCTCAACTACAATGCCGGCATCATGTTCGAGAAACCGGGCGTGCTCGGGCCGTCATCGAAATTCTTCACTGGCGTGAAGACGGTGTTCGAGCATCCCGACGCCTACGACCATTTCTCGGTCAAGGGCAACATGGGCGTCTCCTATGATCTGGACAAGAAGCAGAGGGTTTCGGCGGAATTCGCCCTCGACTATTCACGGATCACCGACACCTTCGGCAAGCACACCTATCTGATCGCCAGCGTTCCCCTGCAATATGTCTATGACGGCAGGGACAACCGGCTCAACCCGACCAGCGGCTTCCGCGTGCTGGCCTATGCCGAGCCCAGCTACGACCTATTGAACGGCGCGACGTTCCTCAAACTGAAGGGCGAAGGGTCGGCCTATCAGTCGCTCGACACGGCGAGCAAATTCGTTCTCGCCGAACGCGCCACCATCGGTTCCATCGTCGGCACCGGGCTGCAAAACGTTCCGGCCGACCGGCGTTTCTATTCCGGCGGCGGCGGCTCGGTGCGCGGCTATGCCTATCAGGGCATCGGCCCCAAGGACATCGACGGACAGCCGATCGGCGGGCTGTCGTTCTTCGAGACTTCGGTCGAGATGCGCATCGCCGTCACCGACACGATCGGCATCGTGCCGTTCGTCGACGCCGGTACCGTGTCGACGAAGTCGTTTCCGGACTTTTCCGACATGAAGGTCGGCGCCGGCGTCGGCGTGCGCTATCTTACACCGTTCGGGCCGCTGCGTGTCGATGCGGCGGTGCCGCTCAACCGCGGTCCGGGCGACCCGCATTTCGGCATCTATGCCGGCATCGGTCAGGCCTTCTGATGAAGACGTTCCGGCGCATCCTTCGCATTGTTCTCTACACGCTGCTCGTCGTGGTGGCGGCGGTGGTCGGCGCGCTGGTCGTGCTGACCAAGACCGAGCGCGGGCGCGACAATCTCGCGGGCATGATCTCGAATCTGGCGTCGAGCGACGAGCGCAAGGTCACCGTCAGCGGCATAGACGGCATCTGGTCCGGCGCGCTCAGGCTCGACCATGTCGTGGTCGAAGACCGCGGCGGGCCCTGGCTGGTGGCGCGCAAGGTGGCGCTCGACTGGTCGCCGCTGGCGCTTCTGTCGAAGAATTTCAGCGCCGAGCGCCTCGCTGCCGAGCGGATCGAGCTGGCCCGGCTGCCAGTGGCAAGCAATCAGCCGGCGGACAGCGGCACGACATCGCTGCCGGTTTCGATCGACGTGAAGCAGATAGACCTGCCGGAGATCGCGCTGGGCGAGGCGCTGGCCGGCAGCGGCATCGCCGAACTTGCCGCCAAGGGATCCGTCAAGGCCGAAGCCGCGCCGCTCTCGGTCGATACGGTTCTCAACGTCATCCGCCACGACGGCAAGCAAGGCAATGTCGACGCCAAGCTGCATTTCGCTCCCGCCGACAACAAGCTCGACCTCGATCTCAAGGCATCGGAGCCGGCCGGCGGTATCATCGCCAATCTGCTCCAGCTGCCGGGCCAACCGCCGGTCGAGATCGTCGTCTCCGGCACAGGACCGCTGGCCAACTGGAGCGGCATCGGCACGTTCGTCGTCGACGGCCAGATCGTCACCCAGCTCACCGGACGCCACCAGCTCACCGACAAGGGACATATGGTGGAGGCCAAGGGCGACGGCGATTTCGAGCGCTTCCTGCCCGAAAAGCTGAAGCCGTTGTTTGCCGGCAAGACCAGCTTTGATCTTGCCGGCATCGCGACCCCCAGCGGCGGCGTCGACATCGAGCGGGCGGTGGTCGAGAGCGGCTCCGTGCACAGCGCCGCCGCCGGTTCCGTTGATCCCAAGGGCGCCAGCGACCTGTCGGTCGAATTCGCCGCCAAGGGCGAGCCCGTGGTGCTCGACGTCGGCACCAAGGCGCAGCCGGTCACGGTGGCGGTCAGGAACGCCACCGTCCGCGCCTTCGGCGACGGCAAGGCGCCGATGGTCGATATCGGCGCTTCGCTGGTGTCGGTGGCGGCGGGCGGCACACAGCTCAACGATCTCACAGCCGCGATCCATTCCGACGGCTTCGACATAGAGGACCGCAGCGGCCCGATATCCATCAAACTCGCGGCCGGCGGCCTCAAGACCGACGTGGCGACACTGGAGCCGCTGGTGACCGGCAAGCTCGTCGCCGATCTCGCCGGCAAGATCAGCAAGCAGGAGATTTCCCTCGACGAGGGCACATTACGCAGCGATGCGCTGAATGCCTCGCTGACGGCGACGGTTTCGCTCACCGACCTGGCGATGAAGCTGAAGATGAATGCCGACGCGGTGTCGAGCGCGCTGCCGCCGCAGATCCGCTCGGTGCTGGGCGAGCGCGTCACGTTCTCGGCGGCCGCCACCCGCGATCCGCAAGGGGCGTTTGCCGCCAATTCGCTGTCGCTGACCTCCGGCTCGCTCAGCGCCAGCGGCACCGCCAGCGCGCAAGGCTCGGACATCCAGGCCGACGTCAAGGGAACGCTGGGCGACGTCTCGGCGCTGTCTTCGCTGGCCGGCACGCCGCTCGCCGGCGGGATCAATTTCACCCTGACCGCGAGCGGCCCGCGCTTCGCGCCGGACTTTTCGGTCTCGGCCGACAGCGCCAGCCTGACGGCGGCCGGGCGCACGGTGAAGGACGTCAAGCTTTCGGCGAAGGGCAAGGCCGACATCGCCAGCCCCCAGGCCGACATCGCACTTACCGGCGCCGTCGAGGAGCAGGCGCTGGACATAAGGGCGTCGCTGGTGACCAGCGAGGGCAAACGCTCGATCAAGGGGCTCAGCCTGGCGCTCGGCGACAACAAGGTCTCCGGCGACCTTGCGCTGGATGATCATTTGCTGCCGCAAGGAACGCTGACGCTGGCGGTGCCTGACATTGCGCCGCTGGCGGCGCTTGGCGGTCAAACGGTGACCGGCGACATCAATGGCACCATCGTCCTCGCCAAGGAAGGCGAGGCGCCGACCGTCACCATCAATGCCGCCAGTGGCTCGATCGCGCGCGGCGACGTGGCGGCGAAGACGATTACGGTCAACGCGCTGATCGCCAACTATCTCAAGAGCCCGGCGATCTCGGGTACGATCAAGGCCGACAGCGTGACATCGGGGACCACCGTCGTCAGCGGCATCGGCGTCGACCTGAAGCGCGACGGCGACTGGACCAATTTCAGCGGCGGCGCCACGATTGCCGGCATTCCGGCCACCGCCGCCGGCCGGGTCAAGATCGCGAACGGCACCACTAATGTCGAGATCGCCTCGGGCGAAGCCACCGTTCGCGGCATCAAGGCGGCGATCGCCGGACCGTCGAACCTCACCATCGCCAATGGCGTGACCAGCATCGAAAGGCTGGTGCTCGATCTTGGCGGCGGTTCGGTGACGCTTTCCGGCAAGGCTGGCCAGACGCTCGACCTCGCGGCCACGGTCTCGGCGCTGCCGGCCGCCCTTGCCAACGATTTCTCGCCCGGCCTCGACGCCGCGGGCACGCTCGACGGCACGGCCGAAGTCACCGGCCCGGCGGCAAATCCGGACGTCCGCTTCAATGCCAAGTTGACCGGCGGCGAGACCAGCCAGACCCGCCAGGCGGGGCTTGGGCCGCTCAGCCTCAATGCGATGGGAAGCTTCACCACTGCGGGCGGTATCGTCCTCGATCAGGCGATGCTTTCCGGCGAGAAGATTTCCGGCAAGGCTTCCGGCACCATCAATCCGAACGGCGCCAGCGATTTCGCCCTCGACCTTGTCTCGACGGGTCCCAGCCTGCCGCTGTCGTTCGGCAGTGCGGAAAGCCCGATCAAGCTTGGATTGCAGGCGCTGTCCGTGAAGGCGGCCGGGCAGGGCACCCAGCCGAAGCTCGACATCTCGGCCGCGCTGCCTTCGGTCACCACGAATTTCACCAAGTCGGAAGGCATCACGCTGGCGCTGCATTCCGATGCCTTCGATGTTAAGAGCCGCACGGGACCGATTTCCGGCACAGTGACGGTGGAGACGATCGGGCTCGACAATCCGACGGTCGCGCCGCTGATCGCGGGCAAGATCACCGCCAAGGTCGCCGGCACCCTTGCCGCCGACGCGATCACGATCGACAGCGGCTCGGTGCAGGGCGCGGCGCTGGACAGCGCCTTCAACGGCCGCGTGTCGTTCGCCGATGGCGCCATCGACCTCAACCTTAAGGCGGACGCCCTCTCGGCGGCTTTGCCGGCGGCCGCGCGCGGCGTGCTGGCCGAGCGGACGCAGCTCAGCGCCACGCTGAAGCGGGATACCCATGGCGGCGTCACCATCAATCCGGTCAAGCTTGCCTCCGGCGCGTTGACGGCCGACGGGCAAGCCAGCCTCGCCGACAACAAGCTCAGCGCCGACATCAAGGGCGCGCTGGCCGATATCTCGCTGCTGTCGAAGGACGCCAAGGGCGCGATTGCCTTCGCGCTCAATGCGCAAGGGCCAAGCCTGGCGCCGGACCTGTCGTTGACGGTGGACAGCGACCGGCTTTCGGTAGCGGCGCGCGAGATCACCGGGCTGAAGCTGACCGCCACCGGCAAGGCCGATGCCGCCAACCCGGCCGCGAATGTGCAACTGACCGGCAATGTCGCCGGACAGGCACTGCAAGGCAGCGCGGTGCTGGCGACAACCGATGGCAAGAGCGCGATCAACGGGCTGCTCCTTTCGCTCGGCAAGAACAGGATCTCCGGCGACCTCGCGCTTGACGAGGCCTTCGTGCCGGCCGGCACCATCGCGCTCGACCTGCCCGATATCGGCCCGCTGGCGGCGCTGGCGCTGGAAAAGGCCGAAGGCGACGTGCGCGGCACCATCGCCTTCACCAAGACGGCCAACGGCCCCAACGTCACCGTCAAGGCGACGACCGCCGCGATTTCGCGTGGCGACCTCTCGGCCAGGAATGTCGCCATTGACGCGCTGGTCGCCAATTACCTGGCCGCCCCGGTGATCTCCGGCAAGGTCCGCGCCGACAGCGTCACTTCGGGCGGCACCGAGGTCAGCGGCATCAATGTCGACCTGAAGCGCGACGGCGACTGGACCGGCTTTTCCGGCGGCGCCACCGTCAAGGATATTCCGGCCAAGGCCGCCGGGCGGGTGAGGGTGGCGAATGGCACCACGACCATCGAGCTCGCCTCAGGTCAGGCGACCGTGCAAGGCATCAAGGCGGCGATCGCGCAGGCCTCGACGGTCAGTATCGCCAACGGCACGACGAGCCTGGACAGGCTGGTGCTCAATCTCGGCGGCGGCACCGCGACTGTGACCGGCAAGGTCGGACAGGCGCTCGATATCAATGCCGCGCTGGCCAAGGTGCCGGCTTCGCTCGCCAACAGTTTTTCGCGCGGCCTCGATGCTGCAGGTTCCATCTCCGGTACGGTCAAGGTGACCGGCGCGCCGGCCAATCCGTCGGTTGCCTTCAAGATCGACGCCGGCGGCGTGCAGACCGCGCAGACGCGGAGCGCCGGCCTCGGCGGCATGAACATTTCCTCGTCGGGAACGTTCGCCGGCAAGAAACTCACCTTCGACGCCAACATCAGCGACGGCGCAGGGCTTGGCCTGAAGGGCGGCGGCTCGGTGACGACGGCGGGCACGCCGGCGCTGGTGCTCGACTTCTCCGGCAAGGTGCCGTTCTCCTTCCTTGCCGCCAAGCTCGCCGCGCAGGGCCTGTCGCTGAGCGGCACCGCCAACGTCAATGTCCAGGTGCGCGGCCCGGCGACGTCGCCGGTCATCGGCGGCACGGTCAACACGTCGGGCGCCCGGCTGGTCGACGCGCGCTCCGGCCTTGCCGTCAACGATATCGCCGCCGACGTCTCGATCGGCTCCGGCGTGGCCAGGATCAATCGCCTGACCGGCACGCTGTCGACGCGCGGCAGCCTGTCGGCCAGCGGCACGGTCGGCATCAATCCGGCGCAAGGGTTCCCGGCCGATCTTTCGGTCAAGCTCACCGACGGCCGCTACACGGACGGCCGGGTGGTGACCGCCAATCTCGGCGGCGACCTGACCATCAAGGGGCCGCTCGTCTCGGCGCCGGTGGTCGCGGGCACCATCAACCTGGCCAAGACCGTCATCACCGTTCCCGAGAAGCTGCCGGGCTCGCTGGCGGCGCTCAACGTCAAGCACAAGGGCGCGCCGGCCGCGGTGCGCGCACAGGACAAGGCGCTGCGCCCGGCTTCAGCCAGCGGCAGCAGCGGCGGCGGCGGTCTTGCCCTTGACGTCACCGTCAATGCGCCGAACCAGATCTTCATCCAGGGGCGGGGCGTCGACGCCGAGCTTGGCGGCTCGCTCAAGCTGACCGGCCTGGCATCCTCGCCGCATGCGGTCGGCACCTTCACCCTGCAGCGCGGGCGGCTGTCGATCCTCGCCAAGCGGCTGACCTTCACCGAAGGCACGGTCGGCTTCTCCGGTTCGCTGGTGCCTTATCTCAACCTGACGGCGACCACGACGACGAGCAGCGCCACCGTCACCATCGTCGTGTCGGGCGAGGCGACTAACCCGAAATTCACCTTCTCCTCGGTTCCGGCGCTGCCGGAGGACGAGGTGCTGGCGCAGCTGATCTTCGGCCGCTCGATGTCGAACCTGTCGCCGCTGCAGATCGCGCAGCTGGCGGAGGCCGCCGCGCAACTGGCCGGCGTCGGCGGCTCGACCTCGCTGCTCGAGAACCTGCGCAGCGCGATCGGCGTCGACGACCTCGACGTGACCACCGACGAGAAGGGCGGCACCGCCGTCTCGGCCGGCAAATACCTCAACGACCGCACCTATGTGACGATCCAGAAGGGCGACAAGCCGGGTTCCGGCAAGGCGGCGATCGACCTCAATGTCGGGCGCGGCGTCAAGCTGCGTGGCGAGGCCACCGATGCCGGCGAAGCCAAGGGCGGCATCTTCTACGAGCGCGAATACTGAAGCGGGAGCAGGAAGGGCAGCCTTTGGCGCTATCGCAGCAGGCGGCTGGCGCTGTCCTATGCCGCTTGAATGTCTCAGTTTATTCGTTTGCGCATATTCGAATGAAATCTGCGACGCAGTAGCAAATTTGCGTCAAGACTGTCGCTATCGCGCGAACCGCCCTCCTTCCAAAGTTGCACATTCGCCAACATGTTCCCAGTCCAGACCGTCTTTGACATCACGGTCCGGATGCGGAATGTTACAAGGCGGAAAGCCAACAATGGGAGTTAATCATGGCAATCTACAAATCTAACGGTGACCGCGTTCCGGATCACATCCTGGCCATGGCCGAAGAAGCCAAGGCAGGCAAGGTGGACCGCCGCGAATTCCTGGCGCTCGCCAGCGTCTTCGGCGCCACCACGGCGATGGCCTACGGCATGCTCGGCCTCGCCGATCCGACCCCGGCAAGGGCCGAGGACGTGCAGGGCAAGAAGGGCGGCACGCTGAAGGTCGCGCAGTGGATCAAGGATCCTAAGGATCCGCGCAAGGCCGACTGGTCGGAAATCGCCAATGCCGAGCGCCAGGCGCTCGAGCCGCTGGTCAAGTACACCACCGAATATACGTTCCGCCCCTATCTGCTGGAAAGCTGGGACGTGAACGACGACGCCACCGAGTACACGCTGCATGTGCGCAAGGGCGTGACCTGGTCGAACGGCGATGCCTTCACCGCCGATGACGTCATCTTCAACCTGAAGCGCTGGGCCGACAAGAAGGCCGAAGGCAACTCGATGCCTGGCCGTCTCGGCACCCTGGTCAAGGACGACAAGCTGGACGAAAGCGCCGTCACCAAGGTCGACGACCTGACGATCAAGCTGAAGCTCGGCAAGCCCGACATCGCCCTGATCCCGAACATGTGCGACTATCCGGGCCTGATCGTCCACAAGACCTTCGACGAGAAGGGCGGCGATTTCAAAGCCTGCCCGATCGGCACCGGCCCGTTCGAGCTCGTGTCCTACGATGTCGGCCAGAAGGTGGTCTACAAGCGCCGCGAGGACAACAAGTGGTGGGACGGTGAAGTCTTCCTCGACGGCATCGAGTTCATCGACTACGGCACCGATCCGGCGGCCATGGTCAGCGCCTTCG
Organism: Mesorhizobium sp. M4B.F.Ca.ET.143.01.1.1; assembly: GCF_004792275.1. Taxonomy (NCBI): domain Bacteria; kingdom Pseudomonadati; phylum Pseudomonadota; class Alphaproteobacteria; order Hyphomicrobiales; family Phyllobacteriaceae; genus Mesorhizobium; species Mesorhizobium sp. M4B.F.Ca.ET.143.01.1.1. The sequence continues at coordinate 328,536 of NZ_SRSR01000003.1, forward strand.
AGGCGGGCGAAGTCCACACCAATTTCGAGACCTCGGCCGACTATGTGTCGATCCTCGACGGCATGGACCTGGTGAAGTCGGAAGTGGTGACGGCGTCGACGATCGTGTGCCGCACCAACGTCAACAACAAGCCGTACGACAACCAGAAGGTCCGCAACGCGCTGCAGCTCGCGGTCGACAACAATGTCGTCCTCCAGCTCGGCTACGGCAATGCGGGCACGGTCGCCGAGAACCATCACGTCTGCCAGATCCATCCGGAATACTTCGAGCTGGCAAAGGTGGCGCGCGATCCGGCCAAGGCCAAGGCACTGCTGGCGGAAGCCGGCCAGGCCGACTTCGAGCATGAGCTGATCACGGTCGACGAGGACTGGCACAAGAACACCGGCGATGCGATCGCCGCGCAGATGCGCGACGCCGGCATCAAGGTGAAGCGCACGGTGCTGCCGGGCTCGACCTTCTGGAACGACTGGACCAAGTATCCGCTGTCAATGACCAACTGGAACATGCGTCCGCTCGGCGTCCAGGTGCTCGCGATCGGCTACCGCTCCGGCGAGGCGTGGAACGAGACGGCCTTTGCGAACGCCGACTGGGATGCCAAGCTCAATGCCGCGCTGGCCGTCGCCGACGCCGCCAAGCGCAAGGAGATGATGAAGGACATCGAGCAGATCCTGCAGGATTCCGGCGTCATCATCCAGCCCTACTGGCGCAAGCTCTACAGCCACTCGGTCAAGGCGGTGCAGAACTACAAGATGCACCCGACCTTCGAACGCGACTATGGCAAGGTCTGGCTCGACCAGGCGTGATCGGACCGATTGGGGAAGGGGCTTGCCCCTTCCCCTCACTCCCCGCACAATGCAGGAACCGGAAGCCGGCGCCTTGAGACGGCGTGGATTCATCCGGCAACGGCGTGCAACGAAAAACAGGGTTGATCGCATCCGAGGGTCCGTTTGAAAGGCAGCCCGGCCGCTAGAGGCCGATCTGGTTCGCAGACAGGCTCCAACCCCAACCAGACCGGCAGGGGGCCGCCATGCTTTCTTTCATCCTCAGGCGTCTTGGCACGATGGCATTGACGATGCTGTGCCTGACACTGATCGTCTTCTTCCTGATCAATCTCAACCCGAACCTGAAGAAGCTGGCGATCAGCCAGACCGAAATGCACACATCTGCCGAGCAGCTCGAGGACTGGCTGGTCAACCACGGCTACCGGCAGAATTTCTTCGTCCGCTATGGCCAGTGGCTGGGCGTGCTGCCCAAGCAGCCGGTGACCGACCCGGCGACGGGCAAGCCGACGCAGCGTTTCGCCTTCTGCAACGATCCGGTCGAGCCGACATTCTCCGGCGTGCTGCAGGGCGATTTCGGCTGTTCGACCAAGTTCAAGACGACCGTGGCTTCGAAGCTGTTTCCGGCGCTCAGCGCCACCGGCATCCTGATGTTATGCGTGCTTGCGGTGATGGTGCCGATCTCGCTCTTGATCGGCATCCTGGCCGGCATGCGCGAGGGCTCGCGCACCGACCGCACGCTGTCGGTCGCCTCGATCGCATCGACGGCGACGCCGGAATATGTTTCCGGCGTCATCTTCACCGTCATCTTCGCGTCCTGGCTCGGCTGGCTGAACGGCTCGGCCGCCTCGGCTAGCCAAGGCATCACCTTCTATAATTTCACGCTGCCTGTGATGACGCTGGCGATCTACGGCATCGGTTACATTGCCCGCATGACCCGCGCCTCGATGGTCGAGGTGATGACGCAGCAATATATCCGCACGGCTCGCCTCAAGGGCCTCTCCTTCGGCAGCGTGGTAGTCAAGCACGCGCTGCGCAACGCGCTGATCGCGCCGTTCACCGTCATCATGCTGCAATTCCCCTGGCTGCTCACCGGCGTCGTCATCGTCGAGGTGATGTTCCGCTACCAGGGCTTCGGCTACACGCTGGTGGAGGCTGCCGGCAACAACGACATCGACCTTCTGCTCGGCTGCTCGCTGGTCTCGGTGTTCATCGTCTTGATCACGCAGCTCATCTCCGATGTCGGCTACGCGTTTCTCAATCCGCGCATCAGAGTTCAGTAGGGGGCGAAGCGGATGCAGCTCGAATATATCAGTGCCTTCAATGTCGTGCTCGGCGTCATCTCGCGGTTCTGGCCGGTCTGGATAGCGCTCGCCATCGTCCTGGGGGCGAGCTTCGTCTACAAGAAGAAGCTCGGCCTCTACGGCCAGCTCTTCGACAGCGGCGTCGGCATCGTCGGCGTCGGCATCTGCCTGTTCTGGCTGTTCACGGCGATCTTCGCTTCGACCATCTCGCCCTTCGATCCGCTGGCGCAGGTGCCGGTGATGAAGGACGCGCTGCCTGGCGCGATCGAGCCGACCTCGAAGCTCATCTACTATTTCGGCGGCGACAAGCTCGCCCGCGACGTGTTCTCGCGCATGGTGTTCGGCAGCCAGATCGTGCTGATCATCGCGCCGGCGGCCACCGGCTTCGCGCTGATGGTCGGCATCACGCTCGGCCTGCCGGCCGGGTACTATGGCGGCAGGATCGACACATTCCTGTCCTTCCTCGCCAATCTGGTGCTCGCCTTCCCAGTGATCCTGCTGTTCTACCTGCTGGTGACGCCCGGCATCATGGACACGCCGATCCCCTATGCGATGGCCGGGCTGTTTTTCCTGTTCCCGATCATCTTCTTCAGCGTGCTGTTCTGGACCCGCTACAAGAACCGCCCCGACCGCCTCTATATCCTGCTCGGGCTGACGCTCGTCATCGGCGGCTGGATCTATGCCGGCCTTGTCTTCGACGCCGATCCGCTGAAGATCGTGCATATCGATCCCAACCAGCTCAACATCTTCGTGGCGGTGGTGTTCGCTTCCAGCCCCGGCGTGTTCCGCATCGTGCGCGGACTGACCATGGACATCAAGACGCGCGACTATGTGGCGGCGGCGCAGACGCGCGGTGAATCGCCGTGGTACATCATGCTGTGGGAGATCCTGCCCAACGCCCGCGGGCCGCTGATCGTCGATGCCTGCCTGCGTATCGGCTACACCACGATCCTGCTCGGCACGCTCGGCTATTTCGGCCTCGGACTGGCGCCAGAGAGCCCGGACTGGGGCACGGCGATCAAGGACGCCAGCCGGCTGCTGCGCTCCTTCATCCACCCGGCGCTGCCGCCGACGATCGCGCTGATGTCGTTCGTGCTGGGGCTGAACCTTCTGGCCGATTCCCTGCGCGAACAGTCGATGAAGGATTGATGGCGGGGTCGAAGGCCCCCAAGCATGATCCCGAAAAGTGGTACCCGGTTTTCGGATATGATCATGCTCAACTAGAGACCAAGGATTGGAGCGACCCATGAACGAGGCAGTTCGAAATCCCGGCAAGCCGACCCCTGGGCCGATCATCGAGATCGAGAACCTGTCGATCTCATTCTTCACGCGCAAGGGCGAGATACCGGCCGTCATGGACTTTTCCTGCACGGTCATGCCTGGCGAGGCGATGGGCATCGTCGGCGAGTCCGGCTGCGGCAAGTCGACCGTGTCGCTCGGCATCATGCGCGACCTTTCCAATATCGGAAAGATCGTCGGCGGCAAGATCAAGTTCCAGGGCAAGGACATGGGCGAATTGTCCGAGGATGAGCTGCGCGCCATCCGCGGCAACAAGATCGCCATGATCTACCAGGAGCCGATGGCGAGCCTTAACCCGGCGATGAAGATCGGCCAGCAGCTGATGGAAGTGCCGCTGATCCACGACAAGGTGTCGAAGGAGGAGGCCTACAGCAGAGCGCTGGAAATGGTGCGCGCGGTGAAGCTGCCGGATCCCGAGCGCATGATGCGCTCCTACCCGCACCAGCTCTCGGGCGGCCAGCAGCAGCGCATCGTCATCGCCATGGCGCTGTTGTCGAAGCCGGCGCTGCTTCTGCTCGACGAGCCGACCACGGCGCTCGACGTGACGGTGGAGGCGGGCATCGTCGACCTGGTCAAGGGGCTGGGCGAGAAGTTCGGCACCTCGATGATCTTCGTGTCGCACAATCTGGGCCTCATCCTGGAGACCTGCGACAAGATCACGGTGATGTATTCGGGCGAGGCGGTGGAGACCGGCAAGATCAAGGACGTGTTCGACCGGATGCGCCACCCCTATACGCAAGGCCTGTTCCGCTCGATCCCGCTGCCCGGCGCCGACAAGAATTCCCGGCCGCTGATCTCGATCCCCGGCCAGTTGCCGTTGCCGCACGAGCGGCCGAAGGGCTGCAACTTCGGCCCGCGCTGCCACCATTTCGTCGAGGGCGTCTGCAACGCCGCCGAAATCCCGATGATCGCAGTCGATGGCCATGAGGGCCATTTCTCGCGCTGCGTGCGCTTCAACGAGATCGACTGGGAGGCGCTGCCACCGGGCGCCAAGAAGGTCAATGAGAAGGTCGAGCCCGGCGCGCCCGTGCTCAAGATCCAGGACCTCAAGAAATACTACAGGGTCGGCGGCAGCGAAGTGTTCGGCTCGAGCGAGGGCCGCGTCGTCAAGGCCAACGAGACGATCTCCTTCGAGGCGCGCGAATCCGAGACGGTGGCCATCGTCGGCGAATCCGGCTGCGGAAAGTCGACGCTGGCCAAGGTGCTGCTCGGGCTGGAGACCGCGAGCTCCGGCAGCGTGACGCTCGGCAACAAGGAGATCCAGTCGACCGGCATCGAGAGCCGCAACGTCGAGACGGTGTCGTCGATCCAGATGGTGTTCCAGAACCCGTTCGATACGCTGAACCCCAGCCACTCGGTCGGCTCGCAGATCATCCGCACGCTGGAAAAATTCAATGTCGGCAAGACGGTGGCCGAGCGCCGCAAGCGAATGCTGGAGCTGCTCGACCTGGTGAAGCTGCCGAGGGCCTTCGAGACCCGCAAGCCGCGCCAGCTTTCGGGCGGCCAAAAACAGCGCATCGGCGTGGCGCGCGCCTTTGCCGGTGACGCCAAGGTGGTGGTGGCCGACGAGCCGGTTTCGGCGCTCGACGTCTCGGTGCAGGCGGCGGTGACCGAGCTGCTGATGGACATCCAGCGCAAGAACAAGACGACGATGCTGTTCATCAGCCACGATCTGTCGGTGGTGCGCTACATCGCCGACCGCGTCGTCGTCATGTATCTCGGCTATATCGTCGAGCAGGGGACGACCGACCAGATCTTCTCGCCGCCCTACCATCCCTATACCGAGGCGCTGCTATCGGCGATCCCGATCGCCGATACCAGCGTGGTCAAGAAGCACATCGTGCTCGAGGGCGACATTCCGTCGGCGATGAACCCGCCGACCGGATGTCCGTTCCAGACGCGCTGCGGCTACAAGAAGCTGGTGCCGGACAATCTGTGCGAGACCAAGGTGCCGCCGGTGAAGAACCTCGGCGACGGCCATATGAGCCTGTGCTGGCTTGCCGATGACGTGCTGGCGAAGATGGATCAGGTGATCAAGTTCGACAAGGAGCACGCCGCGCATGAGGGCGTGCCGGAAGATGTGCACGGCGCGGGGCCGGGTTTGACAGGAACGGCTCCCAACCGGCCGCGTGGCAAATCGTCGACTCCCGAAGCGGACCAGATCGGCGAGGCCGTGGAGCAGGACCAGGCTGGAATGCGAGCCCGTCGCAACAAAGTGCGCGACGAGACTTCCGAAACCGGTGCTAAAAAGCCGAAAGATACGACAAGGCGGCACTAATACCGGAAGGGGCTAGTTTCCACATTGCCGTAGCTGCGCCGCATAGTCCCGCGCCATCTTCTCGGTGGCGCGGGCGTAGTTCTGCACGCCGGCATCGCCGCGATTGCCGCGACCGTACGCCGTCCAGCCAAGATAATAGGCGAGATAAAGATTGTAGGTGTCGGTGCGGGCGACGCCGTAGGTGTCGGCGGTCTTGGAATGATACCAGCCGACGAAGTCGACCGCGTCGGCAAAGCGGGTGCGGCGCGCCGCCCAATTGCCGGTCTCGCTCTGGTACTGCGACCAGGTGCCGTCGAGCGCCTGCGAGAAGCCCGTGGCCGACGAGACGTGCTTCCACGGAATGAAGCCGAGCAGCTTGGTGCGTGGCGGCCTGGCGTTGCTCTTGAAGCCGGATTCCTTGCGCACCGTCGCCATCAGCACCGGCAACGGCACGCCATATTTCTGCTCGGCGCGCTCGGCCGCCGCCTGCCAGTTGTCGAACCAGCCGTCATTCTGGTCGAAGACGGCGCAGACGTCGTTGATATGGCTCGGCGGCGTCGCGCAGGCCGAAAGCGCCAACGCCAGCAGCACGGTGACGGCTACAATTTTACTAAAACTCGACCTACGCATCGGCAGACGAATAGGCCGAAAACATAAAGGGATTCTTGCGGCGTTTCTTAACGGCTGGCGAGCCATCGTCGCCGCTCCGGGCCGGTATTATAATTTCGACTCTCGATGTCGCTTTTGTCGCAATGGAATTCCAGAAATGCCGCCTTGGCTAAAATCACGCCTGCAAATGGCGGATTTCTGACAGCCGCGCTTTCGTGCCGGCGCTCTGATGTGCGGCATGATCGAACCAAGACGCAAGCGCGGCACTGAGCGAACCAGCAACCGGGGGCCGTCCGCGATCCCGCAATTGCCGGCAAGGCGGGTGACCAACCCCTATCCGCCGATGGCGCTGCTCTCGGCCGACCAGATCGAGGCGATCCATGAAGCCTCGATGCACATCCTTGAAAATTTCGGCATCGAGGTGATGAGCCCACGGGCGCTGGCGCTGTTCGAAAAGGCGGGTGCCAGGGTCGATCACGCATCGATGAATGTCCGCATCGATCGCGGCATGGTCGCCGAGGCACTGAAGACGACGCGTGCCAGCTACGCGCTTACCCCACGCAACTCGGCCCACGCCATCCATCTCGGCGGCAACACGATCAATTTCACGCTCGTCGCCGGGCCGCCCAACGTGCACGACATGGAGCGTGGCCGCCGCGCCGGCAATTTGCGCGACTATCAAGACCTCGTGCGGCTGGCGCAGCATTTCAACTGCGTCCACATGCTCGGCAACCAGGTTTGCGCGCCGATCGAACTGCCGGCCAATTCGCGCCATCTCGACACCTACTTCGCCAACCTGACGCTGACCGACAAATGCTTCCATGTCTCGGCGATTGGCCGGGGGAGGGCGCTCGACGGCATCGAGATGATGGCGATCGCGCGGGGGCTGACGCTTGATCAGATGCGCGACGACCCGGGCATCGCCACCATCATCTCGGTCAACTCGCCGCGCCGTTTTGACGAGATGATGGCCGAGGGTCTGATGACCATGGCCGAGTTCGGCCAGTCGGTGGCGGTGACGCCGTTCACGCTGATGGGGGCGATGAGCCCGGTGACGCTGGCCGGCGCGCTGGCGCAGCAGAACGCCGAGGCGCTGTTCGGCGTCGTGCTGACGCAGCTCGTCCGGCCCGGCGCGCCGGTCATGTATGGCGCCTTCACTTCCAATGTCGACATGAGGTCGGGCGCCCCGGCTTTCGGCACGCCGGAAAATACCAAGGCCAATATCGCCTCCGGGCAACTGGCGCGGCGCTATGATTTGCCGTACCGCACGACGCCGGGTTCGGCCTCCAACGCCGCCGACGCGCAAGGCGCCTACGAGACGCTGATGGCGCTATGGGGCGCGGTGCTCGGCCACGGCAACCTCGTCTACCACGCCGCCGGCTGGCAGGAGGGCGGGCTGACGGCATCGTTCGAGAAGTTCATCATCGACGTCGAGATGATCCAGCACATGATGGAGTTTCTGCGCCCGATCGTTGTCGACGAAGGGGAGCTCGCGGTCGAGGCATTGGGCGCGGTGCCGACCGGCGGCCATTTCTTCGGCGAGCCGCATACGCTGGAGCGCTACGCCACCGCCTTCTACCAGCCGATGCTTTCCAACTGGCAGAATTACGAAGCCTGGCAGGAAGCCGGTGGCCTCGACGCGACCGCGCGCGCAACGCGGCTGTGGAAGAAGGCGCTGGAGGAGTATGCTGAGCCGGCGATGGATCCTGCCGTGCGCGAGGCGCTCGAAGCCTATATGGCGCGCCGCAAGGAAGCGATCGGGCAGGGCGAGCCGTGACTTCAGCGCCGGCGCGAGGCGCTGCCTTTCCGATTCATCTTATCTTCCTAAACCGCTGAATTAACGAGAAAAAACCCATGAAATCGCATGCAAAGGTCGTGGTCATTGGCGGCGGTGTCGTCGGATGCTCGGTGCTGTTCCATCTGGCTCGCCACGGCTGGACCGATGTCGTACTGCTGGAGCGCGACGAACTGACCTCGGGCTCGACCTGGCACGCGGCCGGCGGCATGCACACCATCAATGGCGACCCCAACGTCGCCAAGCTGCAGAAATACACGATCTCGCTCTACAAGGAGATCGAGGAATTGTCCGGCCAGGCGACCGGCGTGCACCTGACCGGCGGCGTGCTGCTGGCGGCAACCGAGGCGCGGCTCGACTGGCTGCGCGGTGTCGTCGCCAAGGGCCGCTATCTCGGCATCGACCTAGAAGAGATCTCGCCCAACGAAGCAGCCGAGCTGATGCCGCTGCTCGATCCAAAGCAATTCGTCGGCGCCGTGCGCAACAAGGAGGACGGGCATCTCGATCCGTCCGGCGTGACGCATGCCTATGCCAAGGCGGCCCGGAAACTGGGTGCGGAGGTCGAGCGCTTCACCAAGGTCGAGGACATCGTGCGCCGGCCCGACGGCTCATGGCGCGTCATCACCAACAAGGGCGAGGTGGTGGCCGAGCATGTCGTCAATGCCGGCGGCCTGTGGGCGCGCGAGGTCGGCCGCATGGTCGGCCTCGAACTGCCGGTGCTCGCCATGGAGCACATGTACCTGATCACCGAGGACATGCCCGAGGTCGCCGCCTGGAACCAGAGGACCGGCACCGAGATCATCCATGCGGTCGATTTCGACGGCGAGCTCTATCTGCGCCAGGAGCGCGGCGGCATGCTGATGGGTACCTACGAGAAGGCCAACAAGCCGTGGTCCGAGTTCCAGACCCCGTGGAATTTCGGCCATGAACTGCTGGAGCCGGACATCGATCGCATCGCGCCGTCGCTGGAAGTCGGCTTCCGGCATTTCCCCGCCTTCCAGAACACCGGCATCAAGCAGATCATCAACGGCCCCTTCACCTTCGCGCCGGATGGCAATCCGCTGGTCGGGCCGGTGCGTGGCCTGCCGGGCTTCTGGGTCGCCTGCGGCGTCATGGCTGGTTTCTCGCAGGGTGGTGGCGTCGGGCTGGCGCTGTCCAACTGGATGATCGAGGGCGACCCCGGCGCCGACATCTGGGCCATGGATGTCGCGCGCTACGGCGACTGGGCGACAATGGCCTACACCAATGCCAAGGTGCGCGAAAATTATTCGCGGCGCTTCTCGATCCGCTTCCCCAACGAGGAACTGCCGGCCGGACGGCCGCTGAAGACGACGCCGGTCTATGACGCCCTCTCGGCCAAGGGCGCGCAATGGGGCGTGTCCTACGGGCTGGAGGTGCCGCTCTGGTATGCCCCTGACGGCGTCAGGGACGAGTTCTCTTGGCGGCGCTCGAGCGATTTCGACCATGTCGCGAAGGAAGTGGCGGCGGTGCGCGGCGGCGTCGGCCTGGCGGAGATTTCCAACTTCGCCAAATACGCGGTGACCGGCGAGGGCGCAGCCGCCTGGCTCGACCGCATGCTGGCCTGCAAGCTGCCGAAGCGCGGCCGCATGACGCTGGCGCCGATGCTGAAGAATGACGGCAGGCTGATCGGCGATTTCACGCTGGCCAACATCGACGACGGCGAGTGGTTCATCGCCGGCTCCGGCATCGCCGAGCAATACCATATGCGCTGGTTCGAGGCGCATCTGCCGAAGAACGGTTCGGTGCGCATCGAGGCGCTGGGACAGAAGTTGACCGGGCTGGCCATCGCCGGACCGAAGGCGCGGGATGTTCTGGCGAAAGTGACGCGCGCGGATGTCGCCAACGCCGCATTCCCCTTCATGGTGGTGGCCAGGATGGACATCGGCATGGCGCCGTGCCTGGTCGGCCGCGTCAGCTATACCGGCGATCTCGGCTACGAGATCTGGGTGGCGCCGGAGTATCAGCGCGCCGCCTTCGGGGCGTTGATGGCGGCGGGCGAGGAATTCGGCATCGGCCTGTTCGGGTCGCGCGCGCTCAATGCGCTGCGGCTGGAGAAAAACAATGGCTCATGGGCGCGCGAGTACCGGCCGATCTACGGGCCGCTGGAGGCCGGCCTCGACCGCTTCGTGGCCTACGGCAAGGAGGCGGACTTCATCGGCAAGGCGGCGGCACTGGCCGAACGCAAGCAGGGCGGCAAGCTCCGGCTGCGCGCCTTCATCGTCGAGGCGGATGATGCCGACGTCATCGGCGACGAGCCGATCTGGTTCGACGGCACCGTGCGCGGCTGGGTCACCTCGGGCGGCTACGCGCATCACGCGAAAAGGTCGGTCGCCATGGGCTATGTGCCGAAGGAGATCGCCGACGAGGCCGACGGCTTCGAGATCGAGATTCTGGGCAAGCGCCATGGCGCGCGCATCCAATCGGCGCCGCTGTTCGACGCCAATTTCGAGCGGATGCGCGCCTGAAACCAGGCGCGCATCCGTTTCGCAGGTCACGCGTTGCGGCGGTTGTCCAGCGCGAAGGCGCCGGCGCCGGCAAACACCAGATAGAGGAAGATGAAGCAGAACGAGATCGCCGAGTCGCCGCCATTGTTGACCGGGAAGAAGTCGCGCGGCGCATGCGCCATGAAATAGGCGATCGCCATCTCGCCAGCCAGAAGGAACGCCACCGGCCTGGTGAACAACCCCAGGGCCAGAAGGATGCCGCCGGCGAATTCAAGGATGCCGGCAGCCAGAGGCAACCCGCTCAAGGCACCAGCGTGCTCGCCGACAGGGAAATTGAACAGTTTCTGGGTGCCATGCTCGATGAATTGCAGCGCAGTCACGATGCGCAGCACGCCGAGCGCCTGTGGCCGGTACTGGGAAAGACCTTCGAAAAGCTTCATCTAAAACTCCATTTTGCCTCCCCGCCTGGCCATAAAATATCGCCCGGCAATGGACCACTCACTTCCGATGCCCTGCCTTCAACAATCGGTGAGTGAAAATGGTTTCATCTCCCAAAAATATTTCCCTTCATGGTTGCATAATTATCGCTATGGTTGTATTGATGCCGGTATGCCAACCATCCGAGTTCCCTTCGCCATGAAAACAATCGTCATCAGCCTGTTCGCAATCCTTGCAGGCACCAGCTTCGCCATGGCTGCCGACAGCGGCTGTGATGCCTTCAAATGGCTGGTGGCACGCGAGCAGGCACTGTTTGCGGCAGCGCCGGCCGCGCAGTCCGGCGCTGCCCTGACGGTCGGCCAGGCGATGGATTTCACGCTCGCAGCGGTCGACACGGTCAGTTTTGAAGTGCCACCGGACCGTGCGCCGGCAGCCGGCACGTTCGGCGCGACCGCAAGCATCGTCGTGCCGCCTGAAGGAGAGCTGCAGGTTAGCCTGTCGGATGAGGCCTGGATCGATATCGTGCAGGACGGCCATGCCGTGAAGTCGGCTGGGTTCAGCGGTGTGAAGACCTGCCCGGGCATTCGCAAGAGCGTGCGCTTCAAGCTGTCGGCCGGCCCGGCCACCGTCCAGCTCAGCGGCAGCAAGAAGGCCGACCTCAAAGTCGCCGTTCTGACGCCGGAGTAACGCACTAGGGTGAGGTCGGCGGGACGGCGCCCTCTCTGTCTTGCCCGTCCTCCGCAGTAGTTGCGGAGGAGGGCCGGACAATCCGCCCAAGCGGGAGATCGGCTGTTGCTGCCGCTTTCACCAATCGCAATGCGGTGGTTTTACCGCATCGGCGCGATGAGCGCGAAATGCGCGCCTTGCGGATCCGTGCATTGCACGATCCAATCGCCGCCGGGCACCTCCATTGGGCCCATGATAACCTTGCCGCCATTGTCGGTCACGCGCTTGGCCGCGGCGTCGATGGCGGCGACGTTGAAGTAGAACTGCCAGACCGGCACAGGGATCTGTTCGGGCTTATTCATCATGCCGCCGACGGGCTCGCCGCCAAAAGCGAAGACCTGGTAGGTGCCCATCGCCGGGCCCATGTCGAAGTCGCCGGCCTTTGTCCAGCCGAACTGCTCGGCATAGAAATCGAAGGCTGCCGTCCAGTCCGTCGTGTAGAGCTCATGCCAGCCGATGTGGCCTGGCGTTCGCGCCGGCACCGGCGGCTGATCGGGCTGGTTCGGCTGCAGGAACATGAAGGTCGCGCCTTGCGGATCGGCAACGACGGCGAAGCGCCCGACGCCCGGAATGTCGTCGGGTGCGCGGTGCACGGTGCCGCCCGCGTCCTTGAGCGACGCGGTCGCGCCGTCGGCATCCTTGCTATGGATATAGCCGAGCCAGGCGGGCGGCATGCCCATCTTGGCGGCATCCTCGGGCAGCGTCATCAAGCCCGCGACGCCGCGCTCGCCGACATTCATGACGATGTAGCGCGGCATGCCGGGCGAGGTATCGAAGGGTTGCCCCTTCCAGCCGACAACGGCTGTGTAGAAGGCCTCGGCGGCGTCGAGGTCGGTGGTCATCAACTCGTACCAGAAGAACGGCATCGGGGATTTCGGCATCGTCATGCTCCTTCGGTTTCCTCGGTTGATCGTCTCGTGACCGATCTTAGGACGATCCCGGCGACAGGAATCCGACATGGGCCGGAAATCGACGGCGGCAAGGCACTGTGCCTGCAATCTTGCGCGCCATGCGGTTTTCGCCTTTGCTTGTCCGTCAATGAGGGGATCACGATCCATGCGGCAGATGTCGCTCACGCCGGAGCTTGTGGCGCTCTGTCATCGGGAGGAAGCCGATCCAGGTCCGGACGGCAGCTGGACGCAATTGAACGACGATGATTTCCGCGCGCTTGCCGAGCGTCTGTCAGGCGAAGCCGACGAAGGGCCGCTGTGGGTGTTCGCCTATGGCTCGCTGATCTGGAAGCCGGCCTTCGATTCCGTCGAGCAGCAGCGCGCCTCGGCCCATGGCTGGCATCGGTCGTTCTGCCTCGACATGGTTCGCTGGCGCGGCAGCGCCGCGCAGCCCGGGCTGATGATGGCGCTGGAACGGGGTGGCCGCTGCGACGGCGTCATCTATCGCCTGCCGGACGGTGACAAGCCGGCCCAGATCGAAAGGCTGCTGCGGCGCGAGATCGATGATCACGAAAGCGTCGCCTCGGTCCGCTGGGTTCCGGTGCGCACCGCGCAGGGGCCGCGCAAGGCGCTGGGCTTTTGGGTCGGGGTGACCGGCAGGGGTACCTCGCTCGGGCAGCCGCTGGAGACGGTGGCGCATGTGCTGGCCCGTGCCTGCGGCCATGTCGGCTCCGGCGCCGAATATCTCTACAACACCGTCAGTCACCTCGAGACGTTCGGCATCCACGACCGCAATCTGTGGCGGCTCCAGGAACTGGTCGCGGACGAGATCAGGTCGATCCATGGCCCGGGCAGCGAAAGCGCCGGGTCATTCGAGCCCTCCGTGCTTGCCATAACATGAGTATAATTATCATGTTTTTATAGAGCCTTTTCAGCGACTTGGCCGAAAATTGACCAATTGATAAAAAAATAAAACGTGCTAGCCTTCCCCAAAACAAAACAAGGGGAACCGGAATGGCGACTGGTCATTTCAAAGAGGGCATAGCCGGCGGCCGGCTGTCGTCCGAACAGTATGCCGACAATTTTTCCGACCTGCATCCGCCGCTCGACCATCACGAGGCGCTGGTCGAAAGCGATCGCTGCTATTTCTGCTACGATGCGCCGTGCATGAATGCGTGCCCGACCTCGATCGACATTCCGCTGTTCATCCGCCAGATCTCGACCGGCAATCCGCTCGGCTCGGCCAAGACCATCTTCGACCAGAACATCCTTGGCGGCATGTGCGCCCGCGTCTGCCCGACCGAGACGCTTTGCGAGGAAGTCTGCGTGCGCGAGGTGGCCGAGGGCAAGCCGGTGCAGATCGGCCGGCTGCAGCGCTACGCCACCGATGTCGCAATGAGCGAGGACAGGCAGTTCTATGCGCGCGCCGAACCGACCGGAAAATCTGTCGCCGTCGTCGGCGCCGGGCCGGCCGGGCTTGCCGCCGCGCACAGGCTCGCGCGCCATGGCCATGACGTGACCATCCTTGAGGCGCGGCCGAAGGCCGGGGGCCTCAACGAATACGGCATCGCCGCCTACAAGAGCGTCGACAATTTCGCCCAGGCCGAGGTCGACTACGTCACCGCGATCGGCGGCATCGACATCCAGAACGGCAAGGCGCTCGGCCGCGACTACCAGCTCTCCGACCTGATCCGGAACTACGATGCCGTGTTCCTCGGCATGGGGCTTGGCGGCGTCAACGCGCTGCGCACCGACGGCGAGGGCAGCGATGGGGTCACCAACGCGGTGGAGTTCATCGCCGAACTGCGTCAGGCCAGCGATCTTTCCGGCCTGCCGGTCGGCCGGCGCGTCGTCGTCATCGGCGGCGGCATGACGGCGATCGACGCCGCGGTGCAGTCGAAGCTGCTCGGCGCCGAGGAGGTGACGATCTGCTACCGGCGCGGCCAGGCGCACATGAATGCCTCCGGCTTCGAGCAGGATCTGGCCGCTGCCAATGGCGTCACCATCCGCCACTGGCTGCAGCCCAAGCGCGTCATCGCCGAGAACGGCAAGGTGTCGGCGATCGAGCTCGAATATACGGCGATGGACGGTGACAAGCTGGCCGGCACCGGCGAGCGGCTCACGCTCGCGGCCGACCAGGTGTTCAAGGCGATCGGCCAGAGCTTTGTCCCGGCCGCGCTGAACGGCAGCGGCGCCGAGATCGAGCTGGAAGGCGGCCGCATCAAGGTCGATGCCGAGGGCCGCACCTCGCTGGCCAAGGTTTGGGCCGGCGGCGACTGCATCTTCGGCGGCGACGACCTCACCGTTTCGGCGGTGGCGCAAGGCCGCGACGCGGCCGAAAGCATCAACCGGGCACTGACCTCTAACGGGAGGGCATGAGCATGGCAGATATCAGGAACAATTTCGTCGGCATCAAGTCGCCCAATCCGTTCTGGCTGGCCTCGGCGCCGCCGACCGACAAGGCCTACAATGTCATCCGCGCCTTCCAGGCGGGCTGGGGCGGCGTGGTCTGGAAGACGCTCGGCGAGGAGGGGCCGCCGGTGGTCAACGTCAACGGCCCGCGCTACGGCGCGATCTGGGGCGCCGACCGCCGCCTGCTCGGCCTCAACAACATCGAGCTGATCACCGACCGCGAGCTGCAGACCAATCTGCGCGAGATCAAGCAGGTCAAGCAGGACTGGCCGGACCGCGCCGTCGTCGTCTCGCTGATGGTGCCCTGCGTCGAGGAAAGCTGGAAGGCGATCCTGCCGGTGGTCGAGGAGACCGGAGCCGACGGTATCGAGCTCAATTTCGGCTGCCCGCACGGTATGTCGGAACGCGGCATGGGCTCGGCGGTCGGCCAGGTGCCGGAATATATCGAAATGGTGGTGCGCTGGTGCAAGGCAAACACCCGCATGCCGGTCATCACCAAGCTGACGCCCAACATCACCGACATCCGCAAGCCGGCTCGCGCGGCACATGCCGGCGGCACCGACGCGGTGTCGCTGATCAACACCATCAATTCGATCACAGGCGTCGATCTCGACAGTTTCGCGCCGCAGCCGACCATCGACGGCAAGGGCTCGCATGGCGGCTATTGCGGCCCGGCGGTGAAGCCGATCGCCATGAACATGGTGGCCGAGATCGCGCGCGATGCCGAGACCCGCGGCCTGCCGATCTCCGGCATCGGCGGCATCACCACATGGCGCGACGCGGCGGAATTCATGGCGCTCGGCGCCGCCAATGTGCAGGTCTGCACGGCGGCGATGACCTACGGCTTCAAGATCGTACAGGAGATGATCGCGGGCCTCGAGAACTGGATGGACGAGAAGGGCCACGCCTCGCTCGCCGACATCGTCGGCCGCGCCACGCCCAACGTCACCGACTGGCAGTATCTCAACCTCAACTATGTCGCCAAGGCGCGTATCGACCAGGATGCCTGCATCAAATGCGGCCGCTGCCACATCGCCTGCGAGGACACCTCGCACCAGGCGATCACCAACATGGTCAATGGCGCAAGGCATTTCGAGGTGATCGAGGCCGAGTGCGTCGGCTGCAATCTCTGCGTCAATGTCTGCCCGGTCGAGGGCTGCATCACCATGGAGCCGCTGGCCGTCGGCGCGATGGACGAGCGCACCGGCAAGCCGGTGTCGCCGGTCTATGCCAACTGGACGACGCACCCGAACAATCCGATGGCCAAGGCAGCGGCGGAATAGGCTTCTTCCTTATCGGCTTGGCCAAATCGCCCCGTGCTCGCGCGGGGCGATTTTTGTGTGCACGGTCGTCATTCTTTACGCACGACCGTCAACTGTCGAAGTCAGCGCTGCCCCTCATCCGCCCTTCGGGCACCTTCTCCCCGTATAGTGACGGGGAGAAGGAGCTAGCCGCAACCTCGGCGCTTTTCCTGCAATGCCGGTGTTTGGCGAAACCGGCGACGAGAGCGCCCCTCTCCCCGTCCCTGTACGGGGAGAGGATGCCGGCAGGCAGGTGAGGGGCGGCGGCGGCCTTCGTAGAAATTCCACTTCATCTACGGACCCATAGCGGGTTGAAAAGTCCTATTGCAGATTAAAAATATCCACGATAAAAGATATCCATGAACTGGAGCGTGGCATCATGAAACTGGGAGAAGGCGTCGAGGCGGCGATCCACTGCGCCGCGATGCTCGCCGGGGTGGATGGCGCCGCGACGATGCCGGGCGCCGCCTTGGCGGAGGCCTTCGGTGTGTCGCCGAGCTATCTGCTCAAGCATCTCAACATGCTGACGGCCGCGGGCATTCTGGAATCGGTGCCGGGACCGGCCGGCGGCTACCGTCTGGCGAAGCCGTCCGAGCGCATCACGCTGCTCGACATCGTGCTCGCCGTCGAGGGCAGGGAACCTGCCTTCCGCTGCGGCGAGATCCGCCAGCGGGGCCCTGTGCGGCTCGATGCTTCGGCCTATGTGAAGCCATGCGGCATCAATGCCGCGATGCTCAAGGCCGAGCGCGCCTACCGGGCGGCGCTCGCCGAGGTCAGGCTGTCGGCGATCGTGGCTGACTACGTCAGCGAGGCCGATCCGCGCTCGGTCGCGGCGGGATGCGCCTTCGTTGCCCGTTATCAGCGGCCGCAGAAGGTTCATCCAAACCAAGTTCCCCCAAGCAAGAGTGAAAGGTAAGAACCATGAAACAGAGGCTGCAATTCTTCGCCAAGGCGCCCGAGATCATGAAGGCGGTGTCGGCGCTCAACAAGGCGGTCGACGAATGCGGGCTGGAGGTGAGCCTGCTGCATCTGATCAAGCTCAGGGCCTCGCAGATCAACGGCTGCTCCTTCTGCGTCGACATGCACAGCCGCGAAGCGCGGCAGGACGGCGAGAGCGAGCAGCGGCTCTATCTTGTCGCCGCCTGGAAGGAATCGCCGCTGTTTTCCGAACGCGAGCGTGCCGCGCTCGCCTGGACCGAAGCGGTGACGAAGATTTCCGAGAACGGCGTCTCGGACGAGCTCTATGCCCGTACGCTCACGCATTTTTCGGAAGAGGAATTGGTCAAGCTGTCGGTCGCGATCGGCATGATCAACACCTGGAACCGGCTTTGCGTCCCGTTCCAGGCCATTCATCCGACGCAGGCGGCGAAAGCTGCCTGAGCCATCGAGCCAGCGCGCGGGCCGGGAGATCGGCCCCGCGCCTTTTTATCGCGAGATCAATGACATGTTTGCAAATTTTCAGAACGAGATTCTGCTTGCCGCGCGACTGCTGCTTGGCGGCGCCTTTGTCTTTGCCGGCTTGCGCAACATCCAGAACAGGGCGTTCCTGACCAAATTGATGACCGAACGCGGCGTGCCGCAGGCGGGGCTGGCGCTGTGGCTCGGCATCCTCCTGCAGGTCGTCGCCGGCGGCCTGATCGTGGCGGGCGTCTGGGCGACACTTGGGGCTGCTTGCCTTATCCTGTTTCTGGTCGTCGCAACGATCATGTTCGACAATTTCTGGGATCATCAGGGCCCTGAGCGAGCGGCGCGGATCAACGGCTTTGTCGCCAATGTTGCGCTGGCCGGAGGGTTCCTGGCGCTGATGGCGCAGCCGCTTTGAGCGCGGCTGCGATTGTCTCCGTCACGCGGCGTATCGCAGGCCACCGTCGCAGGTCAGCACCTGGCCGGTCATGAAGCCGTTGGAGACCAGGAAAGCGATCGCGTCGGCGACGTCCTCGGCGCGGCCGATACGGCCGACGGGCGTCTTGCCGGCATATTCGGCAAAGACCGCTTGCCGCTGGTCGTCCGGCAGAAAATCCCACCACGGCGTGTCGATGACACCCGGAGCGACGACATTGACGCGCAGCGGCTTCAACTCCACGGCGAGGATCGGCGCCACGGTCAGAAGCATGCCGTTGATGGCGCCGATGCCGGCGATGCCGGGCGCGGCGAGCTGCGCCGAAACGGCCGAAATGAAGGTCGCTGATCCATGTTTGCTCAACGTCGGCAGGGCCGCCTGCAGGCAGGAGAGCTGCGGCCGGATCTTTTCGTCGACGCCGCCGCCGATGTCGGCGAGGTCGAGGGTCGCGAACGGCCCAAGCCCCTTGCCGCCGCTGGCGGCCAGGACGAGGTGATCGAAATGCCCGAGGCCGTCGAAGAAATGCCGGACTTCATCCGGCCTGGTCGCGTCGAAGGCGGCCTTGCCGACGCTGCCGCCAAGGGTCCTCCAGGCGTCCTTGAGCTTGTCCTCGTTGCGGCCGGTGATCGTCACTTTCATGGCGGGACCGACCAGCCGCCTTGCCGTGGCCAGGCCGATGCCGGATGAGCCGCCGATAATGACGCAATGCTCGATTTTCTCACTCATGACTGTTTTTCCCTGGTTGTGGCTGAGGCGCGCTCGATCAGTTCGAGGCTCAATGAGTGCAACTGCCGGCGGGCCTTTTCGTCGTAGGCCTGGGCGTCGGCGCGGGATTCGCGCTGGCCGTCGAAATAGAGGCCGCTGCGGCCCTCGATCGCCGGCGACGTCGCAAGGTTGAGGATGGCGTCGGCGCCGGTCTCGACCGAGCTCCACGGCGTGACGCCCGCCTGCCGGACCATGGTCGTGTCCATGTAGCTTGCCGGATGCAGCGCGTTGACGGTGACGCCGCTGCCTTTCAGCTCTCCGGCCAGATCGACGGTGAACAGGATCTGCGCCAGCTTGCTCTGGCAGTAGGCGCGCACGCCGCTGTAGCCTTGGGTCAGCATGACGTCGTCGAAATCGATCGCCTGCTGGCCGGCCGAGGCGACATTGACGATGCGCGCCGGCGCGCTCGCCCTGAGCAGCGGCAGCAGCTCCGAGGTCAGCAGGAAGCCGGCGAGATAATTGACGGCGAAGCGCAGCTCGTAGCAGTCGGCGCTGACCTGCCTTTTCGACGCTTCGCCGGCAGTGCCGATACCGGCATTGTTGATCAAAATGTCGAGCCGGTTTGTTCTGGCGCGCACGGCTTCGGCGAGGCGCCTGACCTCGGCAAGCGACGAGAGATCGGCGACGACAAGCTCGGCCTTGCCGCCCGCGGCCTCGATGGCGGAAGCGACTGCCTTGCCTCGGCCTTCATCGCGGCCGTGCACCAGCACGCGGGCGCCGCTTGCGCCGAGCCTCTCCGCGACGACGCGGCCGACGCCGTCGGTCGATCCGGTGATGAGGACGGTCTTGTCTTTCAAATCCATGTTCAGAGCCTCCATGTTTTGCTCTGAACGCAAGATGGGGCGAGGTGCGCATCCCAAACAGTTCAAACTTTATCCTGGTATCAATACTGCTATAATAAGCCCCATGGATACGATCTCCCATTCGCCGGAAGACAGCCGCCGGCGTGAGCTTGGCGCCTTCCTGCGCTCGCGCCGTGAAAGGCTTTCACCCGGGACCGCCGGCATCGCCTGCGGCGCGCGCCGGCGCACGCCGGGGCTGCGGCGCGAGGAGGTAGCGATGATCGCGGGCGTCGGCACGACCTGGTACACCTGGCTTGAACAGGGCAGGGACGTCCGTCCCTCGGTGGAAGTGCTGACGGCGCTGTCGGAGGCGTTGCGCCTCGATGCAGTCGAGAAGCGTCATCTGTTCATCCTTGCCGGCCGCCAGCAGCCGGAGCGGCGCATTGTGGTGCCGGAAAAGGTCGACGATCCGCTGTTGCACATGCTGCAAAGTCTCGTCCTGCAGCCGGCCTATGTCGTCGGCCGGCGCTGGGACGTGCTGGCCTGGAATCCGGCGGCGGTGGCCGTGTTCGGCGATTATGGGTTGCTGGAGGGCGACGCCCGCAACATCGTCCACATGGTGTTCACCAGCCCGCACCATCGGCGCCTGCTGGTCGACTGGGAGGAACTCGCGCGCGTGGTGCTGGCTTCGTTTCGGGCGGAGAGCGCCAAATATGTCGGCGATCCGGATTTCGACCGGCTGATCGCGTTGATGATGCGCTCAAGCCCCGAGTTCCGCGACTGGTGGCCGCGGCGCGACGTGGCGCGAAAGCTGACCGGCGTGAAGCACGTCCGGCATCCGACCGCGGGCGCGATGGTGTTCGAGCATATGAGCCTGTCGATCGATGACGGTTCCGACATACGGCTGATCGTCTACACGCCGCTTGCCGAGCAGAATTCGATCGCCAAGCTGCAAAAGCTGCTCGATGCGCTGCCCCCTGAACGGCGCAGCGCCTGACGCCATCCGACGTTCAGCCCTTCGGCTTCAGCCCATCGATGAACAATTGCTCGAGGAACCGGGCGGCATCCTCGAAGCGGCCGTCGCCGCCGCGGTCGGGGCCGAGCACGGCGCGCACCTGGACGTCGAAATCGGCATAGTGCTGCGTCGTCGCCCAGATCGAGAAGATCAGGTGCCAGGGGTCGGTGCGGGCGATCTTGCCGGCGCGCATCCAGCCCTTGATGACGGCGGCCTTCTCGTCGACCAGCGTTTTCAGCTCGCCTTCCAGCAGGGGCATGATGCGCGGCGCGCCCTGCAGGATCTCGTTGGCGAAGAGCCGGCTTTCGCGCGGGAAATCGCGCGCCATTTCGAGCTTGCGCCTGATGTAGCTGCGCAGCTCGGTGAGAGGGTCGCCGATGTCGTCGAGTTCCCTGAGCGGCGCCAGCCAGGTCTCGAGCAGCCGCTCCATCAGCGTTTCGTGAATGTCTTCCTTGCGGCGGAAGTAGTAGAGCAGGTTCGGCTTCGACATGCCGGCCGCTTCGGCGATCTGGTCGATGGTCGAGCCGCGAAAACCGTTGGTGGAGAAGACCTCGAGCGCTGCTTCCAGGATCAGCTCGCGCTTTTCCTGCTGGATGCGGGTGCGCCGGGGAGCGGAACCTTCCATGGCGGCCGTCACCCCTGCAAACCTTCGCCGCGAGCGCCATCTGGACCAATTCTCTGGACCAGTTTTTCCTTGGCCTGTGGAGCGCGCTTCGGATGCGGCATTTCCGTTAGTAATCCCTTGACCGCCGACATGGCGGTGCTAACGTTTGTCCAATCGGTCAAAATTTGCGTAGCACGAAAACGCAGCTGAGACCAAGTGCTGGGAAGACCAAGCGTTAGCCGCACCGAAACAGGTTACAAGGGGAAGTCTTGGTCATGTCCAACCGGCTGAAAGTCACGCCGAACGATCTCAGCGCATTCTGGATGCCGTTCACGGCGAACCGGCAGTTCAAGCAAGCGCCTCGCATGTTCGTGTCCGCCAAGGACATGCATTACACGACCAGCGACGGCCGCAAGGTACTCGACGGCACCGCCGGTCTCTGGTGCGTCAATGCCGGCCACTGCCGGCCGAAGATCACCGAGGCGATCCAGCACCAGGCGGCCGAGCTCGACTATGCGCCGGCCTTCCAGATGGGCCACCCGATCGTGTTCGAGCTGGCGAACCGCCTGGTCGACATCGCGCCGAAGGGCATGGACCATGTCTTCTTCACCAATTCGGGTTCGGAATCGGTCGATACCGCGCTGAAGATGGCGATCGCCTATCACCGCGCCAGGGGCGAAGGCTCGCGCACCCGCCTGATCGGCCGCGAGCGCGGCTATCACGGCGTCAATTTCGGCGGCATCTCGGTCGGCGGCATCGTCAACAACCGCAAGATGTTCGGCACGCTGCTCGGCGGCGTCGACCATATGCCGCACACGCATCTGCCGGAAAAGAACGCCTTCTCGAAGGGCGTGCCGGAACACGGCGCGGAACTCGCCAACGAGCTGGAGCGCATCGTCGCGCTGCACGACGCCTCGACCATCGCGGCCGTCATCGTCGAGCCGGTGGCCGGCTCGACCGGCGTCATCCTGCCGCCGAAGGGCTATTTGCAGAAGCTGCGCGAGATCTGCACCAAGCACGGCATCCTGTTGATCTTCGACGAGGTCATCACCGGCTTCGGACGCCTCGGCACGCCGTTCGCCGCCGACTATTTCGGTGTGACGCCTGATATCATGACGACCGCCAAGGGCGTCTCCAACGGCGTCATCCCGATGGGCGCGGTATTCGTGACGAAGGAGATCCACGACGCCTTCATGACCGGACCCGATCACATGATCGAGTTCTTCCACGGCTACACCTATTCGGGCAATCCGATCGCCTGTGCCGCCGCGCTCGGCACGCTCGACACCTACAAGGAAGAGGGCCTGTTGACCCGCGGCGAAGAACTGGCGCCCTACTGGGAAGATGCGCTGCATTCGCTGAAGGGCGAACCGAACGTCATCGATGTCAGGAACATCGGCCTGATCGGCGCGATCGAACTGGCGCCGATCGCCGGGCAGCCGACGAAGCGGGCCTTCTCGGCCTTCGTCAAGGCGTTCGAGCACGGCTTGCTGATCCGCACCACAGGCGACATCATCGCACTGTCGCCGCCGCTGATCATCACCAAGGGCCAGATCAACGAATTGATCGACCATCTGCGGGATGTGCTGAGGTCGATCGACTAGACCTGCTTTGTCCGGTGGGGCGGCGTCGGGAACCGCCGCCCCATCGGGTACTGAAATGAGAGGACTTTGAATGGCCGCCCCCGGCGAGAATCTGCGAATCAATTCAGACCGTTTGTGGGATTCCATCATGGAGATGGCGAAGATTGGCCCCGGCATTGCCGGCGGCAACAATCGCCAGACCGTGACCGACGAGGATGGCGAGGGCCGGCATCTATTCAAGCGCTGGTGCGAGGCCGCCGGCCTCGAAATGGGGCTCGACGAGATGGGCACCATGTTTGCCCGCCGCGAGGGCACCGATCCCAGTCTGCCGCCGGTCTATGTGGGCAGCCATCTCGACACCCAGCCGACCGGCGGCAAGTATGACGGCGTGCTCGGCGTGCTCGGCGGGCTGGAAGTCGTGCGCTCGCTCAACGATCTCGGCATCAAGACCAAACACCCGATCGTCGTCACCAACTGGACGAACGAGGAAGGCGCGCGCTTCGCGCCGGCGATGATGGCGTCCGGCGTCTTTGCCGGCGTGCTCGACCAGGCCGATGTCTACGAACATGTCGACAAGGACGGCAAGAAGTTCGGCGAGGAATTGGAGCGCATCGGCTGGAAAGGCGCCGAGAAGGTCGGCGAGCGCAAGATCCACGCCTTCTTCGAACTGCATATCGAGCAGGGGCCCATTCTTGAAGATGAAGGCATCGACATCGGGGTCGTCACCCACGGCCAGGGCCTGAAATGGCTGCAGGTGACGCTGACCGGCAAGGAGGCGCATACCGGCTCGACGCCAATGCCGAAGCGACGCAATGCCGGCCTCGGCATGGCGCGGGTGATCGAGCTGGTGCACGAGATCGCCATGGACTACCAGCCGGACGCGGTCGGCGCGGTCGGCCACATGCAGGCCTATCCGAACTCGCGCAACATCATTGCCGGGCGCACCGTCTTCACCATCGACATCCGCTCGCCGGAAAAGGAGGTGCTCGACGCCATGGACGCGCGCGTGCGCGAAGGCATCGACACGATCTGCGATGCGCTCGACATCAAATACCAGATCGAGCAGGTCGGCCATTTCGATCCGGTGACCTTCGACAAGAACTGCGTCAAGGCGATCCGCGATGCCGCCGAACGGTTGGGCTATTCGCATCGCAACATCGTCTCTGGCGCCGGCCACGACGCCTGCTGGATCAACCGCGTTGCCCCGACCGCCATGGTGATGTGCCCATGCGTCGACGGGCTCAGCCACAACGAGGCTGAGGAGATATCCAAGGAATGGGCCGGCGCCGGCGCCGACGTTTTGTTCCATGCGGTGGTGGAGACTGCAGGGATTGTCGAGTGAGCCATGGGCGACCCGGACGATGTGAATTTCGGCGCCTTGCTAACTCTCATCCGAAAGGAGATCGACTCATACGATTACCAGGCACTGGTACGAGATCGAACAGATCGAGTAGGTATCCCAGTGCCGCAGGAGCGTATTGATGCTGACTTGGCGCGATTTCGTTTGGCATTGGTGACGCCTTACTGGATCGATGTTGTTCGCCGCGACACGATCGAAGATCTGAACAACGAAACGCCTATTGTTGAAAGATGCGCAGTGGTGACCGACGATAGAGACGGCTACCTGTTGGCTTACCAGCCGCAACGGCGCGAGTTTTTGTTGGTTGGCCGGACTGGAGAAGGATACGCAACCATTGGTGTGCGAGGCGATCCAGTTGGTTGCTATTTAGCAATGTAGTGGTCTTGGGGCAGCCGCCGGAAAGAGCTGGCGCCCTGGCACCAGAGCAAGGGGAACATGAAAATGACCAAAGTCATCAGGAACGGCACCATCGTCACGGCCGACCGCACGTGGAAGGCCGACGTGCTGATGCAGTACGGCAAGATCGTCGCCATCGGCTCCAACCTGCACGGCGACCATGAGTTCGACGCCACCGGCTGCTACGTCATGCCGGGCGGCATCGATCCGCACACCCATCTCGAAATGCCGTTCATGGGCACCTATTCGGCCGACGATTTCGAATCCGGCACCCGCGCGGCACTTTCCGGCGGAACGACGATGGTGGTCGATTTCTGCCTGCCGGCGCCGAAACAGTCGCTGCTCGAAGCGTTGCAGATGTGGGACAACAAGACCTCGAAGGCGGCCTGCGACTATTCATTCCACATGGCGGTCACCTGGTGGGGAAAGCAGGTGTTCGACGAGATGGCGACCGTCGTCGACAGGGGCATCACCTCGTTCAAGCACTTCATGGCCTACAAGGGCGCGCTGATGGTCGACGACGACGAGATGTACGCGTCGTTCCAGCGCTGCGCCGATCTCGGCGCGCTGCCGCTGGTGCATGCCGAGAATGGCGACGTGGTTGCAGCCCTTTCGCAGAAGCTGCTCGCCGCCGGCAACAACGGCCCCGAGGGGCATGCCTATTCGCGGCCGCCGGAAGTGGAAGGCGAGGCGACCAACCGCGCCATCATGATCGCCGACATGGCCGGCGTGCCGCTCTATGTCGTGCATGTCTCCTGCGAGCAGGCGCATGAGGCCATCCGCCGGGCGCGCCAGAAGGGGATGCGGGTGTTCGGCGAGCCGCTGATCCAGCACCTGACGCTCGACGAGAGCGAATATTTCAACAAGGACTGGGACCACGCCGCGCGCCGCGTGATGAGCCCGCCCTTCCGCAACAAGCTGCACCAGGACTCGCTGTGGGCCGGCCTGCAGGCCGGATCGCTGCAAGTGGTGGCGACCGACCATTGCTCGTTCACCACGCAGCAAAAGCGCAACGGCGTCGGCGACTTCACCAAGATTCCGAACGGCACGGGCGGGCTCGAGGACCGGCTGCCGGTGCTGTGGACCACCGGCGTCAACACCGGCCGGCTGACGATGAACGAGTTCGTCGCGGTGACCTCGACCAACATTGCCAAGATCCTCAACATGTATCCGAAGAAGGGCGCCATCGTCGAAGGCGCGGACGCCGACATCCTGGTCTGGGATCCGAAGCGCAAGAAGACGATCACCTCGAAGAAGCAGCAGTCGGTGATCGACTACAATGTGTTCGAAGGCTTCGAGGTGACCGGCCTGCCGCGCTTCGTCTTCTCGCGCGGCGAATTGTCGATCGAGGAGGCGGAGGTCAAGGCCAAGGTCGGCCATGGCGAATTCGTCGCCCGCGAGCCGAACGCCGCGGTCAACCGGGCGCTGTCGACCTGGAAGGAGATCAGCGCGCCGCGCAAGGTGGAACGCACCGGCATTCCGGCGACCGGGGTCTGAGCGTGCGCGTTTCTCATTTTGCGTTTGCGGCCGCAGCGCTGCTCGTCGCCGGTCAGGCTTCCGCGGCTGCGATCGACCTGTCGAAACCCTATGGCAACAAATCCGGCTGCATCAACAAGAACGGCCAGGAAATCTATGCCGAGGACATGCTGCTGTTGACCGACGAGGCATTCGTCACGGTGGCGAGTGCCTGCACCTTTACCGAAAAGAAGGCACAGGCCGACGGCTCGCTGCTGGTCAAGGCGCAATGCCAGGCGGAAGGCGAGGAGGGTGAGTCACCCGCCCAGTTCACCATCAAGCGCAGCGCCAAGAACGCCAAAAAGCTGGTGATCGCCGACGAGGACGGCAATGTCATGGGAGAAGTCTCCCGGTGCAAATGACGCTTGGAGTTTTTCCTTCGGTTCCGAAGCAAGACAGCATTTGTGCGACGCCAAGCGATCCCGCTTGGCTGCAAAATGCCTTAGGCAACCAGCGCATCCAGTTCCGGCAGCAGGACGACGCTTTCCTGCTCGTTGGGGTCGGTGCGGGCGATGACCGCCGAAGAGGGCGCGCCGCTCAGATTGGCGGGCAGGTGCGGCACGCCGGCGGGGATATAGAACAGGTCGCCGGCCTTGACGACGATGTGGTGCTCGAGGCGGTCGCCATACCAGGTGTGGACCTCGCCGGTGAGCACGTAGATCGCCGTCTCATGGTTCTCATGCATATGCGCCTTGGCGCGGGCGCCAGGCGGCATGGTGAGCACGTGCATGCAGATGCCGGACGAGCCGACCGACTCGGTGGCAATGCCGGCGAAATAGGTCAAACCCTGCTTGCCTTCATAAGTGCTTTCGGGGCGGATAAGATGACAAGTCGGTTTGAGCGACATCGGGGAAACTCCGGGCGTCGGGCTGGCGGGACAAGGCCAATGGGGCAGGGTGAGTGGAAAACAACGTCGCGATAAAAGCAATCGGAATCCAGCCGGCGCCGCAGGCACGGGAACGGGCAGGCGCCAGCCAATGACCGGACAGTCGCCAGCCGTCGTTTCGGCAAGCAAGCTTGGCCTCACCTTCCAGACCAATGACGGTCCGGTGCAGGCGCTGTCCAATGTCGACCTCACCATCGGCAAGGGCGAATTCGTCTCCTTCATCGGCCCGTCCGGCTGCGGCAAGACGACCTTGCTCAGGGTCATCGCCGACCTGGAGAAGCCAACCTCGGGAGCGATCTCGGTCAACGGCATGACGCCGGAGCAGGCGCGCGAGAAACGCGCCTATGGCTATGTCTTCCAGGCAGCCGCCCTTTTCCCGTGGCGCACGATCGAGCGCAATGTGGCGCTGCCGCTGGAGATCATCGGCCTGTCCAAGGCAGAGCAGGCGGAGCGCATCAAGCGCACGCTGGAACTGGTCAACCTCGCCGGCTTCGAGAAGAAATATCCCTGGCAGCTTTCCGGCGGCATGCAGCAGCGCGCCTCGATCGCCCGTGCGCTCGCTTTCGACGCCGATTTGCTCCTGATGGACGAACCGTTCGGCGCGCTCGACGAGATCGTGCGCGACCATTTGAACGAACAGCTTCTGGAATTGTGGGAGCGGACCAACAAGACGATCTGCTTCGTCACCCATTCGATCCCCGAGGCGGTCTATCTGTCGACCCGCATCGTCGTCATGTCGCCGCGGCCGGGCCGCGTCAGCGACGTCATCGAATCGACCCTGCCGCGAAAGCGGCCGCTCGACATCCGCGAGACGCCGGAATTCCTGGCGATCGCCGCGCGCGTGCGCGACGGCCTCCGGGCAGGGCACAGCTATGATGATTGACCGCCGTCAGGAGCGAGCGCCTGCCCGCGCCTTCGTCATCCCAGGGCGGAGCGCCCGCGATGCGGCGTGCGTGAAGGGAGCGGCCAACCACGCGAAGAGGAAGGCACCCGGCCTTCGCTTCGCTCCGGCCACCCTCTCCCTGGTGGGGAGAGGAGAGGGGCAGCGCTGATGGACTCCTTCCGCTCGAAAATCATCCCCGTCACAACCATCCTCGCGGCCGTGGTGGTCGCCTGGTACGTCTTCGCCGTCGTCCTCAACGCGCCGTTCCAGCGCGATCTCGACCAACGCGCCAACGAGACGCCCGGCACCGCCGAATTCATCGGCAAGACGCTGTCGCAGCCGAAGCCGACGCTGCCGGCGCCGCATCAGGTGGCGATGAATTTCTTCGAGAACACCTTCCTGCGGTCAATCACCTCGAACCGCAGCCTGGTCTACAACGCCTGGGTGACGCTGTCCTCGACGCTGCTCGGCTTTGCCTTCGGCACCGCGCTCGGCATCGTCATTGCCGTCGGCATCGTGCATGTGGCGACGCTCGATCGCAGCCTGATGCCGTGGGTCATTGCCTCGCAGACGATTCCGATCCTGGCCGTTGCGCCGATGATCATCGTGGTGCTGGCGGCGGTCGGCATCACTGGGCTGATCCCCAAAGCGCTGATCTCGACCTACCTGTCTTTCTTCCCGGTGACCGTGGGCATGGTGAAGGGGCTGCGCTCGCCGGAGCTCATGCATCTCGACCTGATGCATACCTACAATGCCAGCCGCGCGCAGACCTTCTGGAAGCTGAGGGTGCCGGCATCGGTGCCGTTCCTGTTCACCTCGATGAAAGTCGCGGTGGCGGCAAGCCTGGTCGGCGCCATCGTCGGCGAGCTGCCGACCGGCGCTGTCGCCGGCATCGGCGCCAAGCTGCTTTCCGGCGCCTACTACAGCCAGTCCATCGACATCTGGTCGGCGCTGGTCGCCGGCTCGGTCGTGGCAGCACTTCTGGTGATGGTGGTCGGCGTTGCCGGCCGCCTCGTCGACCGCGCCATGGGCGGGAGGCCGGCATGAGTTGGCTCAAACCATCCTGGCAAGGGCTGCTGGCGATCCTGCTATGCCTGATCGCCTTGGCCCTCGGCGCGATGTCGAAGCCGGAAGCGGCGGCGCTGGCGCAACCTGAAGCGTCTTTCGACTATCCCTACCTTGCGACGAAGGGGCTGATGTTCGGCCTGCTGCTGCTGGCAGCTCTTGCCTCGATGGCCAGGCTGACCACGATCGTCGAAGCCCTGGTGCTTTTCATCGGCGCGCATCTCGCCGCCTGGCTGCTGATCACGGGCATAAACGGCTATGAAGGCACGGCGCTGGCGCCATTCTTCCTGCTGCTCGCCGCGGCCTGGCTGCTGGGATGGCGCTGCGTGGCGGTGCTGTCTTCGCTGCGCCCGGTGGCGAACTGGGTGCGGACCGCCCTGCGGCTGATTATCCCGGCGATCTTCGGCGCCTGGATCCTGATCATCTGGGAAGCGGTGACCCGGGGAGCCGGCATTCCCTTCATCCTGTTGCCGCCGCCAAGCGCCATCGGCGCGCGCATCGCCGGTTCGCTGCCGGTACTCGGCGCCGATGTCCGGCAGACCATCTTCAAGGCGGTGATCTTCGGCTATGTCGTCGGCAGCGGCGCCGGCTTCCTCGCGGCGATCGCGGCCGACCGCGTGCCGTTCCTCAGGCGCGGGCTCTTGCCGATCGGCAACATGGTCTCGGCGCTGCCGATCATCGGCGTGGCGCCGATCATGGTGATGTGGTTCGGCTTCGACTGGCAGTCAAAGGCGGCGGTCGTCATCATCATGACCTTCTTCCCGATGCTGGTGAACACGGTCGCCGGGCTTGCCGCTTCCGGCCACATGGAGCGCGACCTGATGCGCACCTATGCGTCGGGCTATTGGCCGACGCTCATCAAGCTCAGGTTGCCGGCCGCCGCTCCCTTCATCTTCAACGCGCTGAAGATCAACTCGACGCTGGCGCTGATCGGCGCCATCGTCGCGGAGTTCTTCGGCACGCCCGTCGTCGGCATGGGATTCCGCATTTCGACCGAGGTCGGGCGGATGAACATCGACATGGTCTGGGCCGAAATCGCAGTTGCAGCACTGGCGGGTTCGGTCTTTTATGGCGTGGTCGCTCTTGTCGAAAGAGCCGTCACGTTTTGGCATCCCTCTGTCCGTGGTGGATAGGGGCGGTGGGTTTAAGGGTGCTAACTTCAGAGGGTAAAAACATGAAAAGACTGATTATTCCTGTCCTGGCCGGCGCGATGTCGCTGGCCGCTTTCCAGGCGATGGCCGCCGACAAGGTGACGCTGCAGCTGAAGTGGGTCACGCAGGCCCAGTTCGCCGGCTACTATGTCGCCAAGGCCAAGGGCTTCTACGAAGCCGAGGGCCTCGACGTCGACATCAAGCCCGGCGGCCCCGATATCGCTCCCGAGCAGGTGATCGCCGGCGGCGGCGCCGACGTCATCGTCGACTGGATGGGCGGCGCGCTTGCCGCGCGCGAGAAGGGCGTGCCGCTGGTCAACATCGCCCAGCCGTTCAAGAAGGCCGGCATGGAGCTGGTCTGCCCGAAGGATGGCCCGATCAAGACCGAAGCCGACTTCAAGGGCCACACGCTCGGCGTCTGGTTCTTCGGCAACGAGTATCCGTTCTACGCCTGGATGAACAAGCTCGGCCTCAAGACTGAGGGCGGCCCGGACGGCGTCACCGTGCTGAAGCAGAGCTTCGACGTGCAGCCGCTGATCCAGAAGCAGGCGGACTGCATCTCGGTCATGACCTATAACGAATACTGGCAGCTGATCGACGCCGGCTACAAGCCGGAACAGCTCACCGTGTTCAACTACTCGGCCATGGGCAACGATTTGCTCGAAGACGGGCTCTATGCGTTGGGAGACAAGCTCAAGGATCCGGCCTTCGAGGACAAGATGGTGCGTTTCGTGCGCGCTTCGATGAAGGGCTGGAAATATGCCGTGGACAACTCCGACGAGGCAGCCGGCATCGTCATGGACAATGGCGGCCAGGACGAGAACCACCAGAAGCGGATGATGGGCGAAGTCGCCAAGCTGATCGACAATGCCGATGGCAAGCTGATTCCGGAAGCCTATGAGCGCACCGCCAAGGCGCTGCTCGACCAGAAGATCATCACCAAGCAGCCGGAAGGCGCGTACACCACGGCGATCACCGACAAGGCGATCAAGTAGGTCGGCTGAACGGTAACATCCCGATCTCGAGAACGGCGCCTCAGAGGCGCCGTTCCTTTATGGTGTTCATGACGAAGCTGGTCTCGATCGAGGCGACGCATTTCAGCCGCGCGATCTTTTCCTTGATGAAGCGCTCGTACTGCTCGAGGCTTCCTGCCACCACCTTCAGCACATAGTCGCGCGAACCGGTGACGAGGTGGCATTCAAGCACCTCTTCCCAGCCGCGGATCGCTTCCTCGAACATGACGATCTCGTCCTCGTTCTGGCGGCTGAGCCGGATGGTGGCGATGGCGACCATGCCCCAGCCGAAGGCGGCCGGATCGACCAGGGCGGTATAGCCTCTGATGACGCCGGCTTCCTCCAGACGCCGCACGCGCCTCAGGCAGGGCGACGGCGACAACCCGATCCGCTCGGCAAGCTCGTTGTTGGTGATGCGGGCGTCGGCTTGCAGTTCACGCAGGATCTTGCGGTCGAAATCGTCGGCTATCTTCTGCTGCACTTTTTGGCTCTCCAGGCAATTCATTGCGACAACGCAGCCATGGGAGCCCAAAAATAGCAAGGACTGCATGATGGGGATGGCATAAATTGCGAGGCAACACTCCTCGAAAAGCAGGAAATAGCCATGACCGCGCCGCGCCCGTCGAAAACCCACATCGGCAACCACAAGCTCCATCCGGAGACGCTGATGCTGAGCTATGGCTTCGATCCGCAGCTCTCGGAGGGCGCCGTCAAGCCGCCGGTGTTCCTCACCTCGACCTTCGTGTTCAAGTCGGCGGAAGAGGGGCGCGACTTCTTCGACTACACCTCCGGTCGCAAGGAACCTCCGAGCGGCACGGCTTCGGGTCTGGTCTATTCGCGCTTCAACCATCCCAACAGCGAGATCGTCGAGGACCGGCTGGCGGTCTACGAGGGCACGGACGCCTGCATCCTGTTCTCGTCCGGCATGTCGGCGATCGCGACTACACTTCTCGCCTATGCCCGCCCGGGTGACGTCATCCTGCATTCGCAGCCGCTCTATGGCGGCACCGAGACGCTCCTGACGCGCACGCTCGCCGGCTTCGGCATAGAGGCTGTCGGCTTCGCGGACGGCGTCGACGAGGCGGCGGTTCGCGCGGCTGCCGATACAGCCACGGCCAAGGGCCGGGTGTCGGTCATCCTGATCGAGACGCCGTCAAATCCGACCAACAGCCTTGTCGACATCGCGCTGATGCGCAGGATCGCCGACGAAATCGGCGCCAGGCAAGGGACGAAGCCGATCATCGTCTGCGACAACACGCTGCTGGGTCCGGTGTTCCAGCGGCCGATCGAACACGGCGCCGATGTCTCCGTCTATTCGCTGACCAAATATGTCGGCGGCCATTCCGATCTGATCGCCGGCGCCGCGATGGGCAGCAAGGCGGTCACCAAGCCGATCAAGGCGCTGCGCGGCGCGATCGGCACGCAGCTCGACCCGCATTCCTGCTGGATGCTCGGCCGCTCGCTGGAGACGCTGTCGATCCGCATGGAACGCGCAAACGACAATGCGCGCCTGGTCGCCGAATTCCTGCGCGACCATGCCAAGGTCGAGAAGGTGCATTATCTGCCGTTCCTGGGCGAGGACACGCCTTCGGGCCGCACCTATCGCGCGCAGTGCAGTGGCGCCGGCTCGACCTTCTCCTTCGACATTCGCGGCGGGCAGAAGGCGGCGTTCGCCTTTCTCAACGCCCTGCAGATCTTCAAGCTGGCGGTAAGCCTCGGCGGAACGGAATCGCTCGCCAGCCACCCGGCGGCCATGACCCATTCGGGTATCCCCTTCGAAGTGCGCCAGCGCATCGGCGTGCTCGAAACCACGGTGAGGCTGTCGATCGGCGTCGAGCATCCGGACGACCTGATCGCCGATCTGACGCAGGCGTTGGCAGCCGTCTGATCACCGCCTTCGTGGACTCCAAAAAGGGGCGGGCAACCGCCCCTTTTTGCCGCGATGTCAAATCGGCGTTACCGGGCGGAAACATCGGCTCCTCAAGCCGTTGTGGCGGTGCATCCATTTCGGGATGTCACAACGGAGGTTTCCATGCGCATTCAACCCCTCGCGCCGATGTTCTCGGCGCTGGCCATTTCCGCGTCGGTCTTGCTTGCCTTTCCTGCCTTGGCCGAAACGGTGAAATACACGGCGACGCTCGATGGCAGCCAGCAGAGCCCGCCTGTCACCACCAAGGGCAAGGGAACCGCCACATTCACCTTCGACACCGCCAAGAAGAAGCTGAGCTGGAACGTCAAATATTCCGGCCTCAGCGGACCGGCGATTGCGGCCCACATCCACGGCCCGGCTGCGATGGGCGCGAATGCCGGACCCGTCATCCCGTTCAAGAAGCTCAAGAGCCCGATCAAGGGATCGGCGACGCTGACCGATGCGCAGGCGGCCGATCTGGAGGCCGGCAAATACTATGTCAACGTCCACACCGCCGCCAACAAGGACGGCGAGATCCGCGGCCAGATCGAGAAGGCGATGTAAGACGCAAAGGGGCGGTTCATCGCCCCTTTGTCGCCAGCCGACGGAAAGGGCGGTTTGCCGCCCTTTCGCAGTGCAGCGGGCAGAAAGGCAGGGGGCTGCCTTTCGCCTTAGCTCTTGTCGCGGATCTGCGCCAGCGTGCGGGTCGGCGTGATTGCCTCGGGATCGAGCCTGATCTCGACGATCGCCGGCTTGCCGCTGGCGCGCGCGCGCTCGAAGGCCGGCGCGAAGTCGGCGGTCTTCTCGACGGTCTCGCCATGGCCGCCATAGGAACGGGCAAGGGCGGCGAAGTCCGGGTTTTTCAGACTGGTGGCGACGACGCGGCTCGGATATTCGCGCTCCTGATGCATGCGGATCGTGCCGTAAATGCCGTTGTTGACGACGATGACGATGATCGGCAGATCGTACTGGACTGCGGTGGCGAACTCCTGCCCGTTCATCAGGAAGCAGCCGTCGCCGGCGAAGGCGATGACTTCGCGCTCCGGGTGCAGCGCCTTGGCGGCGACCGCCGCCGGCGTGCCGTAGCCCATCGAACCTGAGGTGGGCGCCGCCTGCGTGCCGAAGCGGCGGGAGCGGTAGAAGCGATGCACCCAGGTGGCGTAGTTGCCGGCGCCGTTGGTGAGGATGGCGTCTTCCGGCAAGACCTTTCCGAGATGCTCGATGATCGGCCCCATCTGAACTGAGCCCGGGCCGGTCTGCGGCGGCGTCGACCATTCGAGATAGGCGGCATGCGCCTTTTCCGTCTCGGCCGCCCAGGAGGGCTTGGCCGAAGGCTTGCGCCTGGCGAAAGCCTCGACGAAGGCGGCGGGCGAAGCGTTGATGGCTATAGTCGGCCGGTAGACGCGGCCGAGCTCGCCGGCATCGGCGTGGACGTGCACCAGCGCCTGGTCGGGGTAGGGGCTTTTCAGCAACGTGTAGTCGGAAGACGGCATCTCACCCAGGCGGCCGCCAAGCATGAGCACGACATCGGCTGCCTTGATCTGCGCCGCCAGCTTCGGGTTGATGCCGATCCCGACATCGCCGGCGTAGTTCGGATGCAAATGATCGAACAGCATCTGGCGGCGGAAGGAGCATCCTACGGGCAATGACCATGCCTCGGCGATGGCGTGCATCCGCGCCACCGCTTGCTCGTCCCAGCGCGTGCCGCCGAGGATGACGAACGGGCGCTTGGCGCCGGCGAGAAGCTTTTCCAGCGCGTCGAGCTCAGCCTCGCCGGGGCGTGTCTCGACCGGCGTGTGCGGCAGTGCTTCAGGCGCCTCGACGACGCTGGTCAGCATGTCCTCGGGCAGCGAGATGACGACCGGGCCGGGGCGGCCGGAGGTCGCGACGGCAAAGGCGCGGGTGACGAATTCGGGAATGCGCGAGGCATCGTCGATCTCGACCACCCATTTGGCGATGTCGCCGAAGAAGCGCTTGTAATCGACCTCCTGGAAGGCCTCGCGCTCCTTGGCGTGGCTGGCGACCTGGCCGATGAACAGGATCACCGGGACCGAATCCTGCATGGCGATGTGGATGCCGGCCGAGGCGTTGGTGGCGCCGGGGCCGCGGGTGACGAAGCAGATGCCGGGTTTGCCGGTCAGCCGGCCCTGGCAGTCGGCCATCATCGCGGCGCCGCCTTCCTGGCGGCAGACGATGGTGCGGATCGGCGAGTCATGCAGCGCGTCGAGCACCGCGAGATAGGATTCGCCGGGCACGCAGAAGATGCGGTCGGTGCCGTTGGCTTCAAGCGCCTCGACGATCAGTTGTCCGCCGGTTTTCATTTCGCTGATCTCTCCAGTTCGGCCAGGATTTCCTCGGTGTGTTCGCCAAGACGCGGCGAGGGGCGCTCGTAGACCAGCGGCGTGCCGGACATCACCATCGGCGCGCGCACCGAGGGCAGGCGATTGCCATGGCCATCGTCGAGGTCGAGCCGCATGCCGCGCGCGATGGTCTGCGGATCGTCGAACATCTGGCCGATCGTATTGATCGGGCTCGCCGGCACGCTTGCCGCTTCGAGCTTCGCCAGCAGCGGATCGCGATCAAAGATCTTGAGCGCCTCGATGATGCGCTCGCGCAGGCTCGCGCGGTTGGCGACGCGGGCAGGATTGGTGGCGAAATCCGGGTTCGACGGCAGATCGTCGAGGCCGACCGCTGCGCAGAACTTGCCGAACTGGCCGTCATTGCCGACGGCCAGGATGATGTGACCGTCTTTCACCGGCAGCACCTCGTAGGGCGCGATGTTCATATGCGCGTTGCCCATCTGCACCGGAGACTTGCCGGAGGCCAGATAGTTGAGGTTCTGGTTGCCGAGCGCCGAGATCTGGCTGTCGAACAGCGCCATGTCGATGTGCTGGCCCTCGCCGGTCTTCTCGGCATGGCGAAGTGCGGCCTGGATGGCGATCACCGAATAGAGGCCGGTGAACAGGTCGGAAATGGCGACCCCGGCCTTTTGCGGCTCGCGGCCGGCCTCGCCGGTGATCGACATCATGCCGGCCATGGCCTGGATGATGAAATCATAGCCTGCGCGTGGCGCGTATGGTCCGTCCTGGCCGAAACCAGTGATCGAGCAATAGACGAGACGCGGGTTGATCTTCTTCAGGCTCTCGTAGTCGAGCCCGTATTTCTTCAGCCCGCCGAGCTTGAAGTTCTCGATCAGCACGTCGGCATTGGCGACCAATCGGCGCAGCGTATCGGCGCCCTCGGGCTTGGAGAAGTCGATGGCGATGGAGCGTTTGCCGCGATTGCAGGAGTGATAATAGGCGGCCGACAGGTTCTCGCCGTCATGGCTCATGACGAAGGGAGGGCCCCATTTGCGGGTGTCATCGCCGCCGTCCGGGCTCTCGACCTTGATGACATCGGCGCCCAGATCGGCGAGCAACTGCCCCGCCCAGGGCCCGGCGAGGATGCGGGCGAGTTCGATAACGCGTATGCCTTTCAGCGGAGGCTCGGCCATGGATCACCGTGTTGGGTCGAAAGCGCAGCCTCTATCAATCCCCGCCGCTGCTGTCACGGCCCTTGCGATGGGCCAACCGCCTCACGCATTGAGAACTTTGTCCGCCCATGCGGCAAAATCGGCCATGACGATGTCCCGGTTCACCTCGTTCAGGCTTTCGTGGCGGGTCTCCGGGTAAACCTTTGAAACCAGATTCGAAAAGCCCATCCCCCGCATGCGCCCGGCGAGGTGGTTGACCGCCTTGCCGTAATCCGAGGCGGGATCTTTCTCGCCGCCGAGCAGATTGATGGGAAGGGTGCGGCGCACGCCGGAAAAATTGCCGTCGCTGCCGCCGTAGATCGCCATCTTGACGACGTCCCGCCACATCGACACCGAGGCATCCCAGCCGCAGAGCAGATCGGCGACGTATTTCGCGACCTCGTCCTCGTCGCGCGACAGCCAGTCGAACATCGTCTTGTGGTTGGGCACGGCCTTGCCCCAGGCCTGGAAGGTCAGCCTCGGCAGCAGCCTTGACGGCACGTCGGAGCCCAGCCGCATCCTTTCCCAGCCGAGGATGGCGAGCGCCAGCTGCCCAAGCAGGCCCTGCGAGAAATTGCCGTTCCAGATCGCGGCGGCATGGACGCGCGCCGAATGACGCAGAAGGAAGTTCAATGCCACCGACGCGCCCATCGAATGGCCGAAGAGGATGACCGGCAGGCCCGGCTGCTCGCCGGCGATCAGGTCATGAATGGCGGTGACATCGGCGATGACCTTGGCGCCGCCATCCGCATCGGCGAACTTGCCGAGCGGTGCGTCGGGCGCTCTGGTCGCGCCATGGCCACGGTGGTCATGCACGTAGACATGAAAGCCGCGCTCGGCGAGGAAATCGGCGAAGCGGGCATAGCGCGCCGCGTGCTCGGCCAGTCCGTGGTTGATCTGGACGACGGCGCGCGGGTGGCCGCTCGCCTGCTTCACATAGAGGTTGAGGTCGGCGCCGGTCGGCGACTTGACCATGCGCTGCTGGCTGAATGGCATTTCGCTTCGTCCCCCCGACGCCCTTCTCGTGCTCACGAGAGTTTTGTTTGCGCTGGCGCCGGTTTTAGGTCAATGCGGCCCGGCTGATTTTGCGCTGTGGGCTTCTTCTCCTGCGGCGCGGGCCATCGCAATTCTGACACGGAGACAGCGGCAGTGTGTGCCGCGACATTTTGAGCCGAGGTGCGGGGAATGCGGACAGGTTTTGCTTTTTTGTTGGCTGCCGCCGTCACGGCGCTCGCCGGAGCAGCGCGGGCCGATGTGAAGATGAGCGGTAGCTTCGTGGCCGATGCCGCCTGTCCGGCGACGCAGGCGATCAAGAGCGGCAAGAACCCCGGGAACGTATCGACCGCGGCCGGGCAAAGCTACCAGCTGCTAGCGGGCAACAAGGACGAGCCGACGCATTACCTCATCCTCGTGCCGGGCGCCGATCCGGATCGCCGCTGGGTGAAGATCGGCTGCGGCCATGTCACCGGCGCCAGTGCTGCGGCGACGCCGGCGCCCGTCGAGCAGAACAAGCCGGCGCAGCCTGGCTCCGGCAAGCCGGAATATGTCTTCGCGCTGAGCTGGCAACCGGCCTTCTGCGAGACCAAGTCCAGCAAGCCCGAATGCCAGGCGCAGTCGAAGGCCGGTTTCGACGCCACGCATTTCGCCTTGCATGGGCTGTGGCCGCAGCCGAACGGCAACTTCTATTGCCAGGTGTCGGCAAGCGACAAGGCCAACGACAATCCCGCTCATTGGCAGGACCTGCCGAAGGTCGAGCTCGATGCGAGCACCCGCGCCGAGCTCGATCAGGTGATGCCGGGCACCGCCTCCAAGTTGGAGCGCCATGAATGGATCAAGCACGGCACCTGCTACGGCAAGAGCCAGCAAGAGTACTTTTCGGATGCGTTGAACCTGATGCGGGCGGTGAACGCGTCGCCGGTGCGCGATCTCTTCACCAAGCATATCGGCAAGCAGCTGACGTCGGATCAGATCCGCAATGCTTTCGACAGCGCCTTCGGCGCCGGCGCCGGCAACCGGGTCCGCGTCTCCTGCCTGGTCGACCCCTCGAGCGGGAGGCGCATGATCGGCGAGCTGACGCTCGGGCTGTCGGGCACTATCGGCCCCGACAGCACGCTGGGCAGCCTGATGCTGGCTGCCGCGCCGACCTCCAAGGCGGGCTGCCCGAAGGGCACAGTCGACCCGACCGGTTTCCAGTAAGCCTGGCGGGGACGCTTCGCTCCGCCACCGGCGCCTTACGCCGATCTCGTCCAGATGCCGGGATTTTCGGCCTCGTCGTCGCCCAGTTCGCCGATGACGCGGTCGCGCCCCGCCGATTTGGCCTTGTAGAGACGTTCGTCGGCCAGCGCGAAGATATCGGCCAGGGAGTTACTGGCATCGCCAAGGGTGCAAACGCCGACGCTGACGGTCAGCTCGAACCTGCTGGTGCTGGCGGATGCCTTGACCGCGTGCCTGATGCTTTCACCGAGCAGCCTTGCGACGGCGTGCGGCTGCTCGGTCAGGATGGCGAATTCCTCGCCGCCTATCCGGAATACCTTTTGCTCGGCGCCGGCGACCTCGGTCAGCACGGTGGCGATCGACTTAAGCACCTTGTCGCCCTCGGCATGGCCGAAGCGATCGTTGATCGATTTGAAATGGTCGACGTCGACGATCAGCAAGCTGAGCGGCCTTAAGGTGCTCCGGCTGCGGGCGACCGCGGTTTGGCCGTCGGTCTCGAAGCTGCCGCGATGCAGCAGGCCGGTCAGGCCGTCGCGTCCCACATGCTTGACCAGCGCTTCGTAACGCTCACGATAGGTCAGCGTGTCGAAAATGTCCGAGAGGCCGCGCGGCAGCGCAATGTCGTGGTCCTCGACCCATCTGAGATAGGCGACGAGCATGCCGCTATAGGCCAGCGCCGCCGCCATCTTGGCGAACCAGCCGCCGAAGAAGACCTCGATCGGCGCGCCGGCGACGAAATGGAGTGCGGTAAAGAAGCCGGCCTGATCGAAGGTCAGGACGCAGGCGACAGACACCAGGATGCGGGCGAAGGGTCGAGCGCGAAGATAGCGGCCGAGCTTTTCGTAGAGCAGGATGATCAGAATGGCGTCGATGAACAGCAGCGACGTCCCCCACACCATTAGCCAGCCCATCTGGTCGATGAAACCGATGTCGGGAAGCTTGCCGTCGGGAAGCGGTGAGATCGAATGCAAGCGCAGGATCAGCACCAGACCGATCATCAGGGCATTGCCGAGCAGCAGGCCATAGATCGGCTGGCGCACCGTCGCCGCGTCTTCCTTGATGTAAAGCAGGAGCAGCATCACCAGCTTGCCCGAGAACAGCACCGCCGAGCCCGGCGAGACCATGCCGAAGGGCAGGGCGACATAGAAGACGCTGGCAAGATAGGTTTCCAGGAAATGCATGACGCCGAGCGCGCAGACGAAGACGCCGAGCCCGATGCGCGCCCTGAAGCGGAACAGCGTGACCATGACGCCGAAATAGAGAACCGCTTCGGCAAGGAGCAGGAAACCGTTCAACACGCCGTCGATCCGTCCTTTTCGCTGAAATCGCCAGCAACCGGCGATTGTCATCCACCTCCGTTTTGCCGGGAAATGATTAATCGGTGCTTGCGCATCGACGCTTGGCGCGCCGAAAAAGGGCGATGGCAACCGAATGCTTGCAGGCAGACGAGCGTTTCCTGATCGGGCCGCGGCGCCGAAAGCGATTGCCGATCGGCACGGCATCGCCTACATAGCGCGCAATCCCATTCATTCCGACATCCAGCAACTCTCAGGGAAAGCGCGCGTGGCTCGCCAGTTCATCTATCACATGTCCGGCCTGTCGAAGGCCTATGGCACCAAGAAGGTGCTCGATAACGTTCATCTGTCCTTCTACCCGGACGCCAAGATCGGCATTCTCGGGCCCAACGGCTCGGGCAAGTCGACCATCCTGCGCATCATGGCCGGGCTCGACAAGGAGTTCCAGGGCGAAGCGTGGCTGGCCGAAGGCGCGACCGTCGGCTACCTCGCGCAGGAGCCGCACCTCGACAACAGCAAGACCGTGCGTGAAAACGTCATGGACGGCGTCGCCAGGAAGACCGCCATCATCGAGCGCTACAACGAGCTGATGATGAACTATTCCGACGAGACGGCGGACGAGTCCGCCAAGCTCCAGGACGAGATGGACAGGCTGAACCTGTGGGACCTCGAGCAGCAGGTCGAGATGGCGATGGACGCGCTGCAGTGCCCGCCGGCCGATTCCGAGGTGACCAACCTGTCGGGCGGCGAGCGCCGCCGCGTGGCGCTGTGCCGGCTGCTGCTGGAGCAGCCCGACCTGCTGCTGCTCGACGAGCCGACCAACCACCTCGACGCCGAGACCACGCAATGGCTGGAAAAGCATCTGCGCGACTATCCGGGCTCGGTGCTGATCATCACCCACGACCGCTACTTCCTCGACAACGTCACTGGCTGGATCCTGGAGCTCGATCGCGGCCGCGGCATTCCCTACGAGGGCAACTACACCAAATATCTCGACGCCAAGGCCAAGCGCCTGATCCAGGAAGGCCGCGAAGACGACGCGCGTCAGAAGTCGATCTGGCGCGAACGCGAGTGGATCCAGTCCTCGCCCAAGGCGCGCCAGACCAAGTCGAAGGCGCGTATCAAGGCCTATGAGGAACTGGTCGAGCAGTCGCAGAACCGCAAGCCGACCGACACCCAGATCGTCATTCCGTCGAGCGAGCGGCTCGGCAATGTGGTCATCGAGGTCGAAGGGCTGAACAAGGGCTTTGGCGACGAGCTTTTGATCGAGAACCTGTCGTTCAGGCTGCCGCCGGGCGGCATCGTCGGCGTCATCGGCCCGAACGGCGCCGGCAAGACAACGCTGTTCAAGACCTTCACCGGCCAGGAAAAACCGGATGCGGGTACGGTCCGCATCGGCGAGACGGTCAAGCTCGGCTATGTCGACCAGAGCCGCGATGCGCTCGATGGGAACAAGACGGTGTGGGAAGAAATCTCCGGCGGCGCCGAGGTGATCAAGCTCGGCAAGCACGAGGTCAACAGCCGCGCTTACTGCTCGTCCTTCAACTTCCGCGGCGGTGACCAGCAGCAGAAGGTCGGCAACCTTTCGGGCGGCCAGCGCAACCGCGTGCATCTGGCCAAGATGCTGAAGGGCGGCGGCAACGTGCTTCTGCTCGACGAACCGACCAACGACCTCGACACCGAAACGCTGGCCGCGCTGGAAGACGCGCTGGAAGCCTATGCCGGCTGCGCCGTCATCATCAGCCACGACCGCATGTTCCTCGACCGCATGGCGACGCACATGCTCGCCTTCGAGGGCGATGCGCATGTCGAATGGTTCGAGGGCAACTTCGAGGAATATGAGAAGGACAAGCTGCGTCGCCTCGGCGCCGAAGCGGCAACCCCGCACCGCATGACGCACAAGCGGCTGACGCGGTGATATTGGCCGAGGGCGGCGAACGAAGAGGTTCCGAAATGGCCGACTGGTCCGCCGCCCAATATCTGAAATTCGAGGACGAGCGCACGCGGCCCGCGCGTGATCTCGTCGCGCAGGTGCCGGTGGACTTCCCGCGCCGCGTCGTCGACATCGGCTGCGGGCCGGGCAACTCGACCGAGCTTCTGGTCCAGCGCTGGCCGGATGCCGAGGTGAGCGGCTTCGACACTTCGCCCGACATGATCGAGAAGGCGAGGGCGCGGCTGCCGAACGTGACCTTCGGGCTCGCCGACGCTTCCGCCTGGCAGCCGGAGAAGCCGGTCGACGTCATCTTCGCCAATGCGGTGTTCCAATGGCTGCCGGAACATCCCGCCGTGTTCCAGCGGCTGATGGGGTTCTTGAGCCCGCACGGCACGCTGGCCGTGCAGATGCCCGACAATCTCGGCGAGCCGTCGCACCGGTTAATGCGCGAGACGGCGGCCGAGATGCCGTTCGCCGAAAAGCTGAAATGTGCCGCGCGCGAGCCGCTGCCGCCGGTGTCGTTCTACTACGATCTCCTGTCGCCCTACTCCGACCGGCTCGACATCTGGCACACTGTCTACAACCACCCGCTCGCCGATGCCGAGGCGATCGTCGAATGGGTGAAGTCGACGGGGCTGAAGCCGTTTCTCGAGCCGCTCGACGCCGACGAGCGCAAGCTGTTCCTCGACCGCTACACGGCAAGGATCGCGAAAGCCTATCCGAAGACGGCGAACGGCAAGGTGCTGCTGCGCTTTCCCCGCATCTTCATCGCCGCGCGCCGTCCCGGTTAAGAAGCGTTAGCCACACTGCGTCCGCGCTCATCACGAGTGCTTGACCGGATTTCGCCGCCATGCGCAGTCTTTCAGCCTGGATCGTGATCGGTGGTCCAGGTGGCAGGGGGTAGACTATGGCGCTGGGGAAGATGGTTCTGGGCGGTTGCGTGGGCGTGATCGCGCTGCTTGCCTTTTCGATGTCGGCAGAGGCCAAACGGGCGCGCTGCTTCACCACGGATGACGGCTATTTCTCCTGCTATTACAGGGCGATCGCCAGCGACGGCAGCTTCCGCATCTCGGCGCCCGGCTATCCGACCTATGTGCTTGAAATCGACGGCCCGGGCTTTGCCTACGGCTATGTCAATTTCGGCCGCCGCAATGTATCGCTGCCTGGCCAGTTCGTGCGCAGCCGCGACGACGGCGCCTGCTGGAACAATCCGCAGACCAACACCAAGCTCTGCGCCTGGTAATTCAAAGCATTCGATTTAAGCTGGCATAAACCGGCCAAATGCGACAAGTGTTGCGCCGGGAGCCCTGGCGCTCACATCAAGCCGCAACGCCCGCGCAGGGGACGGATTGGAAATGCATCGCGTCATCATCAGCGGCATCGGCGCTGAAATCCCTGAACCTGTCATCACCAATGAAGATCTGGTCGCCAGCTTCAACGCCTGGGTCGACACGGAGAATGCGCGCCGCGAGGTAACCGGCGAGGCGCTGCTGCAGAAGTCGGACAGCGACTTCATCGTCCATGCCTCGGGCGTCCGGACCCGTCATGTGGTCGAGCGCGAAGGCATTCTCGACCCGACGCGCATGGCGCCGCGCATTCCGGCGCGGGCGGACGATGCGCTGTCGCTGCAGGCCGAGTTCGGCATCGCCTCGGCGAGGAAGGCGTTGGATCATGCCGGCCTGCAACCATCCGACATCGACCTTGTCATCTGCTCGGCCTCGCACCAGCAGCGGCCCTATCCGGCGATCGCCATCGAGATGCAGCAGGCGCTGGGCACGAAGGGCGCCGGCTTCGACATGGGGCTCGGCTGCTCTTCCGCCGCGGCCGCGCTGCACATAGCGGCCAACCTCGTGCGGGCGGGCGCGCACAAGCGGGTGCTGGTCTCGACGCCGGAGATCATCACCGGCCATCTCAACTTCCGCGACCGGCAGACGCATTTCATCTTCGGCGATGCCTCGGTCGCCATGATCGTCGAGGGACTGGAGCAGGGCGAGAAGCGGCCGGGGCGCTTCGAGGTGCTGGACACCCGCACCTGGACGCAGATGTCGAACAACATCCGCACCAATCTCGGCTACCACACCCGCACCGCCCAGGACGATCCCTACAGGATCGATCTCGAAGGCAATCTGATCAAGCAGGTCGGCAACAAGGTGTTCAAGGAAGTCACCGTCGCCGGCCACAAATTCATCGTCGAGTTCCTGGCCGAGCATGGGCTGACGCCGCAGG
Organism: Mesorhizobium sp. M4B.F.Ca.ET.143.01.1.1; assembly: GCF_004792275.1. Classification (NCBI taxonomy): domain Bacteria; kingdom Pseudomonadati; phylum Pseudomonadota; class Alphaproteobacteria; order Hyphomicrobiales; family Phyllobacteriaceae; genus Mesorhizobium; species Mesorhizobium sp. M4B.F.Ca.ET.143.01.1.1. The sequence goes on from NZ_SRSR01000003.1 coordinate 372,757, forward strand.
CGATCCGGCGCTTCTGGCTGCATCAGGCCAATGCGCGCATGAACGCCATGATCCTCAAGCTCGCCTTCGGCCATGAGGTCGACCACGACCGTGCGCCGATGGTGCTGGAGCGGCTCGGCAACACCGCCGGCGCCGGCGCCATCGTCGCGCTGTCGGAAAACCATGCCGACATGAAGGCCGGCGATTTCGGCCTGATCTGCGCTTTCGGCGCCGGCTATTCGATCGGCGGCGCCTTGCTCAAAATGCTCTGAGGTGAGGCCGGCCTGCAAACGGCGGCTTCAAACACACTTTGGCGACTAGTTTGGTGCAAACGGCACCAGCATCGGCACGCGCCTGGCATAGTCGTCATAGGCCGTACCGAGCTCGCCGCGCAGGAAGCTCTCCTCAAGCCTGGCCTTCACGACGATGCCCACGATGAGGAAGACGGCGCCGGCCACGCCCCAGACCGTGCCCTTCGCCGCCATGGTGGCGAGTATCGCCACAAGCAGGCCGGTGTAGATCGGATGCCGGACCAGCCCATAGGGGCCGGAATCGACGACGCGGTGATCGGCCTTGGCGGTGACGGTGCCCGACCACAGCCGGCCGAGATGCAGCCTCGCCCACCAGGAGAAGGCGAGGCCGACCGCGACCAGGCCGACGCAGATCCAGGCTTCGGCGACGGTCGGCATCCAGAGCCGAAGCCTGCCGACATAACCATGCGCCGGCACGAACAGCAGGATCGCGCCGATCGTCCACAGGGCGCGGTAGCGCGCTTCCTCCCGAAAGCCGGCGCGTTTTGCCGCCGGGTCGGCCCAGAAGGCGGCCGCCAGCCATGACACGACCCAGAACAGCCAGAGCGCCGCGATTGCGGGTGCGGGATGCATGGTAGCCTCCTCCGTGACATCACTATCGGAGCCTCATGGCGCGGCGGCAATGCGGCGCAAGGCGAAAATCGGGGTAAGAAGATCGTGATCGGCACGATCGGCATAAAGGCGCTTGATTGGATCATCAGTGCTTTCGACTGGACCCTGTCCGGCGATATCGGCTAAGCCAGGGCATGCAAGAGACGGCAAGCACACTGGATCTGTTCCCCGCGGCGGAGACCCCTGCCGAGATCGTCCCTGCGCGCAAGCTCGCGGCGAAGGTTTCGGCACTTTACGTCGCGCCGTTCGATCATTTCGAGACGCGGGCGGTTGAGGAGCTGCGGCTCGGCTTCGACGGCATAGACGGCGACTTTCATGCCGGCGCCACGCGCCGCTCCGGCGGCCGCGAGCCCTGGTATCCGCGCGGCACCGAGATGCGCAACGAGCGGCAGTTGTCGATCGTGGCGGCGGACGAATTGGCCATCGTCGCGGAGCGGATGGGCCTGGCCGAGATCAAGGCGGAATGGATCGGCGCCAATCTGCTTATCGAAGGGCTGCCGCATCTCTCCATGCTGCCGTCCGGCACGCTGCTGTTCTTCAAGGGCGGCGTCACGATCAAGGTCGACGCCCAGAACGGGCCATGCCGCATTGCCGGACGGTCGGTCGCCGAGAATGCCGGCATGGCCGACCACGAGGCCGGCGCGCTGTTGTTCCCGAAAGCGGCGAAGCGGCTGCGTGGCATCGTCGCCTGGGTCGAGAAGCCGGGCACGATCAGGACCGGCGAGGAGATATCGGTGCGGGTGCCGGAGCAGTGGATCTATCGAGCCTAGCATCCGCTGAGACTCAGTGAGGCCAGCCTGACCTGAATCGCTGCGCACCTTGGGCGGCGAGCTAGCGATATCGCACCGGGCTCGACCAGGCCGGGTCCTGGTGCTTCTTCCAGTAGAGCCCCATCAGCCGGCTGGTGATCGGGCCGACCTTGCCGTCGGCGACCGGGGCGTCGTCGATCACCGTCACCGGCATGACGCCGCCAGCGGTCGAGGTGATGAAAACCTCGTCAGCTCCTTTCAGGGCGGCGACGCCGACATCGACCGCTGCAGCGGAAAGGGCGGCCTCGGCGCAGAGGTCGAAGACGGTGCGGCGGGTGATGCCGGGCAGCACGCCGACCGCCGGCGTCGACAATTTGCCGTCCTTGACCAGGAACACGTTGAAGCCCGGGCCTTCGGCGACATTGCCGTTGAAATCGAGGATCAGGGCGGTCTCGGCGCCGCGGTCATAGGCGTCGTAGAGGCCACGCACCAGGTCGAGCCAATGGTAGTTCTTGATCGACGGGTCGATAGAGGCCGGCGGGATGCGCACCTTGTCGCTGATCGCCACATGCAGGCCGCGGCGCAACTGTTCGGCATTGGCGACCGAGCCGAACGGCACGGCGAAAGCCATGAAGCGGTTCACCGCCTGGCGCGGGTCGCGGCTGAAGGTCGGCGAGGCGCCGCGCGTGCACAGCATCTCGACATAGGCGGCGCGGTGGCCGGACAGCGCGACGCAATTGTGCAGGATCTCGGTGACACCGTCGCGGTCGAACGGGATCGTCATGCGCAGCTTCTCCAGTCCGCCGAAAAAGCGGTCGAGATGCAGGTCCAGCCGGAAGAAGCTGCCATCCCAGACATGAACGGTGTCGTAAGTGGCGTCGGAATGCAGGAAGCCCCAGTCGAGCACCGAGATCTTGGCCTGCGACATCGGCAGGTATTGGCCGTCGAGGAAGGCAACGCCCTGGGGATAGGCATGCGGATCGACGTGACGATCGGAGAGAACAGGCCCGGTGGGCGTGGTAACAGCAGCGTTCTGGCTCATCGCGATCGTCCCTGATCGATGTGAAAAGACAAGCTAGCGCGCCGTCCCATATGCAGTAGAGCCAGCCCGCCGCGCCTGTTTGGCCTCGCGTCCACTCGGGATGGTCGTGCCTCAGTCCTCCTCCTCGTCGGATTCCATCAGGCGCGTGGCACGCCAGCGGGTCAGCACGATGTTGGTCTGTTCGATGACGAAGAAGCGCGCGGAGTCGCGGTCATAGCCCTCGGCCAAGAGCTTCTCGTAGTCGGTGTGGACGTGGCGGATATGGGCGATCGTCGCCAGCCAGACGGAGATCGACGCCGGCAGATTGTGCAGACGGGCCGAGCCGGCGTCGGCGCGGATCTTCTCGATGTCGGCGTAGGGCGCCAGCGGCAACAGTGTGGTCAGCGCCTTGGCGATGGCGCGGCGGCGATTGGTCGGCGCTTTCATCGCTCGTCGCGTCCGGCAATGACCGCCTCGGCAAATGCATCGGTCGAGGCGAAATAGGGTTTGACGTCGATGACCGGCGTGCCGTCGAGCACGTCGATGGCATCGAGATCGAGACGTCCGGCTTCGATGTCGAGAGCGACGAGCTTCGCCACATGCAGCCCGATCGGATTCGGCCGGGCAGGGGAGCGCAGCGAAAAAACGCCTTTCGGCTCAGCCGCATGGCGAGGTTTCTGCACAATCAGATTCCGTGGCGCCTGATCGAACCAGGACAGGATGATGACATGGCTGGCGCGATCCAGCCCGGCAAGGCCCTCGCGATAGGCCGGGCCGATCGTCAGCACGGCGGGCTGTCCCGCCTCCCGCGCGGCCCGCATGTTCTTCGGGCAGGTCTCGCGGCTCGTCCATGGCGAGGCGATGCGGCCGATGAAGACGACATGGCCGTCCGACGACATGGCGGCTGGATCGGCTTCCAGTTGCCTTTCGCCCTCGCGTGTCTCGAACATGGCTCTGGCCTCGCTCATCCGAAAACCGGTTTCCGCCCGTGGATCATGCATGCGTCATTTTCTTGTCAGGAAGCGACATTGGCCTTGCATGGTTGTCAAAATCGACATAAACATATGTTTATATCTTTTTCAAAGAGAAACACTCCATGCACGTAGCACTCGATACGATGGTGGATACATTGAAGGCAGCGGCCGAATCCAGCCGGCTGCGCATCCTTGCGCTCCTGTCGCGCGGCGACCTTACCGTTTCCGATCTTACCGAAATTCTCGGCCAGTCGCAGCCACGCGTGTCGCGCCACCTCAAGCTGCTGCTGGAGGCGGGGCTGATCGGGCGCTACCAGGAGGGGTCGTGGGCGTTCTTCCGGCTTTCCGACACGGACGCCGCGCGCGATTTTGTCCTCAGGCTCGTTTCCGGCATCCGCGGCGCCGACCCGCAGGTGGAGCGCGACCTGGAGCGGCTGGCGGCGGTCAAGCGCAAGCGGCAGGACCGCGCCGCCGAATATTTCTCCGAGAATGCCGCGAGCTGGGATCACATCCGCTCGCTGCATGTGCCGGACCGCGCCGTCGAGGCCGCTCTGCTCAAGCTCGTCGGCAAGCGGCCGTTCCAGTCGATGCTCGACCTCGGCACCGGCACCGGGCGGCTGCTCGAGATCTTTTCGCCGCTCTACCGGCGCGGCGTCGGCATCGACATGTCGCGCGAGATGCTGACGGTGGCGCGCGCCAATCTGGACAAGGCGGGCATCGCCAACGCGCAGGTGCGGCAGGGCGACATCTTCGCGCCGCCGGTCGAGCGCGACGCCTTCGATCTCGTCACCATCCACCAGGTGCTGCACTATCTCGACGATCCCGCCCGCGCCATCCGCGAGGCGGCGCGGCTGCTGCGCCCCGCGGGCCGGCTGGTGATCGTCGATTTCGCGCCGCATGCGCTGGAGTTTCTGCGCGACCAGCACGCGCATATGCGGCTCGGCTTTTCCGACCGGCAGATCGCCGAGTGGTTCGCCGAGGCGGGCCTCGCGCTCGAAGACAGCCAGGAGTTCGAGCCGCGCGGCCAGGCCGAGGCCCGGCTGACCGTCAAGCTGTGGCTCGGCCGCGACCGCCGCATGCTGATCGCCGATCCTTCCAATGACACTCTTCCGGCAAGGGAAACCGCCTGATGAACCAGTTCCGCTTTTCCCGCCGCCCCGACATTGGCGACAAGGTCCGGGTTTCGTTCGAGTTCTTCCCGCCGAAGACCGACGAGATGGAAGCCAGGCTTTGGGACACCGTCACCCGGCTGGAGCCGCTCAAGCCGAAATTCGTCTCGGTGACCTATGGCGCCGGCGGCTCGACGCGCGAACGCACCGCCCGCACCGTCAAGCGCATCCTCAATGAGACGACGCTGACGCCGGCGGCGCACATGACCTGCGTCGACGCCGCGCGCGATCAGGTCGACGCCGTGGTGCGCGAATTCGCCGATATGGGCGTCACCCGCTTCGTCGCGCTGCGCGGCGATCCGGCGGCGGGCGTCGGCACCGCCTACAGGCCGCATCCGGACGGCTATGCCAATGGCGCCGAACTGGTCGGCGCGATGAAGAGCGCCGGCGATTTCGACATCTCCGTCTCCGCCTACCCGGAAAAGCACCCGGAAAGCCCCGACTTCGCCACCGACTTCGACATGCTGAAGCGCAAGGCCGACAATGGCGCGACCCGCGCCATCACCCAGTTCTTCTTCGACAACGATCTCTACGAGCGCTATGTCGAGCGGGCGCGGCGGGCAGGCATCTATATTCCGATCGTGCCGGGCATCCTGCCGGTGCACAATTTCACCCAGGTCGCCAATTTCTCGGCGCGCTGCGGCGCGCTGGTGCCGGCATGGCTGGCCGAGCGTTTCGAGGGGCTTCAGAACGACCCGCAGACGCATGCGCTGGTGGCCTCGGCGGTGGCGGCCGAGCAGGTGCTCGACCTCGTCGAACGTGGCGTTAGCGACTTCCACTTCTACACGATGAACCGCGCCGACCTGGTCTTTGCCATCTGCCACATGATCGGCATCCGCTCGCATGAAACGGAAGCGGCGGGCTCTGCCGCGGCCTGATCTGTCGTCGTGACGTGAAACGCAAAAGGCCGGGTGAAAACCCGGCCTTTCGAAATGGATTGACTGTCAGCTGCTGATTTCTTCCGCTCTGGCGGTTACGGAAGAACGCCTATGATTAGGGCGCCGATGAATGCGAACGCTGCACAAATCATCAATGCGTTGATTGGCCTCGTCAGTCCCATGTCATAGCCTCCTCTTAAGAGCTATGGCAGGAGTCTAGGGTCATTTGTGCCACAGGCAAGCGGAAAATGTGCTGCAATGCGACGTGAATGTGGAATTTGCGACCTGGCTTTTGCCGTTAGGCATTGAAACTCTTCGGCAAAAGCGAGCTCAGGGCTTGTGAATAAATTATGGCGGCCCTGCGGCGGAAGCTAGGCATGGCAGCGCTACCAGGGTCGACTCGGACGGCCTTGCAGCATCGACGTCCGGTAGGAATGCGCGATGCGGGAGTCAATCAAAGGATCTAGATCGCCGTTTCGTTCTACCGAACAACGCGCCCTCAGCGTTGGCCGAACAAGCGCCCGTCTATGGTGATCAGGCCAAGTCCGATCAATGCCATGCCGCCCATTTCGAACAGTTCGAGTCGCTCGCCAAGGAACAGGAAGCCGAGCAGCATGGCGCTGACCGGCACGATGAGCGTGACCAGCGAGGCGTTGGTGGCGCCGGCCGAGGCGACGAGGTTGAAATAGAGAATGTAGGCGAAGGCGGTTGAGAGCAGAGCCAGCCCCAGCACCGCCGCCCAGACTGGCGGCGAGGCCGAGAACAGACCGGCAGGGCCATGGGCGATGAGCACGACCGGGATCATGATGATGGTTGAGGCGGTCAATTGTCCGGTGGCGATCACCGGCGAGGGCACGCCCTTGAAGCGACGGGCAATCATCAGCGCGACGGCGTAGGAAAGCGAGGCGCCGATCAGCGCGAACTTCGCCCAGACCGGACCGCCAAGCCCGGCGAGCAGGCCGGGACCGATCATCACTGCCGTGCCGGCAATGCCGAGCGCAATGCCGGCAAGCTTGTTCCAGGACAGTTTCTCGTCCGATGTCAGCGCATTGGCGAGGACCAGGGTCCAGAACGGCGTGGTGGCGTTGAGCACCGAGGCGATACCGGCGCCAAGTTCTGTCTGGCCGGCGAAGATCAGCGAGAAGGGGACGACGTTGTTGGCGAGCGCCAGCAGGAAGAACAGGCCTGCATGCGGGAAGGCGAGGCGGAACGAAGGGCCGCGCACGGCGAGATAGAGCTGGAGCGCTGTCGCCGCGATGGCGACGCGAAACAGCACCAGAACAAGGGGCGAAAGCTCCGAGACGGCAATGCGGGCGAAGAAGAACGAACCGCCCCAGATCGCGCCGAGCAAAAGCAACTGTCCCCAGTCAGCGAGCGTCATCGGACCGCGTGCCGTGGCGGTGGCTGCTGCTGCTGTTGCCATATGCCTGCCCTCCCGGACCGTCGGAATGCCGGTCCTGTCGAATGTCCTTCAAGCCATATGCGGTTCCGAAGCAAGGGCCACCCGAAACCTGACGGCTGGCCTAGCTCCTCCCGCAACAGGCGTAACCCGGCAGCGGTAACAAGCCGAGACACAGAATTGTTTTCTTTAGCCGCTAGCTTGGATTAATTGTGCGCAGCCTAGTTCGAAGGATTCGTCCATGCAGCGATTCGAGAATGCCCGCGAGGCGGCGTTGGCGCTTCGTCCGGACGATCCGGTCTATTGCTTTCGCCCTCAGGTGTTGAAGGCCGACGCGCTGCAGTTCATGGGCATGTTTCCCGGCAAGACGGCCTATGCGGTCAAGACCAATGGCGAGCAGATCGTGCTGAAGGCGCTGGTCGAGGCCGGCGTCACCGCTTTCGACGTGGCTTCGCCCGGCGAGTTCGCCGCCGTGCGCGCCGTCTCGCCCGATGCCGAGATGCTCTACATGCATCCGATCAAGGCGCAGTCGGACATCAAGCTGGCGCTGGAGAAATACGGCATTCGCGTCATCTCGCTCGACCATGAGGACGAGATCACCAAGCTGACCAGGGTGGTGCGCGCGCTCGACATCGATCCCGGCGCAATCACCGTCTTCGTGCGCATCCAGACGAAGGGGTCGGCGGCCTACGAACTGTCGAAGAAGTTCGGCGCCGGTCCGGCCTATGCGGTGGAACTCGCCGAGAGGCTCAACCGCACCGGCTACAAGGTCGGCCTCTGCTTCCATGTCGGCAGCCAGATCGAGGATCCCGACACCTATGAGCGGGCGCTGGCCTCGGCCGACTGGGTGCGCAACCGGCTGACCTTCGACATTGCCGGGCTCGATGTCGGTGGCGGCTTTCCGGCCGAGTATGGCCATGATCCCAACCGCAAGCAGGTCGAAATGCCATCGCTCGGCCAGATCATGTCGCGGCTGTCGGGCGACATCAAGGAATACCAGTTCGACCAGATGCCGCTGGTGGCGGAGCCGGGACGGGTGATCGTGGCGCGCTGCCTGTCGCTGATCGTGCGCGTGCTCTTGCGCAAGGGCAAGCGGCTCTACATCAATGACGGCATCTGGGCGTCGCTGTCGGATTCATGGACCGGCAAGATCACGCTGCCGGCGCGTTTCATTCCGGACCCCGCGATCCGTTCGCGCAATGGCGAGGAGAAGAACATCGTGCCGTTCAAGGTCTGCGGCGCGACCTGCGATTCCGTCGATATTCTGTCCAGGCCGTTCTGGCTGCCTGAGACGGTCGACACCGGCGACTGGATCGAGATCGGCCATATCGGCGCCTACTCGCTGTCGCTGAGGACCCGCTTCAACGGCTTCTTCCCCGACACTTTCGTCGAGGTGACGACACCGTTCGACGAGGGCGACGCGCCGCAGGGATTTGCGAGTTTGGAGACGATGGCGAGTTAGGCGGTAGGCAGTAGGCAGTAGGCAGTAGGAGGTTCTCCAGTCTCTGCTTCAGTTCCTATTGCCTATTGCCTACTGCCTAATCCCTCATCTTACAGTCTCGCCAGAAGCTCCGGCGTCGGCCAGCCGTCCACCGGCAGGCCAAGCCGCATCTGTTCCTTGCGGATTGCCTCGCGGGTGTTGGTGCCGAGGATGCCGTCGACGGTGCCGACGTCATAGCCCTTGGCTTCAAGCTTCGTCTGCAGCGCCTTCATCTGATCGCCGCTGAGGCCGGGTTCGGGATTGCGTGGATTGAGCTGCGGGGCGCCCGCCAGCCGGGCGGCGAGGTTGGCCGCGGTCAGCGCGTAGGTGAAGGACTGGTTCCATTCGAGATAGACATCGAAATTGTCGTAGGTGAGGAAGGCCGGTCCCTTGCGGCCCATCGGCAGGGCCAGCCCGGCCTTAAGGCCGTTGTCGACAAGCGGGGAGCCGTCCGGGTTGGTGACGCCCCATTGCGTCCATTGCGATAAAGGCAGCTTGTTGGTGCGGCCGGTCTGGTCCCACGGCATGTCGTCGGGCGCCCGGACTTCCTCGATCCAGGGCTGGTCGCGCTTCCAGCCGCGCGACAGCACCTTGTTGGCCGTGGTCATGATCACGTCCGGCACGCTGTGACGCAGGTCGACGATGCCGTCGCCGTCGCCGTCGACACCGCGGGCAAGGTAGTCGGTCGGCAGGATCTGCGTCTGGCCGATCTCGCCGGCCCAGGCGCCGGTCACGTCGGCCGGCAGCACGCCGCGATCGATCAGCGTCAGCAAAGGCACGAGCTGGGGGCGGAAAAGCTGCGGCCGGCGGCAGTCATGCGAGAGCGTCACCAGCGCGCTCAGCGTGTGGAAATCGCCCTGGACGGCGCCGAAGTCGGTCTCGAGCGCCCAGAAGGCGGCGATGACGGGCGCCTGGACGCCGAATTCCTGGTCGGCGCGCGCGAAGACGTCGGCGTATTTCTTCAGATTGGCCGCGCCCTGCTTCAGGCGGTAGGTCGAGATCATGCGGTTGGAGAATTCGGTGAAGGTCTGGGTGAAGACGCCCTGGGCGCGGTCGCGCGCCAGGACCTTGTCGTCGAGGCTCGCCTGTTCCAGCGCGCTCAGGCCGACGGCGCCGACGCCGGCCGCCTTGGCTTCCGCCGCCACGCCCTGTTTCCAGGTGTTGAAATCGTCCCCGCACTCCTGCGCCGCGGCCGGCCAGGCAAGAGCGCCGACAAACAGCGCCGCCAAGATTTCAACACGCAATCGCATCGCTTCCCTTTCGAAACCGGCGCACGCCCCGCCGAACCCGAACCGGTTCTGGCCAGGACCATGCGTGAATTCAAAGCTCAGGAGCGTCCTCGGGCACCCGCCTGGTACGCCGCTCCGGACTGCCAGCAGCTCAATACATCGCCGCTGGTCGTGTCGAAAAGCAGGCAGGACGGCTTATGTCAACGGGTGTTCTGCCGCAGCCACCTGTTCCAGGCGGCTTCCGAGCCGTTGAAAACGTTGATATCGGATTTGCCGGTCATGCCCGGAACGATGCCGGTTCCGGTATATTGCCAGAAGGTGAAGGGGTGGCTGCCGTACTTCTGGCGCGGGTGGCCGGCGACCGAGCGCAGCCAGTAGGGATAGCCGCGGAAGTTCGCCAGGCCGTTGTCGTCGAAGAAGTCGATCGAGGTGTAGATGATCGGCTTCTTGCCGTAGTGCCGCTCGACCATTTCGAGGAAAGTCGTCATTTCCGCGCGCACGGTGGCCGGGTCGGGACGCAGCCGGCAGGTCGGCGATTTCGGGTTCCATTCCATGTCCAGCACCGGCGGCATCGCCGAACGGTCTTTCGGGACATTGGCGATGAACCAGCGCGCCTGGGTGGCGGCGGGCGTGCAGAAATAGAAGAAATGATAGGCGGCGCGCGGAATCGCCGAGGCCTTGGTGCGCGCCCAATGCTCGTTGAAATACTCGTCGAAGCGGTCGCCGCCTTCGGTCGCCTTGATGAACGCGAAGGAAATGCCGCTCGCCTTGGCCGCCGGCCAGTCCACGGATGTCTGGTATTTGGAAACATCGGTGCCGTGGATGGCGTAGTTCCACGGCGCGCCGCTGTCCCACTCGTGCGGCTTGGAGTCCTCGAACCGCGGCGCGCGCACCGCAACCATCGGACTGCTCGAGGACATCACCGGCGTGAGGTCGTCGACGGTCGAGCAGGCGCCCAGCAGCGTCAGCATGATGAGAGCCGCAAGACGGCGCATCGCTACTCCTGAGCCGGGTTCAGCCGGCCGCTGATGGGTCGTTGCAGATGGCCCCCTTTGTCAGGCCCGCCGGACGATCGCCCCACAGGATCGTCCAGCCCTCTCCGTTGATCGCCGATCATGGTTGATATTCGGTTGACGGCGCTCGACAACAGCCGCGATTTTGAGGCAGCAATGGCGGCAAATCGATGGCATAAATCGGGCGCCACACGCAGGGGGTGAGATGCGGATCGTCTTCAAGATCGTCAAATGGCTGCTCGGCCTGATCGTTCTGGCGATAGTCGCGCTGGTCGCCTGGCTCTATGTCGCGCCGCCCGAATTGATCCGCGTCGGTTCCGGCTATTCGGCCAAGATCGTGTGCTCGAACGTTTTCATCGCCGGGCGCGACGCCAACGAGGTGCTCGCCGTCGACGTCCAGGCGCCGGGTCATCCGCTGCTCAGGCTGATGATGGTGTCGGTCGACAAGGAACGCGGCATGGTGTCGGCAGGCCTGTTCGGCGCGCTCGGCAAAAGTGTGGCCGTCGCGCGCGACGGACTGGGCTGCGCCGCGGTCCCGGACGGCAACACCGGCAAGGCGAGGCAGACGGCGATCTACGCCGAGCCGGCCGCCACCAGGCAGGATGCGCTGTGGCCGGAGGGCGAGCGGGTGGACGCCCCGCAGAATCCAGAAATCGCGAAAATCGTCGACGACGCGGCCATGGCCGGCGCCGGCATGCGCGCCGTGGTCGTGGTGAAGAACGGCCATATCGTCGCCGAGCGCTATGGCGAGGGCTTTTCGGCAAAGACGCCGCTGCTCGGCTGGTCGATGACCAAGACGGTCAATGCCGCAATCGTCGGCACGCTGGTCAAGGACGGCAAGATGGCGATCGACAACAAGGGCCTGTTCGCGCCGTGGAAGGCGGACGGCCGCGCCGCCATCAGCCTCGCCGACCTGATGGCGATGTCGAGCGGGCTGGAGTTCAACGAGGATTACGGCGACGTCGCCGATGTGACGCGCATGCTCTATCTCGAACCCGACATGGCCGGTTTCGCCGAAGCCAAGCCGCTGACCGGCGAGGTGGGCAAGGTGTTTTCCTATTCGAGCGGCACGGCGGTGATGCTGTCGCGGCTGTGGCAGGACGCCGTCGGCGACAAGGCGAAGGCGCTAACCTGGCCGCGGAAGGCGCTGTTCGAGCCGCTCGGCATGCACAGCGCCGTGCTCGAGACCGACGAGCAGGGCAGCTTTGTCGGCTCGTCCTATCTCTACGCGACGGCGCATGACTGGGCGCGCTTCGGCCAGTTCCTGCTGCAGGGCGGGGTCTGGAACGGCAATCAGCTCCTGCCCGCCGGCTTCGTCGACTGGATGCGGGAGCCGGCGGCGGCCTCGAAGGTCTACGGCAAGGGCCAGGTATGGATCGAAGGGCCGGGCGATGAGGAGAACCCCGGAGCCGGCGCTGCGGCCGGCCTGCCCAAGGACACCTATTGGATGGAGGGGCATGACGGACAGACGGTCGCCATCATCCCGTCGGAGCAGTTGGTGGTGGTGCGGCTTGGCCTGACGCCGGCCAAGCTTGGCTATCGACCGCAGGCGATGCTGGGAGCGCTGGTCAAGGCGCTGCACTGACTACTTGGCTGCGCCTATCACCCCAAGCCAGGCGTAGCCGCGATAAAGCGTTCTGAAATGGAAGCTTGCGCCGGTTCGCCGAGATTCCGATTCCAGGACTTCGCGCAGCGTCTCACGCGGCGTGACGTGGAATTTCTTGAGCCAGCCGCGCAGCAGCGCGCGGAACCAGCGCGGCAGGCCTTCCTGCTGGCCGAAATCGACGACATGCAGCGAACCGCCGGGCGCAAGCGCGGCGAGCGCCTCGGAAACCGTCTTTTCCCAGCCGGGGATCATCGACAGAGAATAGGACACGAACACGCGGTCGAAACGCGCGACGCCAAACAGTGCGCCGGCGTCGAAATCGGTAGCGTCGCCGCGCGCCAGCGCGACGCGGCCGGACAGGTTTTCGCGAGCGATGGCCGCGCTCGCGGTCTCCAGCATTTCCGCCGAAATATCGAGGCCGAAGAAGCGCGCCTCGGGATAGCGGCAGGCGGCAAGGATGATGTTGCGGCCGGTGCCGCAACCGAGCTCGAGCACCGTGCCTCCGGGCGGCACGTCCAGCCCTGATATCAGCCGGTCGCGGCCGAGCAGATAGTATTTGCGGGTCAGGTCATAGATATGGCGCTGCCAGCGATAGACGCCGTCCATCAGCTCGGCATGGCTGGCGGGCAGTTCGGTGGTGCTCATCAGCGCTTCACATAAAGGTGGAAGCCGCCATAGATGGCCGAACGGTCGCGCGCCGAGAAGTCGCGCGAGGCCTCGGCCTCGTAGCTCCACTGGTCAAGCAGCGAGTTGGAGACGCGACCGGGCAGCAGGCTGGGCTCGGCCGCCGTACGGAAGATGACACGGGCGCCGGCCGATGCCGTGCGGGTGATCTCCGCCCACAGCGCGTTGAGCTGGTCGTCGGTCATCCAGTCCTGCGCGTCGAGCAGGATGAAGCGGTCGACCGCGCCCGCATCCTTGCCGGCGAGGAACTCGATCAGGTTGGTGTGGTTGATGGCGACGCGGTCGATGTTGTCGCGGATCACCTTGTAATTGCGCTTCTCCAGATAGGCGGGGAGTGCTGCCTCGCCGGGCTCGGGATAGCGGCGGGCAAAGGCCTGCCAGGCGAAATAGTTGGTGTTCAGCGGGAAATCGCAGGCGAGCTTTTCCAGCCTGGCCTTGAGCACGCTCGCCATCGTGCCGTCGCCCGAGGTGATCAGCGAATCGTACTGCGCCGGCGGAATGCCGAGACCGAACAGCGAAGCCTTGCGCGATGTCGCCCATTTCAGCAGCGGCTTTTCGAAAACCGGCGCCAGTTCCTCGTTGAAGAAGCGGCGCTGCTCGCCGATGTTGCTGGCCTGCATGATGCCCGCGGGGTCGACGCCAAAGAACTTGCCGACGCGATGGCCCATGGCGATGAACAGGCCGAGCAGGCCGGTCTGGTAGAAATTGCGGTCGAAGACCTCGATGCGCCGGCGGCCGCGCCAGTTGCGGCGCTCCCAGTAGTGGCGGCTGACCGGATCGAGATGCGGGGCGATGAAGCGGTCGTAGGCTTCCGAATTGTGGCTGGTGTCGGTGGCGCCGAAGAAGCGGAACAGGTCGCCCTGCGAGGGCAGGCGGCGCACCGCCTCGAGCTTCATGCGGTTCAGCGCGATATGGGCGGCGTTGAGGTCGACGGCGTCGATCCGTTCGGGCGAGCGGGTGAGATAGGCGAGGATGTTGCAGCCGCCCGAGGCGATGGTGACGATGCGATGGCCGGCGCCGAGCTGCATGGCCTCCATGTCGACATCGGGGTCTTCCCAGATCTGCGGATAGACGAGGCCGGAAAACAGGAAGGCGAAGAGCCGCTCCGACATGCCGGCCTTCGACAGCGGGCGATTCTGGTAGACGGCTTTTCCAACTTCCTTGCCGCGACGAAAAACCAGATCTCCGGAAACGTCCGTCATGGCAAGGTGATTCCCCGTTTGCTTTGGCGCAAGCGGGTAGCGCAGCGTTATGACAGGCCGGTGACAGCCGGAGGCCTCGATAATTCTACTGCGGCGGTCATCTGACGCGACTTTCTGCGCTTACTACAGCGCCGCGCGTCCACAAGGCCGCGCAAAGGACGCTGTAGCATCTTTGTTTGCGCATGATCCTTTCCGAAATCGATTTCGATTTCGGGGTCATGCGCGAAGCTCACGGACTTATGTCCGCTCCGCTCCGGTTCTCGAAAGCCACGCCACCTGACTCGCCGCAGCGAATTCTCGAAGCCTCCTTATGCCTTGCCGAACCCTCCAGGCGTCGGCGTGGTGACGATGACGGCCTCGCCGGCGTCGAGCACGGTCTGGTCACAGGCCTTCAGCGTCTCGACCGCCCCGTCCTTGCGGCGGATCTTGGTCGAGCCCGCCTCGCCATCGCCGCCGCCGTCCAGGCCCTGCGGCGGCCGGTTGCGGTGTGAGGACAGGATCGCGCATTCCATCTTTTCAAGGAAGCGGATGGTGCGCTTCGTGCCGTCGCCGGCATCCCACTTGCCCTTGCCGCCGGAGCCTTCGCGGATGTGGAAATCTTCGAGCAGCACGGGGAAGCGCAATTCCAGCACTTCCGGGTCGGTGAGGCGGGAGTTCGTCATATGGGTATGGACGCCGGAGGTGCCGGCAAAGCCGCGGCCGGAGTTCATCCGGCCGGCGGGCGAGCCCGAGCAGATCGTCTCGTAATACTGGTACTGCTTGTTGCCGAAGGTGAGGTTGTTCATCGTCCCCTGCGCATTGGCCATCGCGCCCATGGCGCCGAACAGCGCATTGGTCACATGCTGCGAGGTCTCGACATTGCCGGCGACGACGGCCGCCGGATAGGCGGGCTTCAGCATGCAGCCGTCGGGAATGACGATGTTGATCGGCCTGAGGCACCCCGCATTCATCGGGATCATGTCCTCGACCATGACGCGGAAGGCATAGAGCACGGCGGCGCGGGCGACGGGTTCCGGCGCGTTGAAATTGTTCTTCTCGACCGGCGAGGTTCCGGTGAAGTCGACGATCGCCTCGCGCTTTTCCCGGTCGACCGAGATCCTGACCTTGATCACCTGACCGGTGTCGGTCGGATATTCATACTCGGAGGTGTCGGGCAGCCGTTCCAGCACGCGACGCACACTTTCGGCGGCGTTGTCCTGGACGTGGCCCATATAGGCCTCGACGACATCGAGACCGAAATGCGCGACCATCTTGCGCAATTCGGCCACGCCCTTCTCGTTGGCGGCGATCTGCGCCTTGAGGTCGGCGATGTTCTGGTGCGGATTGCGCGCCGGGTAGGGGTGGTCGGTGAGCAGCGTCTCCAGCTCCTTCTCGCGGAAGCGGCCGCGATCGACGATGCGGAAATTGTCGAACAGCACGCCTTCCTCGTCGACCGTGGTGGCCAAAGGCGTCATCGATCCGGGTGCGGTGCCGCCAACATCGGCGTGGTGGCCGCGTGAGGCCGCCCAGAACAGGATCTCCTTGCGCGCGTCATCGAACACCGGCGTCACCACGGTGATGTCGGGCAGGTGCGTGCCGCCATTGTAGGGCGCGTTGAGGGCGAAGACGTCGCCCGGATGGATGTCGCCGGAATTGAGGCGAATGATGGTCTCGACCGAGCGGTCCATGGAGCCGAGATGCACCGGCATGTGCGGCGCATTGGCGACCAGCGCGCCATGGCGGTCGAACACGGCGCAGGAGAAATCCAGCCGCTCCTTGATGTTGACCGAATAGGCGGTGTTCTGCAGCGTCACGCCCATCTGCTCGGCGATCGACATGAAGAGGTTGTTGAAGACCTCCAGCATGACCGGATCGGCTTCGGTGCCGAGCGCCGCCTGGCGGCGTTTCTTCTCGGTCCGTCGCAACAGCACATGGTTCCTGGCGGTGATCTCGGCCCGCCAGCCCGGCTCCACGACGATCGTCTGGTTGGGCTCGATGATCAGCGCAGGGCCAGCGACCCAGTTTCCGGGGGCGAGCGCCTCGCGGTGAAAGATGCCCGCCTCTCGCCATTCGCCTTCGGTGAAGATTTTGCGAGTCCTGGAAGGACTTGCGGCCAGATCCTCTGTTGTCGATTCAGTTTCATCACGGCCACCCCCGCCGGTATCGGTGCCTTCGACGCCGACGGTCTCGACGATCATTGGCTTGTCGTCATAGACGAATCCGAACTGCGCCTTGTGGGCAGCTTCGAAATCGCGTCTGGCCTGGAAGATCGAACCATCGGCGAAATTCACCGGCAGCGCGGTGTCGGTGCCGTCATAGCGGATCTGCAGCACCGGCCGGGAGGCGACGGCTTCCTCGGCAATGCCTTGTGCCGCGAGCTCGGCGATGACGGCTTTCCTCAAGGTCGCGATGAGCGCGTCGATCTCCGTCCTGGATTCGTCGGCGAGAGGCTTGAGCAGCGCCTGCTGGCGCGAGGCGAAGACAGACGACAGGCCGATGCCATAGGCCGAAAGCAGGCCGGAGAAGGGATGGATCAGCACCGCTTCCATGCCGAGCGCATCGGCGACCAGGCAAGCATGCTGGCCGCCGGCGCCGCCAAAGCAGTTCAAGAGATATTCGGTGACGTCATAGCCGCGCTGCACCGAGATTTTCTTGATGGCGTTGGCCATGTTCTCGACGGCGATGGTGACGAAGCCTTCGGCGACAGCTTCCGGCGTGCGGCCGTCGCCGATCTCAGTGGCAAGCGCGGTGAATTTTTTGCGCACGGTGTCGACGTCGAGCGGCTGGTCCTGGCCGGGACCGAAGATCGCCGGGAAGAAATCGGGCTGCAGCTTGCCCAGCATCACATTGGCGTCGGTCACGGCGAGCGGGCCGCCGCGCCGGTAAGCGGCAGGGCCGGGATTGGCGCCTGCGGAATCCGGACCGGCGCGGAAGCGGCCGGCCTCATAGTGCAAGATCGAGCCACCGCCGGCGGCAACGGTATGGATGCGCATCATCGGCGCGCGGATGCGCACGCCGGCGACCTCGGTGTCGAAGGCTCGCTCATATTCGCCGTCATAGTGGGCGACGTCGGTCGAGGTGCCGCCCATGTCGAAGCCGATGACCTTGCCGAAGCCGGCGAGCATCGCCGTCTCGACCATGCCGACGACGCCGCCAGCCGGGCCGGACAACAGCGCGTCCTTGCCTTGGAACATATCGGCGGCGGTGAGGCCGCCTGACGACATCATGAACATCAGGCGGGGGCCGGCGCCCAATTCGCCTGCCACCCTTTGCACATAGCGCGACAGGATCGGCGACAGATAGGCATCGACCACGGTGGTATCGCCGCGGCCGACCAGCTTGATCAGCGGCGACACTTCGTGGCTGACCGAGACCTGGCCGAAGCCGAGCTTGCGACAGACTTTCGCGACGGCCTTCTCGTGATCCGGATATTTCCAGGCATGCATGAAGACGATGGCGACCGCATCGATGCCGTCGGCTTTGGCCTGTTCGATCGCCGGGCGGCAGGCGGCAATGTCGAGCAGGCGTTCGACGCGGCCGTCGGCGCGCACGCGCTCGTCGATCTCGATGACGCGCTCATAGAGTTGCTCGGGCAGCATGATCTCCTTGGCGAAGATATCCGGACGCGCCTGATAGGCGATGCGAAGCGCGTCGCGAAAACCCTTGCTGATGAGCAGGAGCACACGGTCGCCCTTGCGCTCCAGCAGCGCATTGGTGGCGACAGTGGTGCCCATCTTGATGTCGCCGATCAGGCCTGACGGAATGGCGGCGCCGGATTTCAGCCCAAGCAGGTCGCGAATGCCCTGGATGGCGGCGTCCGCATAGGCTTCGGGATTTTCCGACAGCAGCTTGCGGGGGTGCAGCCCGCCTTGCGGGTCGCGGCCGATGACGTCGGTGAAAGTGCCGCCGCGGTCGATCCAGAAATCCCACTTTTCAGTCATCGCGGCTCCCGGCATTTTCCCTGCGCAATCTGGTGCTTGGCCTGTCCTGTTAGTGTGCAATGCTGCGGCCGGCAACCGCCCGGATGATGTTACATGCGGAAATGCAACGTTACGAAACTCCAGGCCGGCTGATGCATTTCCCCTTCGACTGCTCACCACAATGTGAGCGTCAGGTGAAGGAGAGATATCATGAACAAGCTCATTCTGGCGTCCCTTTCGGCGCTAGCGTTGCTTGGGGTTGCGGCGTGCAGCGACAGCGGCACCGACAACACCACCACCCAGAGCACCAATCCGCCGGCCGCCGAGGAACCGATGAAGCCGGCGGCTCCGGCCGCTCCTGACGCAACGAAGCCTGCCGAGCCGGCTCCGGCAACACCCCCTGCGCAGTAATCTGATGCGTTGACGAAGAAGGCCGGCTTCATGCCGGCCTTCTCTTTTCGAATCGGGCGCCTTGTTGGGCGCCGTCGTCAAATCGGTTGGGCCTGCGGCACTGTCGTCGCTTGATAGCGGCGGCCGGTTCGCACTAAGAAGCCTCATGTCGATTTGGGACCGCCTTGGCGACTTCATAGCTCGTGTCACCGCTTCAACGTCATCGGGTGTCGCCGATGTCGTCGAAGCCGTGCGGACGGTTTTCTCCGGAGATGCCGATCTGCGCCGCCGCGTCGCCTTTTCGGTGGCGATGATCGCGCTCTCGGCCAAGATGGCCAAGGCCGACGGCGTGGTCACCCAGGATGAGGTGCGCGCCTTCCAGGAAATATTCGAGGTGCCGCCGAAAGAGACGCGGAACGTGGCGCGGCTCTATGACCTGGCCAAGCGCGACGTGGCCGGTTTCGAGATCTACGCGCAGCGCATGGCGCAGCTTTGCGGTTCCGGCCATACGAACTGCATGATGCTGGAGGACATACTCGACGGCCTGTTCCACATCGCCAAGGCCGATGGATTGATCCATGAGCGCGAAGGCCAGTTCCTGCACCGCATCGCCGAGATTTTCCGTATCGACGAGGCGCATTACCAGAGCATCCTGGCCAGGCACGTCAATCTCGGCGCCGGCGACCCCTATGTCGTGCTCGGCATCGAACGGGGAAAGCCCTTCGATGAGGTCAGGAAGCGCTACCGCAAGCTGGTTTCGGACAATCATCCCGACCGGCTGATCGCGCGCGGCCTGCCGCAGGAGTTCATCAAGATCGCCACGACCAGGCTCGCGGCGATCAACGCCGCCTATGAGATGATCGAACGGGGCCTCAGGCACGTATGAGCGGTTTCCTGCCCGACCAGCCGGGAGCCGAGGTCAGGGTATCGCCGAATTTCGGCCCGCGGCGCGATACGCCCAGACCCAATATGATCGTGCTGCATTACACCGGCATGGCCACCGGCGCGGGCGCCGAGGCGTGGCTGTGTGATCCGGCCAGCGAGGTCTCTTCCCACTATCTCGTCCATGAGGATGGCCGCGTCGTGCAGATGGTGCGCGAAAGCGACCGCGCCTGGCATGCCGGCAAGAGCTCGTGGTTCGGGCGAACGGACATCAACTCCTGCTCGGTCGGCATCGAGATCGTCAATCCCGGTCATTCGCTCGGCTATCCCGGCTTTCCCAGGCGGCAGATCGATGCGGTGACCGACCTGTGCGCGGGCATCGTGCAACGCCATTCCATCGCGGCACAGCGCGTGCTCGCCCATTCCGACGTGGCGCCGGGTCGCAAGGTCGATCCGGGCGAAAAATTCCCCTGGAAGACCCTGTTTGCGGCCGGCATCGGCCATCTGGTTCCGGCGGCGCCGATTCGGCGGGGCGCGGTGCTCAAGGCCGGCGACATCGGGGGCGATGTCGAGGCGTTGCAGTCGATGCTGTCGCTCTATGGCTATGGCGTGGAGATATCGGCTGCTTTCGACCGCCAGACCGAAATCGTCGTCGAGGCTTTCCAGCGGCATTTCCGGCCGCGGCTGGTCGATGGCGTGGCCGACGGCTCGACAATCCGGACGCTGCAAAGGCTGCTTGCTTCCGTAAAGGCAATCCCGGCCGCATAGTCCATCTCGCATCGCTAAATTACAATCTGTCACTTAAAGTGACTTGCGCCGCCTTGTTTGCCGCCAAATCGGTCGTCAAAGGCGATCTGTGCAATTTATCGGACGTCTAACCTCCCGAGATGTTCCGATATTGATTTGGTGTCGCCGCGTGAAGTTCTTCGCGCGGTTCTAACAGAACAGGACCACATGCAAAATTTGACCGTCTTGACGGCAGCCGTTGCTGCCGGTGTAATGACTTTTGCCATCGGCGCCGCGAATGCCGCACCCCAGAGCCTGCGGGCCGACAACGGCTTTGTCGCCGCAGCCAGCAAAACCGCGCCGAAAGCCGCAGAGGCCCCGAAAGCAAAAAAGACGACCACCGCGAAGGTGCAGAAGGTCGCCCCGGTGAAAGCCAGGAAAGCGACGGCCAAGCGGCGTGTGCAGCGAAACAGGAAGACGATCGACCTGACCACCACGGCGTCGATCCGCCCGAGCACCGCAGCAGAGTCCACCGCGGCGGCGGCGAGCGCCGACGGCGGCCAGT
Source organism: Mesorhizobium sp. M4B.F.Ca.ET.143.01.1.1 (assembly GCF_004792275.1). Taxonomy (NCBI): domain Bacteria; kingdom Pseudomonadati; phylum Pseudomonadota; class Alphaproteobacteria; order Hyphomicrobiales; family Phyllobacteriaceae; genus Mesorhizobium; species Mesorhizobium sp. M4B.F.Ca.ET.143.01.1.1. The sequence goes on from NZ_SRSR01000003.1 coordinate 393,525, forward strand.
ACTCGGCGATCATCGCCCGCTATGCGGCGGCGGAAGGCGTGCCGGTGTCACTGGCCAAGGCGGTCATCAAGATCGAGAGCAATTACCGGCCCAACATCGTCGGCAGCGCCGGCGAGATCGGCCTGATGCAGATCAAGCCGGCGACGGCACGGATGATGGGTTACAGCGGCTCGGTCAAGGGCCTGTTCAATCCCGACACCAACATCAAGTACGGCATGAAATACCTTGCCATGGCGCGAGGCCTTGGTGGAGGCACCACCTGCGGCACGATCCTGAAATACAATGCCGGCCACGCCGCGACGCGGATGAACCCGGTGTCGGCCGCTTACTGCAGCAAGGTCAAGGTGCAGATGGCCGCGCTCGGCTCTCCGGTCTGACGAAGCTGGCATAAGTCTGCTTTTTCGTTTGCGTTTTCAGGCGCGAACCCCTTTATACGCCGTGCCAGCTGGCCGGGCGGCCGCACCCGCGAAGCCGAAAGGCTGCGGGTGAGGAAAGTCCGGGCTCCATGGAGACACGGTGCCGGTTAATGGCCGGCGGGGGCGACCCCAGGGAAAGTGCCACAGAAAGCAAACCGCCACGGCGTTCGGCTCTGCCGGATCCGGGGCAAGGGTGAAAGGGTGGGGTAAGAGCCCACCGCGCGACTGGCAACAGGAGCGGCACGGTAAACCCCACCGGGAGCAAGACCGAATAGGGGCGGTGCGAGGGAAACCTCGAGGGCTGTTTCCGGCCCACCGCCCGGGTAGGTTGCGTGAGGCGCATGGCAACATGCGCCCAAGATGAATGGCCGCCACGTTCCCGTGCCGCAAGGCGCGGGGGCCATACAGAACCCGGCTTACAGGCCAGCTGGCAATTTTCTCCGCGATATCGCCGTGAAATCCCTTGCGATCAGTGGGTTGCGCCTTCCGGCGCACGCCCTGATTCAACCATCAAGTCTGTCGAGCGATGCCTCGATCGCTTGCCAAAGCTCTTCCACCGGCTCGCAGCCAATGGACAGGCGCACGAAGCCGGACGGCACGGCGTCGCCTCTTTTGGAGCGCCGTTCGGCCGAGGTGTGAACGCCGCCGAAAGAGGTTGCCGACTGCATCAGCGCGCAGTTGTCGATGAAATCCTCGGCCTGCTGCTCTGAAGCGAGTTCAAAGGAGATGAGGAAGCCGAAGCGCTCCATCTGCGCCCGCGCCAGATTGTGCGAGGGATCGCCGTCCAGGCCTGGAAAGCGCAGGGCGCCCACCGCATGGTGATTTTTGAGTCGCTTCGCGATCGTTTCCGCTGAAGAGCACATGCGGTCGAAGCGCACCTCCAGCGTTTCGAGCCCGCGATGCACGAGCCATGCTTCGAACGGTCCGGGAATGCCGCCGGCCATCTCGCGCCAGTCCCTCACTTTGGCGACGATGTCCGGATTGCGGCTCGCGATGTGGCCGAACAGCACGTCGGAGTGGCCGTTCACCGCCTTGGTGTCGGCGGAGACGACGATATCGGCACCGAGGTCGAGCGGGCGCTGGCCGTAGGGCGTCATCGTCGTGTTGTCGACGACGAGGAGGGCGCCTCGCGCGTGGACAGCGTTGGCGACGGCGGCGATGTCGCAAATGTCGAGCCGCGGGTTCGACGGGCTTTCGGCGAAGACCAATCGGTAGCCGTCGAACCCGCCGTCGAGGAAGGTTGGGGTCGGCCTGGTGTCGCAGGCGACGCCGAACGGCTTCAGGAAGCGTTCCGCCAGCGCGCGCGTGGCGTGATAGCCGTCGGCAGGCAGAAGGACGCGATCGCCCGATTTCAGCAGCGCGAAGAACACCGACGAGATCGCGCCCATCCCCGACGGGAAGGCGAGGCATTGCGCGTCTTCCAGATGACCGAGCGCATGTTCGACGGCGCGCCAGGTCGGATTGTCGTAGCGGCCATACTGGTCGAAGCCCGCTTCTTCGCCAGGTGTGTGGAAGATCGAGGCCATGGTCAGCGGCAAGGGGATCGGATCGCCCTTGGCGAAATCGCGGCTGCGCAAGTGGGCAAGTGCGGCGGCACGTGACTTCGCCGTTTCGGACATCGACCATTCACCTCCTGTTGGCTGCCAAAGGCAGCGGAGCATTGGCGCGACGCTATGCGTGGGCGCGGCCCGCAGCAAGCCGCGTCCCTTGGGCCACAGCCCTCTAAACGCTTCGTTAGGCTTAATAGACGATAAAGATCAGACGTGCCGTCAGGCTGCTCTTTCTGGTTGTGGCGAGCGCGTTTGTGAAGCTCGTTCCCGTTGACGCCCATAGTGCCCCATGATATCCCATTCCGATACCAAAGCCTTCGTTCCGTGTCAGGGTGAAGCGTACGCCAATCGGGCAGCCGCTGGGGCTGCGCGTTTGCGAGCTTTCGCCTCGTTGAACGAAGCGGAATTTCGGGAAGGGACGCGCGGCGGCGGCGCGGACGGGATGATGGAAAGGGGTGCGGCGGCGGAAGCGGCTGTGGCGCGTGATGGACCGGTTTCTGTCGAACACGGTGAGCAGGATCGATGCGAAGGGACGGGTCTCCGTTCCGGCGCATTTCCGCGCCGTCGTTCAGAAGCGGAGCTATTCGGAGCTCTATGCGCTGCGCTGCCTGGATCTCCCGGCGATGGATGTCGGCGGTCTCGATCTGCTCGACCGCTACGAGCAGCGCATCGCCCAGGAGGATCCCTTCCTGCAGGCGGCGGACGACATGTCGTTCTTCTGCCATGGCGATGGTACGTTCCTGAAGCTCGATCAGGACGGGCGCATCACGATGACCGATTTCATTCGCGAGCACACCGGCATTTCGGCGGAAGCGGCCTTTGTCGGCCGCGGCAATTTCTTCCAGATCTGGGAGCCGGGACGGCTTGCCGCCTATGGGGCGCAGGCGCGCGCCCGGCTGTTGCAGCTTCGGCAGGGGACGAAGCCTGGGGAGCGACCGGAATGATGGCTGGCCACGGCGAGGATATCAACGCCGTTGGCGGACCGGCCCGCCACATTCCGGTCCTCCTTGCCGAAGTGCTGGAGGCGCTGTCGCCCAAGGCCGGCGATCTGATCGTCGACGGCACCTTCGGCGCCGGCGGCTATACCAGGGCCATCCTGGCAAGCGGTGCCTCGGTCGTGGCCATCGACCGCGATCCCGATGCCATCGCCGCTGGGCGCTCTCTGGAACAGCAATCAGGCGGCAGCCTGACTCTTGTCCAGGCGCCGTTTTCGATGCTCGACGAGCATGTCGAAAGCGCCGACGGCGTGGTGCTCGACATCGGCGTCTCCTCCATGCAGCTCGACCAGGCCGAGCGCGGCTTCTCGTTTCGCGCCGACGGACCGCTGGACATGCGCATGGCGCAGGCGGGCCTCAGCGCCGCCGATGTCGTCAACAGCTTCAAGGCGGGCGACCTCGCCCGCATCTTCGGCTTCCTCGGCGAGGAGCGCCATGCCGGCCGCATCGCCCGCATGATCGAGAGCCGCCGCGAGAAGCGGCCATTCGAGCGCACGCTCGATCTCGCCGACGCGATCGAGACGCATATCGGCCGCGCGCCGAAGGACAAGATCCATCCGGCGACCCGCGTCTTCCAGGCGTTGCGCATCTTCGTCAATGACGAGCTAGGCGAACTGGCCAAGGCGCTGTTCGCGGCCGAGCGCGCGCTGAAGCCGGGCGGCCGGCTCGCCGTGGTGACCTTCCATTCCCTGGAGGACCGCATCGTCAAGCGTTTCATCGCCGATCGGGCCGAGGCCGCGAGCGGCTCGCGCCATATGCCCGAGGCGCAGGTGCGCCCGGCGACGTTCAGGAAGGCGGGAGGCGGTGTGACGCCGGGCGAGGCTGAAATCGCCGCCAATCCGAGGGCGCGTTCGGCCAGGCTGCGCGCGGCGATCCGCAGCGAGGCGCCGGCGCGCGCTGGCGATTTTTCGATTTTCGGCCTTCCAAAGCTTCCCGCCGTCGAGCGGCCGGGGGAGAGGTAAGCACGTGTTTCGTACCAGCGACATAGTCCTGATCGCCGTCATGGTTTCGGCGGCGGCCTTGACCTACAAGACCAAGCGCGAGGCTGAGGAGCAATTGGCTTCGGTGCAGAAGATCGAGGCGCAGATCCGCTACGAGGAGGACACGATCGACCTGCTCAAGGCCGACTGGAGCCTGCTCACGCAGCCTTCGCGCCTGCAGAAGCTCGCCGAAATCTACAAGTCGCAGCTCGGGCTGGAGCCGGTCAATGCGCGCCAGATCGTCAATCTCGACGATCTGCCGGCAAAGCCGGTCACCATCGAGGACCTCTCGTCGCAGCGGCTGGGCGGCATGGCCGACAATTCCGACAATGGGCCCAAGGGGGCCAAGGACCCGGTGGTGACCGGAGGCATCGTGCAATGATCGCCAAATTCTCGACGCTCGGAAGTCTGCTGAAGCGCCGCAAGAAGCAGGGCGACGACGGCTCGATCGTCGTCGAGGGCGCCCGCAAGGCGACCGGCGGCAGGGCCAGGACGCGCATCGTGATGACGATGGCGGTGTTCTTCGGCATCTATTCGGCCATCGCCGGCAGGTTGGTCTATCTCGGCTTCCAGAGCCCTGACATGTCGGGCGGGCCGCAGAACCGTGTCACGGCCTCGCGGCCCGACATCGTCGACCGCAATGGCGAGGTGCTGGCGACCGACATCAAGACGGCCTCGCTGTTTGCCGAACCGCGCCGCATCGTCGACGCGGATGAGGCGATCGAGAAGCTGTCGACCGTGCTGCCTGAGATCGACTATGAGCAGACCTACCACAAGCTGAAGAGCGGCGCCGGCTTCGTCTGGCTGCAGCGGCAGCTGACGCCGAAGCAGCAGTCCGACATCATGCAGCTCGGCATCCCCGGCTTCGGTTTCCGCACCGAGAAGCGCCGCTTCTACCCGAGCGGCGAAACCTCGTCCTACATCGTCGGTCTCACCAACATCGACAATCAGGGCATCTCCGGCATGGAGAAATATATCGACGACCAGGGTTTGACCGACCTGCAGGCGTCGGGCCTGGCCGTGGCCAGGGACCTGAAGCCGGTGCAACTGTCGATCGACCTACGCGTCCAGAACGTCGTGCGCGACGAGGTGGCCAACGGCATGGAGCGGTTCCATGCGATTGCGGCGGGCGCCGTCGTCCTCAACGTCAAGACCGGCGAAGTGATGGCGATGGCCTCGGTGCCGGATTTCGATCCCAACAATCCCTACAATGCCCAGGACAAGGACCGGCTGAACCGCATGTCGGCCGGCCTCTATGAGATGGGCTCGACCTTCAAGAGCTTCACCACCGCCATGGCGCTGGATTCCGGCAAGGTGACGCTGGAAAGCCGGTTCGACGCTACGCGCCCGATCAGGATCGGCCGCCAGACGATCCACGACTTCCACAGCAAGGGCCGCGTGCTGTCGGTGCCGGAGGTGTTCATCTATTCCTCCAACATCGGCTCGGCCAAGGAGGCCGAGGCGGTCGGCATCGAGGGACACCGCGAATTCCTGCATCGCCTGGGCGTGCTCGAGAAGATGCAGACGGAATTGCCGGAAGTGGCGCGGCCGACCGAGCCCAAAGTGTGGAAGCAGGTCAATTCGATCACCATCGCCTTCGGTCACGGCGTGTCGACGACGCCGCTGCAGACGGCGGTGGGCTGCGCCGCGCTGATGAATGGCGGCTTCCTGATCGAACCGACCTTCCTGCCGCGCACGGCGCAGCAGGCGATGGAAGTTGCAAAGAAGGTGGTCAGCGAAAAGACCGTCGAAGGCATGCGCTATCTCTATGCGCTCAATGCCGAGAAGGGCTCGGGCAAGAGCGCCAGGGTGCCGGGCTACCGCGTCGGCGGCAAGACCGGCACGGCAGAGAAGGTCGTCAACGGCCGCTACTCCAAGGAGAAGAATTTCAACGCCTTCGTGGCCGCCTTCCCGATGGACGATCCGCAATACATCGTGCTGACGATCGCTGACGAGCCGAAGCCGGAAAAGCCCGGCATGGGAGCGACCGCGGCCTCGAATGCGGGCGTCATGGCGGGAAACATTATCCGCCGTTCGGCTGCCATGCTTGGCGTGAAGCCAGATTTCAGCCATGAAAATGGTGCAACGCTGGTTTCCTATCAGTGATTCTTGGGGCGCGCCGGCAACTGCGCGCTATTTTGTTGCTATGAACGGGACCCGATGCAGCTGAAAGAACTAGCCGGTATCCTGCCTGTCGAGGGAACAGCTTCCCCCGACCTGGAGGTCACCGGGATTTCCTCGGATTCCCGCACGGCCAAGACCGGCGTCGTCTTTTTCGCGCTCGCCGGCAGCAAGGCCGACGGCGCTGCCTACGCCGCTGATGCCGCAAAGCGCGGTGCTCTGGCCATCGTGGCGGGCAAGGGAAGCGCCATTTCCGGCCTATCCGTTCCGGTCTTTTCCGTCGACGACCCGCGGTTGGCATTGGCGCTGAGCGCCGCCCGCTTCTACGGCAAGCAACCTCAAACGATGGTGGCGGTGACCGGCACCAGCGGCAAGACCTCGGTCGCCGCCTTCACCCGGCAGATCTGGGAGCAGGCCGGCCTCGCCGCCGCCTCGATCGGCACCACCGGCGTCGTGGCGCCAGGGCGCAATGAGTATGGTTCGCTGACGACGCCGGATCCGGTGGCGCTGCACCTCCTGCTCAAGGAATTGGCCGATGCCGGCGTCACCCATGCGTCGATGGAGGCTTCCAGCCACGGCCTCGACCAGCGCCGGCTCGACGGTGTCAGGCTTGCCGCCGGCGGTTTCACCAATCTCGGCCGCGACCATATGGACTACCATCCGACGGTCGAGGACTATCACCGCGCCAAATTGCGCCTGTTCGACACGCTGCTGCCCAAAGGCGCGCCGGCCGTCATTTTCGCCGACGATCCATGGTCGGAACCGACGGTCCGTGCGGCAAAGGCCGCAGGGCTCGACGTGCTGACCGTCGGCCGCCATGGCGATTTCCTCAGACTGAAGCGGGTCGAGCACGAACGCCACCGGCAGCGGGCCGAGGTCGAGGTCGACAGCGTGCTCCACGAAATCGACCTGCCGCTGGCCGGCGACTTCCAGATCGCCAACGCGCTGGTTTCGGCGGGACTTGCCATTTCCACTGGAACGCTTGTCGCCAAAGCCCTGATGGCATTGGAGAAATTGAAGGGCGCGCCGGGTCGGCTCGACCTCGTCGGCACGACTGCGAACGGCGCACCGGTCTATGTCGACTATGCCCACAAACCGGATGCGCTGGAAAACGTGCTGGCCTCGGTGAGGCCGTTCACCACCGGCCGGGTCATCGTCGTGTTCGGCTGCGGCGGCGACCGCGATCGCGGCAAGCGGCCGATCATGGGCGAGATCGCCACGCGGCTCGCCGACGTCGTCATCGTCACCGATGACAATCCGCGCTCGGAAGTGCCCGAAACGATCCGCGCCGCGATCCTTGCCGCCGCGCCCGGCGCCATCGAGATCGGCGACCGGCGCAAGGCGATTCACGAGGCGGTGGCCATGCTCCACGCCGGCGACACGTTGATCGTGGCCGGCAAGGGGCATGAGGAAGGCCAGACCATCGGCACCGAGACACTGCATTTCTCGGATCACGAGGAAGTTCGCGCGGCGCTCAGGGAGAGCGCCGCATGAGCCTGCTCTGGACCTCCGATGCGCTGGTCGATGCAATGGGCGGACGGCCGATCGGTGTCATGCCGCAAGGCATATCGGGCATTTCGATCGACAGCCGCAGCCTTGAGTCGGGGGACGCCTTCTTCGCCATCAAGGGCGAGACGATGGACGGCCATGATTTCGCGACCGCCGCCGTCAAGGCAGGCGCCGGCGTGCTGGTGGTCGCCGAAGGCAAGCTGCCGTCGCTCGGACGGCTGACGGCGCCGATGATCGTCGTTGAGGACGTGCTGGTGGCGCTGGAAAGACTGGGCGTCGCCGCGCGCGCCCGCTCCAAGGCCAGGGTCATCGCCGTGACCGGCTCGGCCGGCAAGACCACCACCAAGGAAGCGCTGCGTCATGTGCTGTCGGCGGTCGGCAAGGTGCATGCCTCGGCGCAATCCTTCAACAACCACTGGGGTGTGCCGCTGACCTTGGCGCGGATGCCCGAGGATTGTGACTACGCCGTGTTCGAGATCGGCATGAACCATCCGGGCGAAATCCGGCCGCTGGTCAACATGGTCCGCCCGCATGTCGCGATCGTCACGCTGATCGCCGCCGCGCATCTCGGGTTCTTCCGCAACCTCGACGAGATCGCCGAGGCCAAGGCCGAGATCTTCGAGGGGCTGGAGCCGGATGGCGCGGCCCTGCTCAACCGCGACGATTCCCGCTGGAAACTGCTCGACAAGATGGCGAAGGCGGCAGGGGTCGAGCATGTCTTTGGCTTCGGCGAGAATGCCCGCTCGACCTTTCGGCTGGTCAAATGCGAGCTCAATGCCGACCATTCCGTCATTGCCGCCAAGATCGGCGGGCGGGAGATCGTCGCCCGCGTCGGCGCGCCCGGCCGCCATATGGCGCAGAATGTGCTGGCCGTGCTGGGCGCCGCGCAGCTGGTCGGGGCCGATCTCGACAAGGCGGCCGCGGCGCTGGCCGATCTGTCGGCCGAGCGCGGTCGCGGCAAGCGCCATATATTGCGCCATCCGAAAGGACCGATCACGCTGATCGACGAGAGCTACAACGCCAATCCGGCGTCGATGGCCGCCGCCATGGCGCTGCTCAACGCGACGCCGGTATCGGGCGAGGGCAGGCGCATCGCCGTGCTCGGCGACATGCTCGAGCTCGGCAGCCATTCGGCGAAGCTGCATGCCGCGCTTGCCGAGCTGATCATCGGCACCGGCACGCAAACCGTCTTTCTCGGCGGTCCCGAAATGCGGGCGCTCGCCGACATACTGCCGAGCGACGTGAAGGCCGAATACCGCGCCGGCGCCGAGGAACTGAAGCCGCTGTTGCTGTCGGCGCTGCGGCCTGGCGACGTGGTGATGGTCAAGTCGTCGAAAGGCATCGGGTTTTCAAAGCTGGTCGAAGCGTTGCTCGGCAAATTTCCGGCGCAAGCCACAACCATTGAACAGACCTAGGGGTCGGGTCCGGGGGACAGAATTTCATGTTCACATTGCTCGTCGATTTTGCGGACAAGATTTCTGTCTTCAACGTCTTCCGCTACATCACCTTCCGCACCGGCGGGGCGCTGATCACCTCGGCGCTGATCGTCTTCATCTTCGGACCGACCATCATCAATTCGCTGCGGCTCCGGCAGGGCAAGGGCCAGCCGATCCGCGCCGACGGTCCGCAGACGCATTTCAAGAAGGCCGGCACGCCGACCATGGGCGGGCTGATGATCCTGTCGGGCATCATCGGATCGTCGCTTTTGTGGGCGAACCTCTCCTCGATCTATGTCTGGGTGGTGCTTCTGGTGACCATCGGCTTCGGCTCGATCGGCTTCTATGACGACTATCTGAAGGTCACCAAGCAGTCGCATCTCGGCTTTTCCGGCAAGGCGCGGCTGGCGATCGAATTCGTCATCGCCGGAATCGCTGCCTGGGTGATCATGCACAACGGCCAGGCGCCGTTCTCCTCGTCGCTCACCTTTCCCTTCGCCAAGGAATTTATCATCAACCTCGGCTGGTTCTTCGTGCCGTTCTCCTGCTTCGTCATCGTCGGCGCCGGCAACGCGGTCAACCTGACCGACGGCCTCGACGGGCTGGCGATCGTGCCGATCATGATCGCGGCGGCCTCCTTCGGGGTCATCGCCTATCTCTCCGGCAACGCGGTGTTCGCCGAATATCTGCAGATCCATTTCGTTCCCGGCACCGGCGAACTGGCGGTGGTGCTTGGCGCGGTGATCGGCGCCGGCCTCGGCTTCCTGTGGTTCAACGCGCCGCCGGCCGCCATCTTCATGGGCGACACCGGCTCACTGGCGATGGGCGGCCTGATTGGCACGGTCGCGGTCGCCACCAAGCACGAGATCGTGCTGGTCATCGTCGGCGGCCTGTTCGTGGTCGAGATCCTCTCGGTCATCATCCAGGTCGGCTACTTCAAGATGACCGGCAAGCGGGTGTTCCTGATGGCGCCGATCCACCATCACTTCGAAAAACTCGGCTGGACCGAAAGCCAGGTGGTGATCCGCTTCTGGATCATCGCGGTGATCCTGGCGCTGGTCGGCCTCTCCACCCTCAAGCTCCGATAGGCCGCCGCTTGATCCCCGCCTCATCCTTTTCAGGCAAGCGCGTTTCGCTCTTCGGGCTCGGCGGTTCGGGGATCGCCACCGCGCACGCGCTGATCGCCGGCGGGGCCGACATCCTTGCCTGGGACGACAATCCGGACAGCGTCGCCAAGGCCTCGGCCGCCGGGATCGCGACCGGCGACCTGCGCGGCGCCGACTGGTCGCGCTTCTCCGCCTTCGTGCTGTCGCCCGGCGTGCCGCTGACGCATCCGAAGCCACACTGGACAGTGGAGCTGGCGCGCGGCGCCGGCGTCGAGGTCATCGGCGACATCGAGCTGTTCTGCCGCGAGCGCGTCCTGCGGGCGCCGGCGGCGCCTTTCGTCGCGATTACCGGCACCAACGGCAAATCGACGACCACGGCGCTGACCGCCCACATCCTGAAATCGGCAGGTCGCGACACGCAGATGGGCGGCAATATCGGTCGCGCCATCATGACGCTCGATCCGCCGGCAGAGGGGCGGCACTATGTCGTCGAATGCTCCTCCTATCAGATCGACCTCGCGCCCTCGATCAATCCGACGGCCGGCATCCTGCTCAACCTGACGCCCGATCACCTCGACCGTCACGGCACCATGGCGCACTACGCCTCGATCAAGGAGCGGCTGGTGGCCGGCAGCGAGACGGCAATAGTCGGCGTCGACGACTCCTGGTGCGCGCAGATCGCCGACCGGCTGGAGCGGGCGGGCAGGGAGGTCATCCGCATTTCCAAGCGGCTGCCGCTGACCGACGGCTATTTCGCCGATGGCAGCAACCTTATGGAAGCCGTGCATGGCCGCTACAGCCGCGTCGCCTTTCTGGAAGGCATCGGCTCGCTGCGCGGCCAGCACAATGCGCAGAACGCGCTGGCCGCGGTCGCCGCCTGCCTCAAGGTCGGGCTGGACCTCGGCGAGATCCAGGCGGGGTTGGAAAGCTTTCCGGGGCTGGCGCATCGCATGGAGCAGGTCGGCCGCAAGGACCATGTGCTGTTCATCAACGATTCCAAGGCGACCAATGCCGATGCGGCGGCTCCAGCCCTGTCGAGTTTCAGCCGTATCTACTGGATAGCCGGCGGCCTGCCCAAGGAGGGCGGCATCGAGCCGCTGCGCGGCTTCTTCCCGCGCATCGCCAAGGCCTATCTGATCGGCGAGGCGGCGCCCGCCTTCTCGGCGACGCTGGGCGAGGCGGTGCCCTACGAGATCTCCGGCACGCTGGCGGCGGCGGTCGAGCATGCCGCCCACGATGCCGCCCTTGACGATGGCGGCGAGGCGGTGGTGCTGCTGTCGCCCGCCTGCGCCAGTTTCGACCAGTTCAAGAATTTCGAAGTGCGCGGCGAAGCCTTCAGGCAAGCTGCGAGCGCTATAGATGGCGTGAAACCCATCGGAGGGCCACGTTAATGCAAAGCCGTCTCGACAAAAGTCCGGTAGCCACCTGGTGGTGGACGATCGATCGCTGGTTCCTGGCGGCGTTCCTGTCGCTGATGGGTCTGGGCATCGTGCTCTCCTTCGCGGCGAGCCCGGCGGTGGCCGAACGCATCGGCCTCGACAGCTTCCACTTCGCCACCAGGCAGATCATTTTCACCGTGCCTGCGCTCGGCGTGATGCTCGCGGTCTCGTTCCTGGAATCGCGGCAGATCCGGCGCATGGCGCTGGTGATCCTGTGCATCATGCTGGTGCTGATGGTGGCGGTGCTCTATGTCGGCGTCGAGGTCAAAGGCGCGCGGCGCTGGGTCTCGCTCGCCGGCCTCTCCATCCAGCCGTCGGAATTCCTGAAGCCGGCCTTCGTCATCGTCTGCGCCTGGCTGTTCGCCGAGCACAAGCGCCAGCCCGACATTCCCGGCAATCTGTTTGCCCTGCTGCTCCTGGTGCTGGTCGTCTCGCTGCTGGTCGCCCAGCCCGACCTCGGCCAGACCATGCTGGTGACCGGCACCTGGGGGGTCATGTTCTTCATGGCGGGCCTGCCGTGGCTGTGGATCATCGCGCTCGGCGTCACCGGCGTCAGCGGCCTGTTCGCCGCCTACACCGTGTTTCCGCACGTCGCTGCCCGCATCGACAAGTTCCTGACCGGCGAGGGCGACACCTTCCAGGTCGACATGGGGCGCGAGGCGCTGATCAACGGCCATTGGTTCGGCGTCGGTCCGGGCGAAGGCACGGTCAAGCGGGTCATTCCCGACAGCCACGCCGACTTCGTCTTTTCGGTCGCCGGCGAGGAGTTCGGGCTGGTGATGTGCTTCTTCATCATGTCGATCTTCGCCTTCATCGTGCTGCGCGGCCTCAACACCGCGCTCAAGGAGCATGACGACTTCACGCGCTATGCCGTTGGCGGTCTGGTCACGGTCTTCGGCCTGCAGTCGGCCATCAACATGTGCGTCAACCTGCAGCTGATGCCGGCCAAGGGCATGACGCTGCCGTTCATCTCCTATGGCGGCTCCTCGCAGATCGCCATCGCCATCTCGATGGGCATGGTGCTGGCCTTGACGCGCAGACGGCCCGAGAAGCGCAAGCAGATGGGTTTTTCCTTCCCGCAGCGCGCCATGCCGGCGGAGTGAAATGTCGCGGGGTGTGATTCTTCTGGCGGCGGGCGGCACGGGCGGACATCTCTTCCCGGCCGAAGCGCTGGCGCATGAGCTCAACGAGCGCGGCTGGAAGGTGCATCTGGCCACCGATCATCGCGCCGAGCGCTATTCCGGCCAGTTCCCGGCCGTCAACATCCATCCGATCCAATCGGCGACCCTCGGCTCGAAGAACCCGCTGGCGGTGCTGTCGGCCTTGTGGGCGATCTGGCGCGGCGTGCGGCAGGCCTCCGCCGTCATCACCAGGATCAAGCCGGAAGCCGTCGTCGGCTTTGGCGGCTATCCGACATTGCCGCCGCTTTACGCAGCGACACGGCGCAAGGTGCCGTCATTGATCCATGAGCAGAACGCGGTGATGGGCCGCGCCAACAGGGCGCTGGCCGGCCGCGTCGACGCCATCGCCGGCGGCTTCCTGCCGGAGGACGAAAGTGCTGCCGGCGCCAAGACGGTGACCACCGGCAATCCGGTCAGGCCGCAGATCCTGGAGGCGGCGAAGACGCCTTACGTGGCTGCGACCGGCGAGGAGCCGTTCCGCTTCCTGGTGTTCGGCGGCAGCCAGGGCGCGCAGTTCTTTTCCGACGCGGTGCCGACGGCTGTCGGACTCTTGCCGGAGGCTCAGCGCAGGCGGCTGGCGATCACCCAGCAGGCGCGGGCCGAGGACGTGGCGCGAGTCAAGGCGGCCTACGCCGCGCTGGGCGTCGACGCGCAGGTGTCGCCCTTCTTCACCGACATGGCGGCGCGGATCGCGGCGGCGCATCTGGTGATGTCGCGCTCCGGCGCCTCGACCGTGTCGGAAATCGCTGTCATCGGCCGGCCGGCGCTGCTGGTGCCCTATCCGCACGCGCTCGACCACGACCAGGCGGCGAATGCCGCGGCGCTGGCCGCCGCCGGTGGGGCCGAGGTGCATCCGCAATCCACACTGTCCGCCGAGCGCATCGCGGCGCTCGTCGGCGGGCTGATGGGCGATCCCGACAGGCTTTCGGCCATGGCCGCGGCCGCCCGGTCGGCCGGAAAACCGAACGCGGCGCGGTTGCTCGCCGATCTGACAGAGGCTATTGCGTCCAAAAAAACCGTTTCGGACTTCAGGAAGGGGACGCAAGCATGAAGATGCCGCAGACCATCGGCCTTGTGCATTTCATCGGCATTGGCGGCATCGGCATGAGCGGCATTGCCGAGGTGCTGCACAATCTGGGCTACAAGGTGCAGGGTTCCGACCAGGCCGACGGCGCCAATGTGCAGCGGCTACGCGACAAGGGCATCGAATGTTTCGTCGGCCACAAGGCGGAAAACCTTGGCGATGCGGAGGTGGTTGTCGTCTCGACCGCGATCAAGAAATCCAACCCCGAGCTCAAGGCCGCGCGCGAGAAGCTGCTGCCGGTGGTGCGCCGCGCCGAGATGCTGGCCGAACTGATGCGCTTTCGCCAGGCGGTGGCGATCGGCGGCACGCATGGCAAGACCACCACGACGTCGATGGTGGCGACGCTGCTCGAGGCCGGCGGGCTCGACCCGACGGTCATCAATGGCGGCATCATCAACGCCTATGGCACCAATGCCCGCATGGGCGACGGCGAATGGATGGTGGTCGAGGCCGACGAGAGCGACGGCACCTTCCTGAAGCTGCCGGCCGATATCGCCGTCGTCACCAACATCGATCCCGAGCACCTCGACCACTACGGCAGTTTCGACAATGTCCGCGAGGCGTTTCGCCAGTTCGTCGAGAATGTGCCGTTCTACGGCTTCGGCGTGATGTGCACCGACCATCCGGAGGTGCAGGCGCTGGTCGGCCGCATCGAGGACCGGCGCGTCATCACCTATGGCGAGAACGCGCAGGCCGACGTGCGCTTCACCAATCATCGCATGGCGGGCGCGACTTCCGAGTTCGACGTGGTGATCCGCGACCGCAAGGGGCGTGGCCAGACGACGATCGCCGATCTGCGCCTGCCGATGCCCGGCCGCCACAATGTCTCCAACGCGACGGCGGCGATCGCGGTCGCGCATGAGCTCGGCCTGTCCGCCGAGGCGATCAAGAAGGGCCTATCGTCCTTCGCCGGCGTCAAGCGGCGCTTCACCCATACCGGCACCTGGAATGGCGTCGACATCTTCGACGATTACGGCCACCATCCGGTCGAGATCACGGCAGTGCTGAAGGCGGCGCGCAGCGCCACCAAGGGCCGCGTCATCGCCATTGCGCAACCGCACCGCTACACCCGCCTGCACGACCTGTTCAATGAGTTCTCCGTCTGCTTCAACGACGCCGACACGGTGATGGTGGCGCCGGTCTATGCGGCAGGCGAGGAGCCGATCGAAGGGGTGACGTCGGACGCGCTGGTGTCGCGCATCCGCGCCGGCGGCCATCGCGATGCGCGCTATGTCGAAGGCCCGGCGGCGATCGCGCCGGCCATACGCGATCTGGCAAAGCCCGGCGACTTCGTCGTCTTCCTCGGCGCCGGCAACATCACGCAGTGGGCCTATGCGCTGCCCAAGGAACTCGGTGGAAGCGTCTCATGATGCGCGGCCAGCCCCTGATCGACAAGCTTGGCGACCGGCTGGCCGGCCTGCGCGGCCGCGTCACGCCCAACGCCGAGATGGACAAGATCACCTGGTTCCGCGCCGGCGGCCTGGCGGACGCGCTGTTCCAGCCGGCCGACGAGGAGGACCTCGCCGCCTTCCTGCGCGCCGTGCCGGAGGAAATCCCGCTGACCATCGTCGGCGTCGGCTCGAACCTCCTGGTGCGCGACGGCGGCATTCCCGGTTTCGTCATCCGGCTCTCGGCCAAAGGCTTCGGCGAGGCGGAAGTCGTTTCGCCGACCACGATCAGGGCCGGCGCCGCAACGCCCGACAAGCGCCTCGCGGCCGTCGCCTATGAGGCGGGGATCGGCGGCTTCCATTTCTACCACGGCATTCCCGGCGCCGTCGGCGGTGCGCTGAGGATGAACGCCGGCGCCAATGGCGTCGAGACGCGCGAACGCGTCGTCGAAGTGCGGGCGCTCGACCGCAAGGGCAATCTTCACACGCTCAGCAATGCCGACATGGGCTATGCCTATCGGCATTCGGCGGCGCCTTCGGGGCTGATCTTCACCTCGGCGCTGTTCGAGGGGCATCCGGAAGACCAGGCGACGATCAAGGCGGCGATGGATGCGGTGCAGAACCATCGCGAGACGGTGCAGCCGATCCGCGAGAAGACCGGCGGCTCGACCTTCAAGAATCCGGAGGGCACCTCGGCCTGGAAGGAGATCGACAAGGCCGGCTGCCGTGGCTTGATGATCGGCGGCGCGCAGATGTCGCCGATGCATTGCAATTT
The DNA here is from genome assembly GCF_004792275.1 of Mesorhizobium sp. M4B.F.Ca.ET.143.01.1.1. Classification (NCBI taxonomy): domain Bacteria; kingdom Pseudomonadati; phylum Pseudomonadota; class Alphaproteobacteria; order Hyphomicrobiales; family Phyllobacteriaceae; genus Mesorhizobium; species Mesorhizobium sp. M4B.F.Ca.ET.143.01.1.1. The sequence goes on from NZ_SRSR01000003.1 coordinate 409,505, forward strand.
CATGATCAACACGGGTACCGCGACCGGCTACGACCTCGAATATCTCGGCGAGACCGTGCGCGCGCGGGTGCTCGAGAATTCGGGCGTCCGGCTGCATTGGGAAATCAAGCGCCTCGGCGATTTCCGGCCGGGCCACGCCGTGCAGGAATTCCTGGGACAACTGCTCTAGTCTAAGCCTCGCCGGCACTCAGGCGAGCCGGCCGAAGCTCGATACCAGCGGATCTCTGCCGCGTGCCGAAGCTCAAGTAATACTTTAACTTCGGCGTCCGCAACGGCCTCCGAACCGTTGCCGCAAAGACTCTACGGCACACTTTTCGCGGCCGTTTTCACGGAAAGTGAATCTCTCGGAATCTTAAGGACTTGCCAGCGAATCAACTCTCTGATTCTCTGGCCTCAAGCGTTTCCTGATTTGAGTCGTTCGACGCGTCGGTCGCGTTTTCCGTCTGGGGGGCAACCTGCCGGAAGACTCGGACTCACTGTGCGGGAATGCTGGTGTGGAAATGTCAGTCGCGGCCCGCCGTGAGAGGGGATGACGGGAGATGAAGAACAAGCATGTGGCCGTCCTGCTCGGTGGTTTTTCGTCGGAGCGGCCCGTGTCCCTGTCCTCGGGGAAGGCATGTGCGGATGCGCTCGAGAATGAAGGTTATCGCGTCACCCGGGTCGACGTTGCGCGCGATGTCGGCTCCGTGCTTGCCGCGCTCAAGCCTGACGTTGCCTTCAATGCGCTGCACGGTCCGTTCGGTGAGGACGGCACCATTCAGGGTGTCCTCGAATATCTCGAAATCCCCTACACGCATTCCGGCGTGCTTGCCTCGGCGCTGGCCATGAACAAGGAACAGGCCAAGAAAGTCGCCAAGGCAGCCGGCATCCTGGTGGCGGAATCGAAAGTGGCCAACCGCTTCGCCATCCAGAACAAGCATCCGATGAAGCCGCCCTACGTGGTTAAGCCGGTCAACGAAGGATCGAGCTTCGGCGTCGTCATCGTCCATGAAGGGCAGTCGCATCCGCCGCAGGTCATCGGCTCGTCCGAGTGGAAATATGGCGACACCGTCATGGTCGAGCGCTACATCCATGGGCGTGAACTGACCTGCGCCGTGATGGGCGACGTCGCGCTCGGCGTCTGCGAGATCATCCCGACCGGCCATTCCTTCTACGACTACGATTCGAAATACGTGGCGGGCGGATCAAAACACGAAACCCCTGCTAAAATTTCACCGAATATTTACCAAAAAATACAGACACTGGCGCTTAAGGCTCACCAAGCTATCGGTTGCCGGGGCGTCTCCCGGTCGGACTTCCGTTACGACGACCGTCACTCCGAGAACGGCGAGGTTGTCTGGCTCGAGATCAATACCCAGCCGGGCATGACGCCGACGTCTCTGGTGCCTGAAATCGCCGCTCATGCGGGGCATTCGTTCGGCGAACTGTTGAGTTGGATGGTGGAGGACGCTTCGTGTCTGCGTTGAGGTGGGGACAGGGCAAGGGGGCGGGTGTCGGGCCGGCGCCGTTCGGCCTTTCGCTGTCGTTCGACCATTTCGTGCTGCCGCGCATGCTTCGCCGGCCGGCGCGCCTTCTGACGCGTCTTGGCGGGGGTGAATTCACCGCGCCGCCTTTTTCCGCGGCAATCCTTTCGGCTGTGCTGATCGCGTCGAGCAGCGCCTATGGCGCCTATCTTGGCGGACGGGTCGACGGCGTCGTCCAGGGCATCACCGCGCGCACCGGTTTCGCGGTCGATCAGATCAAGGTGGTCGGCAACCACGAAACCTCCGAGATCGATATACTGGACCGGCTGGAGCTCGACGGCTGGACCTCGCTGATAGGCTTTGATGCCGAGGCCGCGCGCGAGCGGATCAGGACGCTGCCCTGGGTCGAGGTCGCGGCGGTGCGCAAGGTCTATCCGCATACGCTGGAGGTGCGCGTCGAGGAGCGTGAGCCTTTCGCGCTTTGGCAGCAGGGCGATTCGCTTTCGGTCATCGAGCGTGACGGCCAGGTCATCGCGCCGTTCTCGGGCGGTAAGCAGGCGCTGCTGCCGCTGATCATCGGCACCGGCGCGCCGGCCAAGGCGCCGGATTTCCTTGCCGAGGTGAAGCGCTATCCCGAACTCGCGGCGCGGGTCAAAGGCTATATCCGCATCGGCGAGCGGCGCTGGGACCTGCGGCTGGAGAACGGCATCACGGTCAAGCTGCCTGAGGACGGCGAAGACCAGGCGATCGCCGATCTGGTCAGGATGGACCACGACAACGGGCTCTTGAGCCGCGACATCGCCGCCGTCGACATGCGCCTGTCCGATCGCCTCGTCGTGCAGCTGACGCCGGAGGCGGCGACGCAGCGCGAAGCGGCGCTCAACGAAAAGCCGAGGAGCCTGACGAAGCGCAAGCCGGAGACGAAGATATGAGCTGGCTTGGCGGCAACAGCGATGCCTCCTCGCGCCGGTCGGGCACCCTGACGGTGCTCGATGTCGGTTCGAGCAAGGTTTGCTGCGTGGTGGCGAAGCTGAAGCCGCGCGACGACGGCAAGCTCTTGCGCGGGCGCTCGCATCGCATCCAGGTGATCGGCATCGGCCACCAGAAATCGCAAGGCGTGAAGTCGGGCGTGGTCGTCGATCTCGACCGCGCCGAACACGCCATCCGTCTGGCCGTCGACGCCGCCGAGCGCATGGCCGGGCTGACAGTGGATTCGCTGATCGTCAACATGACCGCCGGGCGGCTGAAGAGCGAGGCCTTCTCGGCCACCATCAATCTCGGCGGCCATCAGGCCGACGAGGCCGACATCAAGCGCGTGCTGGCGGCCGGCGCCAAGCAGGCGCTGAAGGCCGAGCGCGAAGTTATCCACTCGCTGCCGGTCGGTTTCTCGCTCGACGCCGAGCGCGGCGTGCGCGATCCGCGTGGCATGGTCGGCGATGCGCTTGGCGTCGACATGCACGTGCTGACGGGCGATGCGGCGCCGTTGCGCAACCTGGAGCTCTGCATCAACCGCTCGCATCTGTCGGTCGAGCGCATGGTGGCGACGCCCTACGCCAGCGGGCTCGCGGCACTGGTCGACGACGAGCTCGAAATGGGCGCGGCCTGCATCGACATGGGCGGCGGCACGACGACGATCTCGGTGTTCTCGGAAGGCAAGTTCGTTCACGCCGACGCCATCGCCATCGGCGGCAACCATGTGACGCTCGACATGGCCAAGGGCCTGTCGACCTCGCTCGACGCCGCGGAGCGCCTGAAGGTCATGCACGGTTCGGCGCTGCCGGGCAGCGCGGACGACCGTGACCTCGTCTCGATCCAGCCGATCGGCGAGGAAGGCGAGCTGCCTGTGCAGGTACCGCGCTCGATGATGACACGCATCATCCGTGCCCGCATCGACGAGACGCTGGAATTGCTGCGCGACCGGTTGAACAAGTCGGGCTACGGCAACGCCGTCGGCAAGCGTGTCGTGCTCACCGGCGGCGCCAGCCAGCTTGCCGGCCTGCCGGAAGCGGCACGCCGCATCCTCGGCCGCAATGTGCGCATCGGCCGGCCGCTCGGCGTGGCCGGGCTGCCCGAGGCGGCGAAGGGGCCGGCGTTCTCGACCCCGGTCGGGCTCTTGATCTATCCGCAGATGGCGAGCTTCGAGAGCCATTCTGTGAAAGGAATTTCCGGTCTCAGGATGACCGGGACGGGCGGAAAACTGCATCGCATGAGTCAGTGGTTGAGAGACAGTTTCTAAAATTGACGGGGACAGCCCCATAGGCGGCCGCAGCGGCGAAGCGGCGGGAAAGGCAAAGGACGGAGACAATGACCATCAATCTGCAAAAGCCGGACATCACCGAGCTGAAGCCACGCATCACCGTGTTCGGTGTCGGCGGCGGCGGCGGCAATGCCGTCAACAACATGATCACCGCCGGCTTGCGCGGTGTCGAGTTCGTGGTGGCGAACACCGACGCGCAGGCGCTGACCATGTCGAAGGCGGAGCGGCTGATCCAGCTCGGCGCGCATGTGACCGAGGGGCTCGGCGCCGGCTCGCAGCCGGAGGTCGGCCGCGCGGCGGCTGAGGAATGCATCGACGAGATCATCGATCACCTGTCCAACACCCATATGTGCTTCGTCACCGCCGGCATGGGCGGCGGCACCGGCACCGGTGCTGCTCCGGTCGTCGCCCGCGCCGCGCGCGAGAAGGGCATCCTGACGGTCGGCGTCGTCACCAAGCCGTTCCATTTCGAAGGCCAGCGCCGCATGAAGACGGCGGACCTCGGCATCGAGGAACTGCAGAAATGCGTCGACACGCTCATCGTCATCCCCAACCAGAACCTGTTCCGGCTGGCCAATGACAAGACCACCTTCGCCGATGCCTTCGCCATGGCCGACCAGGTGCTCTACTCCGGCGTCGCCTGCATCACCGACCTGATGGTCAAGGAAGGCCTGATCAACCTCGACTTCGCCGACGTCCGCTCGGTCATGCGCGAGATGGGCAAGGCGATGATGGGCACCGGCGAGGCTTCGGGCGAGGGCCGCGCGATGGCCGCGGCGGAAGCCGCCATCGCCAACCCGCTGCTCGACGAGACCTCGATGAAGGGCGCCAAGGGCCTGCTGATCTCGATCACCGGCGGCCGCGACCTCACCCTGTTCGAAGTCGACGAAGCCGCGACCCGCATCCGCGAGGAGGTCGACCAGGATGCCAACATCATCCTCGGCGCGACTTTCGACGAAGAGCTGGAAGGCGTGATCCGCGTCTCGGTGGTCGCCACCGGCATCGACAAGTCGGCGGCCGAAATCGCCGCGGCGCCGATCTCGATCCGCGCGGCACCGCAGAAGCCGGTCAGCCGTCCGGCCGCTCCGGTCGCGGAAAGCCGTCCGGCGCCGGTGCAGCAGCAGGTCTATGAGCCGCGCGCTGCCGATCCGGTCGCCGAGGCGATCCAACTCGCCGAGGCCAATGCGGCGGCGATGGCGCAGGCCCGCCCGGCGCCGATGGCGCATGCGGAAGAGTTCCGTCCACAGAGCAAGATCTTCCAGGCGCCGCCCGCCCAGCCGCAGCCGGTCGTCCAGCAAGTGGTGCAGCAGCCCGCGCCGCTGCGGGAAATGCCGCAGCCGGTTGCCGCCGCGCCGCAGCGCATGCCGCGCGTCGAGGACTTTCCGCCGGTCGTGAAGGCCGAGGTGGAAGCCAAGAGCCGTCCTGCCGACCATGAGAATGGTGGACCGATGGGACTGCTGAAGCGCCTGACCAACGGACTGACCCGCCGCGAGGAAGAGCCTGCGCGGCTGCAGCCGGCGCAGCCGCGCGAGCCGAAACTGCGCCAGGCGGCACCGGAAGTGCGCCGTCTCGCCAGCCAGGACCCGCAGCTCTACGCGCCGCGCCGCGGCCAGCTTGACGACCAGGGCCGGCTGACGCCGCAGAGCCGGGCCGTGCAGGAAGACGACCAGCTGGAGATTCCGGCATTCCTGCGGCGCCAGGCCAACTGACCGTTAACGGTTCGTAACAGTTGTTAACAGGCAGACAAGCGATTGTTTGCCTGTTAACGTATAAAGAGATGTAAAAACAAGGTGTTGCAAGCACCGCTTCGCACCGGATCGCGGTTACAGTGGGTAAGAAACCGTGATTTGGACTCTCCCAGCCGGACCACTATCTTCGCCCGGAGCACTATCGGCTTGCCGGGATTCGGGGAGTTGGCCCAGCCTGCCGATCATATCAAGAGCCGCACCGCCTTGTTTATTTTGCCGCATCCATGCGCACGCCGGGTGATCCATCCGGCAGCAGAATACGCCAGGAACTGATGAAGCGGACGCAGGCAGTATGGGCCAAGGGGTTTGTCTTGCACGACTATCAGACGACACTTAAATCGCGCGCGACGCTGACCGGCACCGGCGTTCACAGCGGCAAGCCGGTCACCGTCAATTTCCTGCCAGCGGATGCCGATACCGGCATCGCCTTCCAGCTTTCCAACGGCGACGAGAGCCGCGAATTCCGCGCACTGGTCTCCGAAGTCGGCGCGACCGACCTCTGCACCATGCTCGGCGATCCGGCCGGCGAGCACATCGGCACCGTCGAACATCTCATGGCCGCGGTTTTCGGGCTCGGCGTCGACAATCTCGTCATCGAGATCGACGGCCGTGAGGTTCCGATCCTCGACGGCAGCGCCGTGCCCTTCGTCGAGGCCTTCGACCAGGCGGGCATCGAGATGCTGCCGGTCAAGCGCCGCTATATCAGGGTGGTCAAGCCTGTCCGCATTGAGAACGGCGCCTCATGGGCCGAGTTCAGGCCCTATGACGGCACGCGCTTCGAGATCGAGATCGATTTCGAAAGCCCGGCAATCGGCCGCCAGCTGTTCGCTTCCGACATCAATCCCGACATTTTCCGCCGCGACATCGCGCGCGCCCGCACCTTCGGTTTCATGAAGGACGTCGAGCGGCTGTGGGCGGCCGGCTATGCGCTGGGCTCGTCGCTGGAGAACTCGCTGGTGATCGGCGACGACAACCGCGTCATCAACATCGGCGGCCTTCGCTACGCCAATGAGTTCGCGCGCCACAAGACGCTGGACGCGATGGGCGACCTGGCGCTCGCCGGCGCCCGCTTCATCGGCTGCTTCCGCTCCTATCGTGGCGGCCACCGGATGAATGCGGCGGCTTTGCGTCGGCTTTTGTCCGACCGGTCCGCCTTCGAGATCGTCGAAACGACGCGCCGCGACCGCGGCCGCAGCGCAGAGATGATTGCCGTCAGCGCGCCCCTCTACGCGCCCTGGATGATTTGATTCTTAACGATTTTCTGGCTTTGTAGCGTCCGGCCGGTGTTGCATGGATGCATCACCGGTTGGTGAAATCGTGCCATTCTTAGGTCTGTGCCGAACCGCCACAAAAATGTGCGATTGGCCGGAGATAGCGTTGCCGGGCAAGGCGGTTATGGTTTATGGCTGCTGCCCCAGAGCGAAATGACGACTGAAATGACGCCGAAAGGGCGGAATCCAATCATGTTCTTCAAGCGAGTTGGTCAATCGAAAGCGCCGCACCGGGTCGTTTTCCTGGCGCTTTCGGTGGTTGTTCCATCGCTCGTCCTGTCGGCCTGCATGTCCTCCGAGAAGGATGTCGACCTGTCGACCTATGTCGACCAGACCGAGCCCGCGGACGTCCTCTACAATCAGGGCCTCGCCAATCTGAATGCCGGCCGGCTGGACGAGGCGAGCAAGAAGTTCGACGCGGTCGACCGCCAGCACCCGTATTCGGAATTCGCCCGCAAATCGATGGTGATGGGCGCTTTCGCCGACTATCGCGCCGGCCACTACGACGAGGCGATCGGCTCGGCCAAGCGCTACCTGACGCTCTACCCGTCGACGGATGACGCCGCCTATGCCCAGTACATCATCGGGCTGAGCTACTACCGCCAGATCAAGGACGTCACGCAGGACCAGAAGGAAGCGCGCCTGACCGTGCAGACGATGCAGGATCTGGTGACGCGCTGGCCGACCTCCGAATATGTCGACGACGCCAAGGAGAAGGTCCGCTTCGCCAACGACCAGCTCGCCGGCAAGGAGATGCAGATCGGCCGCTACTATCTCGAGCGCCGCGAGTATATCGCCGCGGTCAAGCGCTTCCGCACCGTGGTCGAGAACTATTCCAACACCCGCCATGTCGAGGAGGCGCTGGCGCGCCTGACCGAAAGCTACTACGCGATGGGCCTGACATCGGAAGCGCAGACCGCCGCCGCGGTGCTTGGCACCAATTATCCCGACAGCCAGTGGTACAAGGATTCCTACAAGCTCCTGCAGAGCAACGGGCTTGAGCCGCGCGAAAATGCGGGGTCGTGGATCTCCAAGGCCGGGAAGCTGATCACCGGCGCCTGACATCCGCGATGCTGTCCAGGCTGTCGATCCGCGATATCGTCCTGATCGAGAAGCTGGACATCGACTTCTTGCCCGGCCTCTCGGTGCTGACCGGCGAAACCGGCGCCGGCAAATCCATCCTGCTCGACGCGTTGTCGCTGGCGCTGGGCGCGCGCGGCGACGCGGCACTCGTGCGCCATGGCGCCACGCAAGGCCAGGTCATCGCCGTGTTCGACGTGCCGCGCAACCATCCGGCCCGCGCGCTGCTCGCCGACAACGCAATCGAGGATGACGGCGACATCATCCTGCGCCGCGTGCAGACGGCCGACGGCCGCACGCGCGTTTTCGTCAACGACCAGCCGTCCAGCGTCACGCTGATGCGCGATATCGGCCATGCGCTGGTCGAGATCCACGGCCAGCACGACGAGCGGGCGCTGGTCGATCCGGGCGCGCACCGCGAATTGCTGGACAGTTTCGGCGGCCATCTCGGCGCCGCGCGCGCGACGGGCGAAGCCTGGCGCTACTGGCGCGGCTGCGAGCAGGACCTTGCCAAGCATCGCGCCAAGGTCGAGGCCGCGGCGCGCGAAGCCGACTATCTGCGCGCCTCCGTCGCCGAACTGGCGAAGCTCGATCCGCAGCCGGGCGAGGAGAGCGAGCTTGCCGAACTGCGCGCCATGATGATGCGGGCGGAAAAGATCGCCTCGGAAATCCATGACGCACAGGATGTGCTTTCGGGACCGTCCTCGCCGCTGCCGCAGCTGGCCAGCCTGCTCAGGCGCCTGCAACGCAAGGCGGGAGAGGCGCCGGGCCTGCTCGACGATGTGGTGAAGTCGCTCGACGAGGCGATGCTGTCGCTCGATGCCGCGCAGTCGGGCGTCGAAGCGGCATTGCGCGCCACCGAATATGATCCGCAACGGCTGGAGAAAGCGGAAGAGCGGCTTTTCGCGCTACGCGCCGCCTCGCGCAAGCACAGCGTCGCGGTCGACGATCTGGCGCAGTTGCGCGACACGATGGCCGCCGACCTCGCCGACCTCGACGCCGGCGAGGAACGCCTGCACGGGTTGGAGAAGCAGGCGGCCGCGGCGCGCGAGGCCTACGACATCTCGGCCGCGCAGCTGTCCTCGCTTCGCCATGCCGCCGCCGTCGGCCTGACCAGGGCGGTGATGGCCGAATTGCCGGCGCTCAAGCTCGAACGCGCCGAGTTCATCGTCGAGATAACGAGCGATGCCGAAAGCCGGATGGAAGAGGGCATCGACCAGGTCGAGTTCTGGGTGCGCACCAATCCGGGCACCAGGCCCGGCCCGATGATGAAGGTCGCCTCCGGCGGCGAGCTGTCGCGCTTCCTCCTGGCGCTGAAAGTTGCGCTGGCCGATCGCGGCTCGGCGCCGACGCTGGTCTTCGACGAGATCGACACCGGCGTCGGCGGCGCCGTGGCCGATGCCATCGGCCAGCGGCTGGCCAGGCTGTCGAAGCGGGTGCAGGTGCTGTCCGTCACCCACGCGCCGCAAGTGGCGGCGCGCGCGGCAACGCATTTCCTGATCTCCAAATCCGGCGGCACCGACAGGGTCGCCACCGGCATCGCCGAGATGGACCGGACGGCGCGCCAGGAGGAGATCGCGCGCATGCTGGCCGGCGCCACGATCACCGACGAGGCGCGCGCGGCGGCAGAGCGTTTGCTGCGCGAGAACACGGCCGCAGCCTAGGCTGCGTCGATATTCAGGTGAGGCCGGCCTGCGAACGGCGGCTTCCTGCGCTTCCGGTGCTCACGTACCCAAAAGTACGCTCCGCTCCGGTTCTCGGAAGCCACCATTCTCGACTCGGCCTGACCTGAATCTCAACACATCCTGGGTGCTTGATTCTCTGTGCCTGGAATCTGAGTCAGGATATGGCTGCATCTTGCTGTTCGGGAATGATTTTTGCGCAAGCCGACTCCCGGTCGGCGAATCCTGATTTATAGTGGCGCGCCATAACTCAGGGACTTGCCAAGCATGTCGGAAAAACCAGTCGATTCGCTGAGCGAAAGCGAGGCCGCGGACGAACTGAAGCGGCTGGCGGCGGAGATCGCCGAGCACGACCGGCGCTACCATACCGAGGACGCGCCAATAATCTCCGACGCGGAGTACGACGCGCTGACGCGCCGCAACCTCGCCATCGAGGATCGCTTCCCGGACCTGGTGCGCGAGGATTCGCCGTCACAGCGGGTCGGCGCGCCGCCGGCGGAGGGCTTTGCCAAGGTTCGCCATGCCGTGCCGATGCTCAGCCTCTCCAAGGCCTATACCGACCAGGACGTCGCCGACTTCATCGAGCGCGGCCGGCGCTTCTTCGACCGCGACAAGGATCTGGACATCGCCTTCACGGCCGAGCCGAAGATCGACGGGCTGTCGGCCTCGCTGCGCTACGAGCGGGGCGTGTTCGTGCAGGGCGCAACGCGCGGCGACGGCGCCGTCGGCGAAGACATCACCGCCAACCTCAAGACGATCGCGGATATCCCGAAAACCCTGAAGGGCTCGGGCTGGCCCGATTCGATCGAGATACGCGGCGAGGTCTACATGACCTATGCCGAGTTCGAGGCGCTGAAGCAACGTTCGGCGGCCGCCGGCGGTCAGGACTACGTCAATCCGCGCAACACCGCTGCCGGGTCGCTGCGCCAGAAGGATCCATCAGTCACCGCCAGCCGCAACCTGAAGTTCTTCGCCTATGCCTGGGGCTACACGACGGCGGATCCGGCTCCCACCCAATATGATTCGGTGCAGAAATTCGCCGAGTGGGGGTTCAAGGTCAGCCCGTTGATGGTGCGGGCGAAATCGATCGAGGAACTGATCGCGCACTATCATCGGATCGAGGAGCAGCGCTCGTCGCTGGGCTACGACATCGACGGGGTCGTCTACAAGGTCGACCAGCTGGAATTGCAGCGCCGGTGGGGGTTCGTCACAGGCGAGCCGCGCTGGGCCGTCGCGCACAAATTTCCGGCCGAGCAGGCGATGACGACCGTGCAGAAGATCGACATCCAGGTCGGTCGCACCGGCACGCTGGCGCCGGTGGCGCGGCTGGCGCCCGTCACCGTCGGCGGCGTCGTGGTCGAGAACGTCACGCTGCACAATGAGGACTATATCAAGGGTCTCGACAGCAACGGCCTGCCGATCCGCGACGGCATCGACGTCCGCATCGGCGACACTGTGGTCATCCAGCGGGCAGGGGATGTCATTCCGCAGATCGTCAGCGTGGTCATCGACAAGCGCCCGTCGGATGCCGTGCCTTATGAATTCCCGCATACCTGCCCGATCTGCGGTTCGCCGGCGACGCGCGAGATCAACGAGAAGACCGGCAAGGAAGATTCCCGCCGCCGCTGCACCGGCGAGCTGATCTGCGCGGCGCAGGCCGTGGAGGGATTGCGCCACTTCGTCTCGCGCGGCGCCATGGATATCGAGGGGCTGGGCGCGGAAAACATCGATCTCTTCTTCAACGCCGGATTGATCAAGACGGCCGCCGATATCTTCACGCTCAAGGATCGTCGCCCCGACGTCACCAGGGCGCTGGCCGGGCGGCGCGAGGAGCAGGCGAAGCTGCGTGAGGCCGCATCGGGCAAGACGCGCAAGAATGTGCGCAGCGCCGAGGATCGCAACTATGAAGGCCTCGACAAGCTGTTCGCGGCCATCGACGCGCGCCGTGAGCCGGAGCTCGACCGCTTCATCTTCGCCCTCGGCATCCGCCATATCGGCGAGACGACTGCCGCCGTCCTTGCCCGGACCTTCTCGACCATGGAGGAGCTGATCCGCGTCGGCAAGGAGACGGCAAAGGCCGACGATCCGCACAGTGTTTTCCCCTCGATCAACGGCATCGGCGACACGGTGATCGGCGCGCTGCGCGATTTCTTCGGCAATGAACGCAACGACGACGTGCTTGAGAAGCTGCTCGAGCAAGTCAAGCCAAAGCCGTATATCGTCACGGTCTCGGCCGACAGCGAGGTCGCCGGCAAGACGATCGTCTTTACCGGTTCATTGGAAAAGATGACGCGCTCCGAAGCCAAGGCGATGGCCGAACGGCTTGGCGCCAAGGTGGCGGGCTCGGTGTCGGCGAAAACCGATCTGTTGGTGGCTGGTCCGGGCGCGGGCTCCAAGCTGAAGCTTGCCAGTGAACTCGGCGTCGAAGTCATCGACGAGGACACATGGTTGCAACGGGTTGGCAAGGCGTGATGGCCGGCCCATTCAAGGGGTTTGGCCAAAAGGCCATTCCGTTCCTCAAGGCGCTCGACTTCCACCAGAACCGCGAGTGGTTCCAGGAGAATCGCGACCTCTACGAGAGCGAACTGCACGAGCCGTTCTGCGATCTCGTCGAGACGCTGACCGAGCGTTTTGCCGCGGCCGGACTTGGCCTGCGCGGCGACCGCAAGAAGTCGCTGTTCCGCATCAATCGCGACGTGCGTTTCTCCAAGGACAAGCGGCCCTACAACCGGCATCTGTCGGCCATCCTGTCGCCCGACGGCACCAAGATGGAGCAGGGCGTGTTCTACGTGCATATCGGGCTCGAGCGGTGCTTCTCGGGCGTCGCCTGGTGGCAGCCCAGTCCCGAACTGCTGCTCGCCATGCGCAACGCCATCGCGACGAAGCCGGAGAAGTATCGCGCGCTGGTGGCGGCCTTGAAGAAGACCCGTCTCGAATTCGAGACCGAGGATCGCATGAAGCGCACGCCGCGCGGCTTCGAGCATGTCACTGACAGCGACTTGGCCGAAGCCATCCGCAACCGGCACTTTTACGTCCAGCAGGCAATTGACCCGGCCGGCATCCACTCGCCGGCGCTGGTCGGCGAGCTCGTCGATTTCACCTTGCGGGCCAAGCCGCTGCTCGACTGGGGCAGGGCCATCCAGGGCAAGGCGCAATAGCGCGAGCCATGCTTGCTCGCGCCGGCGATCATTTCCGCTGATCGTTCGGCTCAAGCGAATTGGTGTGACAAGGAAGGCGACGCTCCCTACATCAGGCCGTCAAAGGGAGCGACCCATGTCGGCGGAAGCGATTTCCGAAAACAGTGCGAAGAGCGATTTCTGGGACGGCGTTCGGCTCTCGATGCCGGTCGTGGTCGCTTCGGCGCCATTCGCGCTGCTGTTCGGGGCAATCGCCGTCGACAATGGTTTCTCGGTCCTTGAAGCCTTCCTGATGAGCGCCCTGATCTTCGGCGGCGCCAGCCAGATGGTCGGCATCGAACTGTTCGGCCAGCATGTCGCGCCGTGGCTGATCGTGCTGTCGATCTTCGCCGTGAATTTCCGCCACGTGCTTTATTCCGCCGGCCTTGGCCGGCGCATCGCGCACTGGCCGGTGGTGCAGCAGGCGTTCGGCTTCTTCATCATGACCGATCCCCAATACGCCGTGTCGGAGGCGAGGGCGCAATCCGGCGAGACCGTCGGCTTTGCCTGGTATCTCGGCCTTGGCCTGCCGGTCTATGTGTTCTGGGTGATCGAAAGCGCGCTTGGCGCGGTGTTCGGCAAGCTCATTCCCGAAACGCATGCGCTGGGCATCGACTTCCTGCTGCCGATCTATTTCCTCGGCCTCGTCATGGGCTTCCGCAAGCGGCCGCTGTGGCTGCCTGTGGTCGTTGCGAGCGCCGTTGCCTCCACCATCGCCTACAAGACGGTAGGCTCGCCCTGGCACGTTTCCATCGGCGCCGTCGCCGGCGTGCTGCTCGCCGTCATATTGCCGCCGCATCACAGCGGCGTGGGGGAACGGCCATGAGCACCACCTTCTGGATCATCATCGCTGGTGCTGTCGCCACCTATCTCACCCGCGTCGGCGGGCACCTGGTCATCTCGCGCTTCGACAACGTCCATCCGCGCGTCGAGGCTGGCTTGAACGCCGTGCCGGCGGCGGTGCTGACGACGCTGGTGGCGCCGGCGGCGCTTGGCGCCGGTCCCGCGGAATGGGCGGCGCTGATCGTCGCCGCGGCCGTGTCGCTGCGCGGCGGGTTGATGTCGATGTTTTTGGCCGGTGCCGCCGTGCTGATACTGGCCAGGCAGTTCGTAGGGTAAGTTTCTGGTCCGAGCTGACTACCGGTTCAATTTCGTTGTGCGCGTCGGTGCCGCCCCTCATTGCCCTGCCGGGTATTTCTCCCCGTATAGTGACGGGGAGAAAGACGCCCTCATCGACGGTTTCGCCAATCGCTGTCGTTGCAAGATAGCGCCGACGTCACGGTCAGCCCCTTCTCCCCGTCCCTATACGGGAGAAGGTGCCGGCAGGCGGATGAGGGGCAGCGCTGACCTTCCAAGTTGTTGGATTCAGATCTTGGCATCGTGTGGCAGCGGCGCGGTCGCCTTCTCCAGCCAGGCCAGCGTCTCGCCGTCCAGCATAGGGCCGATCTCGGCCAGCACCCGGGCGTGATAGGTGTCGAGCCAATGCAACTCGTCGCGTGTCAGCAGATCGGTGCGAACAAGACGCTTGTCGATCGGCGCCAGCGTCAGCGTCTCGAAACCGTGCATGGCGATGTCGCCGCCTTCTATTTGCTCGGCGGCCGTGACCAGCACGAGGTTCTCAATGCGGATGCCGTAGGCGCCTTCCTTGTAGTAGCCAGGCTCGTTGGAGAGCATCATGCCGGCGAGCAGCTTCTCGGTGCCGGTGCGGGCGATGCGTTGCGGGCCTTCATGGACGGCAAGGTAGGAGCCGACGCCATGGCCGGTGCCGTGGGCGAAGTCGCAGCCGTGCCTCCACAGCGCCACGCGCGCCACGGCGTCGATCTCCGAGCCGCGCGTGCCGGCGGGAAAGCGCAGCATGGAAATGCCGATCATGCCCTTCAGCACCAGGGTGAAGCGCTCGCGCATCTCCTCGGTGGGTTGGCCGACCGGCACGGTGCGGGTGATGTCGGTGGTGCCGTCCTGATACTGGCCGCCGGAATCGAGCAGGAACAGTTCGCCGTCGGCGAGCTTGCGACTGGTGGCGCGGGAGACACGGTAGTGCATGATGGCGCCGTTCGGGCCGGCGCCGGAAATGGTGTCGAAGGAGACGTCGCGCAGCGGCATCTGGGTTTCCTCGCCGGTCTGCCGGCGGGTTTCCTCGAGCCTGGTGACGACGGCGATCTCGTCGAGCGTGCCCGGCTGTTGCCGGTCGAGCCAGCACAATAGCTTGGCCACCGCCGCGCCGTCGCGACGGTGCGCGGCGCGGCTGCCGTTGATCTCGGCCTGGTTCTTGGTGGCGCGGGGGATGCGGGCCGGATCGGGCGCTGAAACCACCGAACCGCCATTGTCCTCGACCAGCATTCTCAGCCTTTCGGCCGCCAGAACAGGGTCGAGTGCGATCCTGGCGCCGCCCTTGGCCAGCGCGACAACGGCGGCTTCGAATTCGCCGGGCTCGTGCAGGTTGGCAAGCTGGGTGAGATAGGCGGCGACCATGCGCGGGAATTTGCGCTGATCCATGAAGAGCTGGTGCTTGCCGTCGGCGGCAAGGATCGCGAAGCCCAGCGCCAGCGGCGTGTGCGGTACGTCGCCGCCGCGGATGTTGAAGACCCAGGCTATCGAGGACGGGTCGGTGAGCACCGCATGGGTCGCGCCGTCCTTGTCGATCGCTGCCGCCAGCCGCGCCAGCTTATCCTTGGCCAGTTCGCCGGCGAAACCGATCGGATGGATTTCGACCGGCGCCACGGGCGGCTCGGGCTGGTCTTTCCAGATGATGTCGATGGGATTCTGGTCGAGCGGCACCAGGGTCGCGCCGGACTGCTCGGCCGAGGCCTTCAGGGCCTTGACTTCGCTCAGCGTGTGCAGCCATGGGTCGAAGCCCAAGCGTGCACCCTTGCCGAGATTGTCCTTGATCCAGGTGGCAGGCGGGTTGTCGATGAGGCTCTCGATGGCGAAGATGTCGAGATCGACTTCGCTGCGCACCTGCAGCGTGTAGCGCCCGTCGACGAAGACGAAGGCGCGGTCGCTAAGGACGATGGCGACGCCGGCCGAGCCGCTGAAGCCGGTCAGCCATTTCAGCCGCGCCGACCGGTCGGCGACATACTCGCCCTGGTGCTCGTCGGCGCGCGGCACGATGAACCCGTCGAGGCCGTTCTCAGCCAGCCATTGCCGCAGCAGCGCCACGCGCGGCTTGCCGACAGACGGATCGCCCGCCGAGTCGAAGGTCTGGAACATGATGGGCCTCCTCTGTCGACGCGACCGTAGCGTATGGCCCCGAAAACCGGAATCGATTTCCGGAGGGACGGATTGGTCCAGTTTCAGCGCTTGAGATGGATCGTCACCCAGCCCTCGCGGTGCAGGGTGCGAACGTGGCGGAAGCTCTGGCCGACATAGGCCGAGACCACGGCATCGCGCTGGCGATCGAGAATGCCGGACAGCACGAGCGAGCCGCCGAGCCTGATGTGCTTCGCCATCTCCGGCGCCAGCCGCATCAAAGGCCGCGCCAATATGTTGGCGACGATGAGATCGAAGGGCGCGCGCCTGCCGAAGATCGGGTGGTGGAAGCCCGGCGCGGTCACGGTTTCGACCAGCGCCTTGACATGGTTGAGGCGGGCATTGGCGGCGGCGACCTTGACGGCGACCGGGTCGATGTCGGTCGCCAGCACCGGGATATGCGCCAGCCTCGCCAGCGCGATCGCCAGCACGGCGCTGCCGGTTCCGAGGTCGAGGGCGTTGCGCGGCCGCTCGCGCCGCACGACCTTCTCCAGCATTTCGAGGCAGCCGGCGGTGGTGCCGTGATGGCCGGTGCCGAAGGCAAGGCCGGCCTCGATCTCGATGGCGAGGTCGCCGCTGTGGCGCCTGTCGCGGTCATGCGCGCCATGGACGAAGAAGCGGCCGGCGCGCACCGGCTTCAAGCCCTCCAGCGAGCGCGCCATCCAGTCGATTTCGGGCAGCGTTTCGCGTTCGATAGGCTTCGTCAGCGCGAGGCCGGCAAGGATGTCCTTCAGTCGCGCCTCGACCGCATCGACGTCGCCATCGGCATAGAGCGAGACTTCGTGGATGTCGCGGTCCTCGTCGACCTCCAGCACGGCAAGCGGCAGGCCCTCATCCTCGAAGGCCGCATCGAGCGCGGCGAAGATGCGATCGGCCTCGATCTTGCCGGCGGTGAAATGGAGCCGCGTTTGCGCCATCGGACGGTGTCAGCCTTCGTTCGCCAGGCGCTTCAGCTTGGCAACGGCCGCGTCAGCACTTTCGCCATAGGCGATCGTACCGGAGAACTCGCCCTTGCCATTGAGCAGCAGCACCGAGGCGGTGTGGTCCATCGTGTAGTCGCCATCGCCGGTGTCGACCTTCTTCCAGTAGATGCCGAAGGATTTGGCCATGGCATGGACCTTGTCGGGGTCGCCGCTGATGCCGACGATGCGGTCGGAGAAATTACCGACATAGGCCTTGATGATCTCGGGCGTGTCACGCTCGGGGTCGACGGTGACGAAATAGGCGTTCAGGTTCTTGCCGCCGTCGCCAAGCGTCTTCAGCCAGCCGGACAGTTCGAAGAGCGTGGTCGGGCACACTTCGGGGCAATGGGTGAAGCCGAAGAAGACGACGCTGGGATGGCCCCTGAAGGCGGCTTCGGTGATCGGCGCGCCCTTCTGGTCGACCAGCGCGAAGGGCGCGCCGTAAGGCTCGCCGCTATAGTGGCCGCGGTAGAAATCGAAAGTGAGCCAGCCGATGCCGGCCGCCATCAGGACGAGAATGCCGACCAGAATTGAACGCATCATCGGGAAATGTCCGTCGTGATCTTTCATTGGGCGCCCAATCGGACGCCTTGTTCGAGCAGTCTTAGCGGGTAGAGGCGGCGGAGGCAAAGATGCCGCGTTGCCGCAACCGATGCATATTGCCAATCCTTAATTTGACCGGGTTTTCCGCCGACCTATCTTCGCGACAGACACGCCAGCGATGGACCGGACATGCAAGCAGCCTCCTATTCGAAGACCCAGATCTGGCTGCATTGGGGCATCGCCGCGCTGATTCTGATCCAGTTCCTTGCCCATGACGGCATGGAGCATGTCTGGCGTGCCTTTCGCAGAGGGCAGCAGGCTGCCGCAGGGGACATACCGCTGGCCTACATGCATGTCGTGCTCGGCCTTGCGGTACTCGTTCTTGCGACGTGGCGGCTTTGGCTGAGGGCGACGCGCGGCGTGCCGCCGGTCTCGGGCATGGAGCATCCGGCGCTGCGGCTGCTGGCCAAGGCAGCGCATCTCTTGATCTATGCGCTCATCTTCATCGTGCCGCTTTCGGGCGCCGCCGCCTGGTTCCTGCAGCTGCCGGGAGCCGGGCTGGTGCATGTGGTGGGCAAGAACATCCTGCTCTATGTCGTGCTGCTGCATATCGCCGGCGCGCTGGTCCAGCACTTTGTCCTCAGGAGCGACGTGCTGCGGCAGATGTTGAGGTTCCGCCAGGCCTAGCTTGTAAACAAGCCACCTCAGTCCCACCTGAGACCGGCAACTCGAACCGAGGAGGCTCCCTTGCGAAAACTGATCGGCGGCGCGCTTGCCGCATGCCTTGTCGTCGGCGCGGCGGCGGCCGAGGAGGTCGGCAAGGTCGGCGTCGACTGGGTCGGCAACGACATCATGGTCGAGGCGATCAAGGATCCGAAAGTCGAGGGCGTCACCTGCCACGTCGCGTATTTCGATCGCAGCGTCATCGATCGGCTGCACAAGGGCAACTGGTTCGAGGATCCGTCCGATTCGTCGATCTCCTGCCGCCAGACCGGACCGATCACCATCGGTGACATCGACATGGGCGAAAGCGGCGAGGAGGTGTTCAAGCAGGGCATCAGCCTGATCTGGAAGAAGCAGGTGGTGAACCGCATCTACGACAAGAAGAACGAGACGCTGATCTATCTCTCGCATTCACGCCAGGTGCAGAACGGTTCGGCCAAGATGTCGGTCACGTCGATCCCGCTCTACGGCCAGAACGTGGTTTGGACCAAGGGCAAGCCGCAATAAGCGGGGCAGACCCTCTCGGGCTGTTTGACGGCGCGACATTGCTCCCGCCTTGCAGCAGCAACTGCGCGGGGGTAAAGCCGCCGCATGGACCGTGCCGAAGACCTCGTCCTGAAAGATCCGGAACCGCGCATCCATCCGACCGCGGAACTGAAGGCATGCAAGCTCGGCCGCTACGCCTCGATCGGCGAACGGGTGGTCCTGCGCGAGGTGACGGTCGGCGACTTCTCCTATTTCGAACGCCACGCCGAAGCGATCTACACGACGATCGGCAAATTTTGCTCGATCGCCGCCAACAGCCGCATCAATGCGCTCGAACATCCGATCGAGCGGCTGACGCAGCACAAGGTCAGCTACCGGCCGAACGAGTATTTCCGCTGGCTGGGCGTCGACGCGGCCTTCCGGGAGCGGCGGCAGGCAAGGTCCGTCAGTATCGGCCACGACGTCTGGATCGGCCATGGCGCGGTGATCATGCCGGGCATCACCATCGGCAATGGCGCCATTGTCGGCGCCAACGCGGTGGTGACGCATGACGTGCCGGCCTACACGATCGTCGCCGGCGTGCCGGCCAGGTCGCTGCGCCAGCGTTTCAACGCCGGCATCGCGGCCCGCATCGAACGCCTCGGCTGGTGGGACTGGCCGCCCGAGAAACTGGCCAAGGCCGTTCCCGACATGCAGGCCATGCCGATCGAGGCCTTCCTCGACCGCTGGGAAAACGACGCGACCTGATCCTGGGGAACAAAACCCCTTCCGCCATGCGGGGGTGGCGCAGCGGAAGGGGCTGGAGGTAAACCGCCGTGAAGCGGACGGAGCAGGCTTTTCTTGCCTGCTCCCGCACTATGACAACAAAGCCATAAGGTGTTTTTTCTTGAGCGTGCGCTTTCCGCGTGTGCCGGATTGCACGTGCGGATCGGTTCAGCGGGAACCGGGAGCGTGCGTTGTCTGTTTCTCTCGGAGTTCGCACGACGGTCGAGAGATTCCGATGATCGAGAGACTTTTCACCAGGATTGCCAATTGGGTGGCTCATGTGGCCGGCCTGCCGCCCACCTTCGCCGCCTGCATTCTGATCGTCGTCATCTGGGCCGCGAGCGGGCCATTCTTCGGCTTTTCCGATACCTGGCAGCTCGTCATCAACACCGGCACCACGATCGTCACCTTTCTGATGGTGTTCCTTATCCAGAACACGCAGAACCGCGACGGCGCGGCGATCCAGGCCAAGCTCGACGAGCTGATCCGGGTCAGCCGCGCCCACAACCACTTCATCGGCATCGAGCACCTGACGGAATCGGAAGTCGAGGAGATCCGCGCCAAATGCGAGCAGGCGGCGAAGCGCCACGATCGAAAGATCGCCGACGCCGCCGCCAAGAAGGCGGTAACGCCGAAGCCCGGCTCGAAGAAGCAGGCTGCCGCTTGAGCCCGACCGTCAGCCGTTCATGAAGGTCGCGAAGGCGTCCTTGTGGTCAGGGTGCCAGCGTGAAAGGGCAGGGCGGTTCTCGATGATGTCGCCAATCGCCCAGGCCATGCGCTTTTCGTCCGTCGGCCGCGCCACCTCATTGTCGGGGCAAAGGATGTAGAAATCGCCGCGCTTGAGCGAGGCGAGCATGAAGTCGATGACCTGCTCTCCCGTCCAGGCGCCGGCCGGCTTCTCGGTCGCGCCTTCGGTCAGGCCGGTATAGGTGAAGCCCGGGATGAGCAGGTGGGCGGAGATCCTGGCGCCGGGCTCGTTGCGCAGAGCGTGCGCCAGGCCTTCAGTGAAGGTCTTCACGCCGGCCTTGGAGACGTTGTAGGCGAGATTGCGGGGCGGCGTGGTGATGCCCTGCTTGGAGCCGGTGTTGATGATCAGGCCGGGTTTGCCCGAGGCCAGCATGGCCGGCGCGAAGGCCTCGACGCCATGCACGACGCCCCAGAAATTGATGGCGAGAAGCCGCTTCCAGGCATCGCGGTTTTCCCACGGTTTGCCGGGATTGTTGCCGACACCGGCATTGTTCATCAGCAGCGACACGTCGCCGAAGGCGCCTTGCGCCGTTTCCGCCAGTCGATCGACTTCGTCGGCCGCGGAAACATCCGTGGCGACGGCAAGCACGTCGCCGCCGATCGCGGCGACCGCCCGGCTTGCCTCGTCGAGGCGCGCCCCGCCGATATCGGCCAGCACGATCTTCATGCCCATGGCCGCAAACCGCTTCGCGGCGGCAAGGCCGATGCCGCTGGCGGCGCCGGTGATGACGGCCACGTTGCCGGAGGCGAGGGCGGGGAGGGCGGACTGGAATTCGGCGTCGGTGGTCATGGCAGGGTCCTTGTTCGAGGTTGCGCCGAACTTAACGCCGGATCAGGCTCAGGCAAGTCCGCTTCGATGTCGGCGGGTTGACCGCATGGGCGGCCGCCGCGCATGCTGCCCGCCATCGAAGGAGACTGCCGATTGACCGACTGGGCCGAAATCCTGAAGGAGCAGACCGCCACCGGCGACCAGATGGGCCGCGAGGTGCCGAAGATGCTGGCCAATCCCGACATCAGCGAGGCGCAGGTTAAGACACTGTTCTCGGCTTTGGAGAAGCAGGCCGACTTCGTCGAGAAGCTGCGCATGGCGCTGGAGAAATTCGACCATGACTTCCCCGTCATCAAGGCGGCCGAGCGGCTGGAGGAGCGCTATGCCGACCTCGCGGCGTCGGTGGCTGAAAAGCTGAAGGCGATGCGGACGTAGCGTCGTCTATTTTTCGATAAGCTTCTCGAATCGCCGGTCCGGCACGAACCAGGTTATCGCCACCGCCACATAGAGGGCGACGCCGATCCATTGGTTGACGAAGGTGAGCAGCACGCCAGCTATGTAGATCGCCAGCGAGATCTTGCCCTTTCTGTCTTGGCCCACCGCCTTGGCGAAGGTCGTGTCCGCGCCGTGCAGATGGCGCAGCTTGGTGACCAGGATCGTGTAGGCGACGGCGCAGAGCGCCAGGTCGGCGCCGTAGACGGCGACCGGGACCGGCGCGAAATGGTTCTCGCCCATGAAAGCGGTCGTCACCGGCATCAGCGACAGCCAGAACAGAAGGTTGAGGTTCGCCCACAGGACATATCCGTCGACGCGCTGCACGGTGTGGAACATGTTGTGCAGATTGTTCCAGTAGATGCCGACATTGATGAAGGACAGGACGTAGCTGAAGAAGACCGGCCACAACGGCGCAAGGGCGGAAAAATCCTCGCCATGCGGCACCTTCAGCTCCAGCACCATGATGGTGATGATGATGGCGACGACGCCATCGGTGAATGCTTCGACCCGTCCTTTGCCCATCGATTCTCCCCTTGAACAGGCGAAGGGTACGAGAGGATTTCGCGCGGCGCCATACTGACCATCCTGTCAGGAGCGTATTGGGCGAGCGGAACGGCCGTCACCATCTGCTCGTTAGGCGGGCATCCCCCTAAAAGAAGGACGTCGACATGACGACCTACGCTCAAGCCATCACGCGCGACAATGAACTCGGCGGCGGCGCCGCGACCACCGCCGTCGCCG
The DNA here is from genome assembly GCF_004792275.1 of Mesorhizobium sp. M4B.F.Ca.ET.143.01.1.1. Classification (NCBI taxonomy): domain Bacteria; kingdom Pseudomonadati; phylum Pseudomonadota; class Alphaproteobacteria; order Hyphomicrobiales; family Phyllobacteriaceae; genus Mesorhizobium; species Mesorhizobium sp. M4B.F.Ca.ET.143.01.1.1. The sequence continues at coordinate 431,662 of NZ_SRSR01000003.1, forward strand.
CCATGATCGCGGCGCTGTTTGCCGGCAGCACGGTGCTGACGCCGCTCTACATCATCTACAAACAGGCCTTCGGCTTCTCCCAGCTGACGTTGACGCTGGTCTATGCCGTCTATGTCGTCGGCAATCTGGCGGCACTGCTGGTGTTCGGACGGCTGTCGGATGCCATCGGCCGCCGTCCGGCCGCCCTGGCGGCGATGGCGACCGCTCTTGTCAGCGCGCTAGTCTTCCTGTTCGCCGAGAATGTCGCCTGGCTCGATATCGCCCGCATCCTGAGCGGTCTTGGCATCGGCGTCGGCGCGGGAACAGGCACCGCCTGGCTCGCCGAGCTGATCGACAGCGAGGACAAATCGCGCGCCGCAACCATCGCCACCAGCACCAATTTCGTCGGCCTCGGCCTCGGCGCGCTGGTGTCGGGGGTGCTTGCCGAATACGCGCCCTGGCCGCTCAGGCTGACATTCGCCCTCTATCTGGCGCTGCTTGCCCTGGTCACGCTCTTGATCTGGCGCACGCGGGAAACCGTGATGCGGCCAGGGCGGCTCTCGGATGTCTCGATGCGGCCACGGCTGTCGGTGCCCGCCGACATCCGCGCGGCCTTCGTGGCGCCGGCGGTGACCGGCTTCGGGGCCATGGCGCTTGTCGGCTTCTATGCTGCGCTGGCGCCGAGCATCCTGGCCCAGCAGCTGCATGTCACGAACCACGCCGAGGCCGGCGCGCTGTTCTTCGAGCTGTCGATGGTGGCGGCCGCGACCATCCTGCTGACGCTGCGGCTGTCCAGCCGCATCACCATGCTGGCGGCGCTGGCGCTGATGATCCCGACCGTGGCGCTGGTCGTTGCCGCGCAAGTCTATGCGTCCATGGCAATCATGATCGCCGCAACCGGCTTGTGTGGCGTGGCGGCGGCGCTCGGCTATCGCGGCGGCCTGCAGGTGGTGAACCAGATCGCGCCGGACGACCGGCGCGCCGAAGTTGTGTCGGCCTTCTTCATCTGCTGCTTCTGCGGCAACGCGCTGCCGGTCATCGGCATCGGCATCCTGTCGAACTGGACGAGCGCGACGGCAGCAACCTTGGCCTTTGCCGGGATGATCACGGTCTTTGCGCTGGTGGCGCTGGGGTTCGGCGCGAGATACGCGCGCTAGGGTTCAGCCGTCCGGCGTCTCGGGCGCCATGTTCGCGCGCTGGCGCGGCACGCCGAGACCGGTGTCCGGCGGTTCGCCGGCGGCCGGCCTGCCCTCGATCATGTGCAGGGTGCGCCAGCCGCCGAAACGGTAGTAGCCGGCGGCCAGCGCCAGTGAAGTGATCGAGCCGGCCGGAAAGCTCCACCAGAGCGCCTCCTCGCCGATCACGCTCCGGAAGAAATAGGCAAAGCCGGTGCGCACGATCAGCACCGAGATCACCAGGATGATCAGCGGCGGCATCACCGCGCCGGTTGCGCGCACGGTGGCAAACAGCACGATGGTGACGCCGAACAGGATGAACGACCAGGACGCGACATTGTTGATGTGGGCGGCGATGTCGATGGCCGCGCTGTCGGTGCTGAGGAACAGGCTGAGGATCGAACGGTCGAAGAAAAACAGCAGGAAGACCAGCGCGCCGGTCAGCACCAGGTTGAAGCCGACGCCCGAAGCCGCGACCTTGCCGATGCGGTCCCAGCGCCCGGCGCCGACATTCTGCGCGGCCATCGAGGAGACGGCCGCGCCGATGGCGAGCGCCGGCATCTGGATATAGGTCCAGAGCTGCGCGGCGATGCCGTAGGCGGCGGCGACCTGCGACCCGTAGGAATTGACGATGCCCATGACCGTCAACGCCGCGGCGGAAATCACGATCATCTGCAGGCCCATCGGCACGCCCTTGAAGACGACGATCCTGAGCAGCGCCGGATCGGGCCGCAGCAGGGCGAGGTTGGCGCCGGCGAGCCTCAGCGGATGCTTGCGGGCATAGAGCACGATCAGGATGGCGATCACGCTCACCGTCTGGCCGATCAGCGTGGCGGTTGCGGATCCGGCGATGCCGAGCTCCGGGAGCGGCCCGAGGCCGCGGATCAGCAGCGGGTTGAGCACGATGTCGAGGACGACCGCCAGCGCCATGAAGACGAACGGCGTGCGCGAATCGCCGGCGCCGCGCAGCACCGTCATGACGAAGGACAACAGGTTCATCATCGGCACGGCGGCGAAGATGATGCGCAAGTAGGAGCGCGCCAGCGGCAGCGCGTCGGCCGGCGTGCCCAGCGTGTTGAGGATGGCGTCGACCCAGATCCAGCCGCAGACGGCGAACACCACCGAGACGAGGAAGAAGAAGGTGGCGCTGGTGCCGACGATGCGCCGCGCCTCCGGCAGGTCGCGGGCGCCGACCGACTGCGCGACCAGGATGGTGGCGGCCATGCCGATGCCGAACACCGTGCCGAGGATCAGGAACAGCACCAGATTGGCGTTGGAGGTCGCGGTCAGCGCCGCCTCGCCGAGGAAGCGGCCGACCCATACCGCATTGATCGAGCCGTTGAGCGACTGCAGCACGTTGGAGCCGAGCACCGGCAAAGCGAACAGCAGCAGCGTGCGCGGGATCGGGCCGCTGGTGAGGTCGCCGGTGCGCCGGCGGGCAGGCGTCTTGTCGTCCATGGTGGGCTGCTCAGCGCTGGTCTTTGGGTGCGGTCGGCGATGATCGCCGATTTGAGGGGACAGGTCGATGCGAAGCCGGAAAATTCCGCCTGAGCGAAAATCGATTCACACTTTCGGCATCATGCTCTGGCGTGCCTTGATCCAGTCATGTTCTCAAAGCGTGCGGAATGGGCTATTGATCCCGGGTGCGTGGGGCCGCACTCCTTAGATCTTATTGATAGCCGGGGGGATGATGTCCGATAGTTCGCTGTTTTTTGAGCGCCTGAACCGGCGCGCGTTTCTCGGTGCGTCCGCTGTGGGAGCAGCCTCCGTGGCTCTTTCGGCCTGCACCACTACCGACGTGGCGCCACCGGCGGCAGCGCCGCCGCCGCCAAGCGATTCGGCTTTCGGCGCTGCCGAGAGCATGTATGCGGCACGCGTCGACGAGGGCTATCAGCTGCCGGCAATCCCGGTGGACAAGCTCGATCCGAAGTTCGTGCGCCAGATCGTGCCCGACCCGACAGGGGAAAAACCCGGCACGATCGTCGTCGATACCTCCGAGCATTTCCTCTATCTGGTGCGCGACGGCGGCGAGGCCATCCGCTATGGCGTCAGCCTCGGCAAGGCCGGTTTCGGATGGACCGGCAGCGCCGTCGTTCAGGCGCGTAAGAAGTGGCCGGTCTGGACGCCGCCGCCGGAAATGATCCAGCGCCGGCCTGAACTGGCGAAATACAAGGACGGCATGCCGCCCGGTCCGCAGAGCCCGCTCGGCGCCCGCGCGCTCTATCTCTTCCGCGACGGTAAGGACACGATGTACCGGCTGCACGGCACGCCGGAGTGGGATTCCATCGGCAAGAACGCTTCGTCCGGCTGCGTGCGCTTCATGAACCAGGACATCATCGACCTCTACGGCCGCGTCAATGGCGTCGCGCAGGTCTTCGTGCGCCCGAACCTGTCGCCCGCCGGCAAGCTCACGGCCGTGTCGAACAGGACGGCCGAGCCGATCGATGCCGGCGTGCCGAGGGACGCGGAGATCTTGAAGTAGATCGTCGACAAATGGCCTGAAGGCGGACGCGCCCGGCGCGTCCGCCTTTCTGTCGTTAGCTAGTTCGTGGCGAGGTTCGGCAGCGTCACCTGATAGACCAGGAACATGGTGTCGACATCGGCGCCGTCCTCGGCCTTGTAGGGCGCGCCGACCTGGAAGCCGTCCTGGGTCAGGAAATCGTTGTCGTTGGCGACGAACAGGAAGTAGTCGTCGGGCAGCTTGGGATCGAGCACGCTGACCAGCGACATCGCTTCCCACTTCTCCGAGAGATTGTCCTTGTCGTTCGGCTTACCATTGTGCAGACCGAAGCGGCCAAGCTGGGCCCTGTCGTTGATGTCGATGAACGGCGTGACCTTGGCCGGGGCAACCGACGCATCGAGCACGCCCTTCGGCGCCAGCGGCTTGTCGGCGGCGTCGAACGGGCCGCCGGCGATGTCGGTCGCGCCGGACAGGTCGACGATGTTGATCTTGCGATAGAGCGACTCTTCGCCCTTCACACCCTGGCCGTTGCCGCTGTCGCGCGTCAGCATCAGGAAGCTCGTGTTGGAGAGCGCGACGATCTCACTCTGCGCCGCCACCTTGGTCTTGCCCTTGGCGTCCTTGAACACCGGCAACGGCACGACATATTCATGCGCCAGCTTGAGATGGGCGAGGTCGGATGCGTCATAGACCAGCGCCCTGGTGTTCTGGCGCGTCGAGCCGGAATCGCCGCCATCCTGGCGCGGCGCCGACTGCAGCACGGCGATCAGGAACTTGCCGTCCGGCGTCAGCGACATGCCTTCCAGGCCCTGGTTGTTCTGGCGGCCGGTCTCGGGATCCTTCGGATCGGGCTCGGCGGCGCCCGGGCCCGGATTGTCGGAGGCGAAGTTCGGCTTGCCGTGGCGCATTGGCACCAGGGCCGCCGGCGGCTGGGTGGCCGACATCAGGCGGCCCTCGGCCGAGAAGCGATAGATGTTAGGGCCGTACTCGTCGGAGATGAACATGCTGCCGTCCGGCAGGCGCACGATGGCTTCGTCATCCAGCGCCAGCTTGCCATTGTCGGCCTGCGGCAGGATCGGCATGTCGCCGGCGGCGGGGCGGACGCCGTTCAGCGGGTCGAGGCCGGTGGCGTCAACGCCCTTGTCGTCGGTGAGCAGCAGGGTGTCGGCGAGCGTCGCATTGACGCCCGACTGTTCCTGGCCGGCTGCGGGCGCGGCGCCCGGAGGGGTCGGGGCAAGCTCGATCGAAACGGTGTTGAGGCGGGCCCGATAGTCGGTGGTGCCGACGACGTTGTAGCCACGATCCGGCAGCAGCCAGAGCGAGCCCTTGTAGGCGTTGCCGTCACGCGCCCAGCCCTTGGTGTCGATCGCCATGCCGGAACCGGAGCCGAAGGTCTCGCCGAACTTGTCCTTCTGGTTGGCGGGGATGCGGCCGACGCCGACCAGGCCCTTGTTGACATAGGCGACGCCATCGGCGAGCGCCGGGGTGAGGGCTGTGAACAGCGCAAGTGCCGCGCCAAGTGCAACGGTCCGGTTGAGATGTTTCATGGATATCCCCTTGTGACAGAGCATGCCGGAGCGGGTGTCGCATCGACATGCCGCCGGCACCTTCCGCCAAGCGGTCTAGGACTCGAACATGATACCTGCGTGACAGGCCGCGCCGGCGCGTGCCCCGGAACCATTTTCCAATCGCAACCGTTGCAGGCGAGCCCAGGCATCGCCTGCGATGGTCGGTCGAGCCATGGGCTCAGGAGGACATATGGGTTTCGATCAGTATCACGAGCCGGCGGAGGAATTGACGCAGAAGGTGCGGACATTTGCCCGCATGATCACTTCGCTGATCGAGGAGGCGGAGGCGATCAGCTGGTACGAGCAGCGCATGTCGGTGGAAAAGGACGCGCAGGCGCGCGCCATCATGAAAAATGCGCAAGGCGAGGAGTTCAAGCATTTCGGCATGAATCTCGAATTCCTGCTGCGTCAGAAGAAGGACTGGCGGGCAGAGCTGAAGGAAATCCTGTTCACGACCGGCGACATCGTAAAGGCTGGCGAGAAGGGCGAGGAGAAAGTGGACTGAGGTCGATGCGGCTACCCTCGGCGACTATCAGTCGCTCTCTCGCGCGATCAGTTCCAGCGGCCAGACCTCGCGCATGATGCGCGTGCCTTCCGGACCGGCGAAGGCGGGGAGCGATGCAAGCAGCATCTCGGCCAACCGCCGGCCCATGGGCTGCAGCGCCGGGCGGAAGGCGGTCAGCGCCGGCGAGAAATAGCGGCAGAGCGGCGTGTCGACGATGACCGTCACGGCGATGTCGTGGCCGGGCCGGATGCCCATCTCGGCCAGCGCCTTGCAGCCGCCGAGCGCCATAGCGTCGTTGTTGTAGATGATCGCCGTAGGCCGGTCCTTGGAGAGCATCACGCGCGGTGTCACCTGGTAGCCGCCGCCCTCGTTGATGAAGCCGTCGGCGATCAGGCCGGGATCGACCTCGATGCCGTGCCGCCTCAAGGCCTTGCGGTAGCCGTCGAGGAACAGGTAGCCGAAATTGAGATTGAGGGCAGGGCGGACCGCGGCGATGCGGCGGTGGCCGCGCGCCACCAGCCGGTCGACGGCGTCGCTGCCGGCCTTCTCGAAATCGAGGTCGAGGGAAGGGTAGGACTTGCCGCCGGAACGGCTGCGGCCGAGCGTGGCGAAGGGGAAGCCTCTCTCGGTCAGATAGTCGATGCGTTCGTCCTCGCGCCGCGTCCAGGCCAGCACCACGGCGTCGGCGCGGCGCGTCTCGACGACGCGGCGCAGGCGCTCCTGCTGGTAGTCGCCCGGCGCGCCCATGACCACGATCAGGTCGAGGCCGCTTTCGGCGAGCCTGCCCTGCAGGCCGGTGAGGAAGGGAATGAAGAAGGGCTCGCCATATTGCTGGTCGCCCGGATGCGGCTGCAGCATGAAGGCGATCGAGTGGGTGGCGCCTTGCCGGAGGCTGCGGCCGGACTGGTTGGGTGCGTAGTTGAGCTGCTTGGCGGCTTCCAGCACGCGCTGGCGTGTGTCGGCATTGACATCGGCGCGGCCGTTCAGCGCCCGCGACACGGTGCCGATCGAAATGTTCAGGTGACGCGCAAGGTCGTGGATGCTGGACGCCAAGGACGGTTCTCCCCCTGCCTTGGCTAGCACTGGCTGCCGCTCAGGCCAAGGCTTTGGGATGATTTTCGCAAACAGCCGATTGACATTCTACGCTATCGGGTGTGTTCTCGTAAACGTTTACGGAAAAACGTTTACGGTGACGCCGTGGATGCCGTGACGATCGGCCTGGAGGGGTCGAGCGGAGGAGGAGCGCTGGATGAAGGTCGTCCTGGCCGGCTGCGGAGCCATGAGCAAGCAGTGGCTCGATGCCGCGAGGCAGATCGACGGGCTGACGATTGCCGGCCTGGTCGACCTCGACGCCGAACGGGCGCAGGCGAGAGCGCGCGAATACGGGCTTGCCGGGGCCGACATCGGCACCAGCCTCGATGCCGTTCTCGACCAAACCAAGCCTGACGCAGTGTTCGACGTCGTCGTTCCCGCCGCCCGCCGTGACGTCGCGCTCTCGGCCTTTGCCCACAATTGCCATCTGCTGACCGAAAAGCCGCTCGCCGACAGTCCGGAAAATGCGCGCGCCATCATCGAGGCCGCGCGCCGGGCGGCGCGCGTCCATGCCGTCGTGCAGAACCGCCGCTATGTCGCCAATGTCCGGCGCATCCGCCGCCTTCTCGACTCGGGCGCCATCGGCAAGCCGACCAGCATCCATGCCGACTTCTTCGTCGCGCCGCATTTCGGCGGCTTTCGCGAGGAGATGTCCCACGTGCTGCTGCTCGACATGGCGATCCACACCTTCGACGCAGCCCGCTACATGGCCGCCGGCGAGCCGGCCAGCGTCTACTGCCAGGAGTGGGAGCCGGCCAGTTCCTGGTACCGGCAGGGATCGTCGGCGAGCGCCGTCTTCGATTTCGGCGGCGGCAAGGTCTTCACCTATGCGGGCAGCTGGTGCGCCGACGGCTTCCGGACCAGCTGGGAAGGGAGCTGGCGCATCGTCGCCGAGCGCGGCAGCCTGCTCTGGGACGGCTTTGATGGGCTGAAGGCGGAGGTTGTCATTCCGGGCCGCGACGGCCTGTTCGACAAGACCCAGCCAATCGAGGTGCCGCCACTCGACGCATCCGACCGCGTCGACGGCCATCTCGGCATCATCAGGGATTTCATGCACGCGATCGAAACCGGCACCGAGCCGGAAACGCGCGGCACCGACAACATCAACAGCCTGGCCATGGTCTTCGGCGCGATCGAAAGCGCCGAGACCGGACGCCGGGTTGCGATCGCCAGGGATGCGCAATGATGCCAAACCCGCTCCTCGACATCAGGATCGGCACCATGGTCAGGGCCAATCTCGACGACCCGGCCGCCTACATCAAACAGATCCTGCCGCTCGGCTTCGAAAGCATCCAGCCTTTCTTCTGGCAGACGCTGGGCGGCAAGGACCTGCCGCGGCTCGCCGGCCAGATCCGCGAGGCGATCGGCGATGCCGACGTCACCGTCTCGTCGATCGGCGTGTTCGGCAATCCGCTGGAGAGCGGCGAGGTCGACCGCGGCGTGCTCGCGGCCTGGGAGACGGTGATCGATCATGCGCATCTGTTCGGCGCTTCCACGGTCAGCGGCTTCACCGGCCGAATTCGCGGCAAGCCGCTGACCGACAGCCTGCCGCGCTTCCGCGAGGTCTGGGGGCCGCTGGCGAAGCGGGCCGCCGACAGGGGCGTGCGCATCGCCTTCGAGAATTGCGCGATGGATGGCAACTGGGCCAGCGGCGACTGGAACATCGCCCACAATCCGGATGCCTGGGAGCTGATGTTCAACGAATTGCCGGATGACAATCTCGGCCTCGAATGGGAGCCCTGCCATCAGCTCGTCTACCTGATCGACCCGATGCCGCAGATCCGCAAATGGGCGCCGCGCATCTTCCATGTCCACGGCAAGGACGCCACCGTGCGCTGGGACGTCATCCGCGAGCACGGCGTGTTCGGCCGGCTGCCCTTCGTGCAGATGCGCACGCCGGGCTTCGGCGACAGCGACTGGACGCGGGTGATCAGCGAATTGCGGCTGGCCGGCTACAAGGGCGCCATCGACATCGAGGGCTGGCACGACCCTGTCTATCGCGACGACCTGGAGATCACCGGGCAAGTGCGCGCGCTGGATTATCTCAAACAATGCAGGGGAGGTGCCAGCTACCTGCCAAATCCGATGTGAGGCCAAAGTTGATGTGAGGATTGGCCGGCGGGAGGAGCCGGCCGGCCAGTTTTGCGGCGCACTGCCGAAGCGAATGTCGAAAACCCTCGCTTGGCGAGGAAACAAAGGGAGGAACGTGCATGAGCATCGCGTTTAGAACGACACTTCTGCGCACGACCGTCGTGGCCGCAGCCACGGCGCTTGCCGCCGCCATCTCCACCTTGCCGGCGCAGGCGCTGGATGCCCAATGGTGCAAGGACGTCCACATCCGCTTCTTCGTCGGCGGCGCGGAGGGCGACGCCTTCGGCACCATCGTCTACAATGGCGCCAAGCAGGCGGCCGCCGATCTCGGGCCTAAGGTCGACTACATCTTCTCGCAGTGGGATTCCGAGAAGATGGTGCAGCAGTTACGCGAGGCCGTCGCCGTGAAACCCAACGGCATCGCCATGATGGGCCATCCGGGCGACGCCGCGATCATGCCTCTGGCCGAGCAGGCGCACAAGGACGGCATCAAGATGATGTACCAGAACGTTCCGGTGCCGAAGGTGGTGGAAGCGTTCGGCGGCGGCTATGTCGGCGCCCAGCAGGAGCAGCAGGGCCGTGCACTCGGCGCCGAGGCCATCAAGCTCGGCAAGCTCAAGTCCGGCGACAAGGCGATCATGATCGGCCCGTTCGAGAACGAGGCCCGCGGCGCGCGAGAGCGCGGCACGGTGGCCGTACTCAAGGAGGCCGGCATCAGTGTCATCCAGCTGCCGTCACCGCCGAGCGGCGAATGGGCATCCGACCCCAATCTGGCGATTCCGGTGATCACCGCGGCCCTGCTCAACAACCCTGATATCAAGGCGGTCGGCTATCCCGGCGGCCAGATGCTGGGCAATGTCGCCACCTACATGCAGGCGGCGGGAAGAAAGCCCGGCGAGATCTTCAATTTCGGCTTCGACACCAGCCCGCAGATCGTCGAGGGCTTCAAGGGCGGCTGGGTGCAGCTGACGGCCGACCAGCAGCCCTTCCTGCAGGGCTACCTGCCGATCCTCAGCCTCTGCCAGCAGGTAGTGCTGGGTCTGGCGCCGATGAATGTCGATACCGGCGCCGGCTTCGTGACGCCGCAGAATTACGAGATCGTCGCCGAGCTGGCCAAGCAGGCGCTGCGCTGACCTCCCAAGCCGTCGGCCGGGATTTCGCCCGGCCGGCGGGGCCGCCGGCGAGGAGACCGGCAAGACAGACAATCCGAGCGAGGATCGCATGGGCGAACGCATCATCGAACTGCGCGACATCAAGAAGTCGTATGGCCAGGTCTATGCGCTTGGCGGCGTCAACCTCAGCGTCGACCGCGGCGAGGTGGTCGGCCTGATCGGCGACAATGGCGCCGGCAAGTCGACGCTGATCAAGATCCTGTCAGGCGTGGTCAAGCCGACCAGCGGCGAGATCCTGGTGCGCGGCAAGCCGGTCAGCGGATGGAGCGCGGCGCGCTCGCGCGATGCCGGCATCGAGACGGTGTTCCAGGACCGGGCGCTGGCGGTGCAGCAGACGATCGTGCGCAACATCTTCATGGGTCGCGAACTGACCAGCTGGATGGGCTGGCTGAAGGTCAACAAGGAGATCGAGGAGGCGAGCCGGCTGATGCGGGAGATCGGCTTCACCTCGAAAGTGTTCACGCCGCACTCGATCGTCGGCCAGCTTTCGGGCGGCGAACGCCAGGGCGTGGCGATCGCGCGCGCCATCTACAAGCAGGCGGAGCTGATCATCCTCGACGAGCCGACGACGGCGCTGTCGCTGACCGAGACCGCCAAGGTCTTCCACTTCGTGCGCCAGGTGCGGGCGAGCGGCCGGTCGATCCTGTTCATCGGCCACAACATCCACCACGTCTTCGACATTGCCGACCGCTTCGTGGTGCTCGACCGCGGCAAGGTGGCGCTGACCGCCGACCGCAGCCAGATCAAGTCGGCGGAAGATCTCATCAACTTCATGGAAGACGTGGCGCATCCGGGCGGCCTGCCCGGACTGCACGAGGCGGGCGAAGCGGAGCAGGGAGCGCGATGAGCAAGGCCATGGAACCCGATCTGCAATCTCCCCTGGGAAGAACAAGCGGCCAGGCAGGCAAGGAATGGAGCCATCCATCCGACCACTGGCTGCGCGGCTTCGTCATCGACAACCGCGCCGCGCTCGGCACGCTCGGCGTGTTCATCTTCATGATGGCGGTGTTCATCATCGCCAATCCGACGGTGTTCACCACCTGGTATCTCTACAGCTCGGTACTGACGACGCTTCCCGTTGCGCTGTTCGTGGTGGTGCCGCTGGTCTTCGTCGTCACCTGCGACGAGATCGACCTGTCGTTCCCGGCAACGATGGGTTTTGCCTCATGGGTCTTCGCACTGGTCGTGCAGGCCGGCTATGATCCGTTCCTCGGCATCGCCGCCGCGCTGGTCACCGGCACGCTGCTCGGCTTCCTGGTCGGATCGCTGGTCGTCTATGGCGGACTGTCGTCGCTGATCGCCACGCTCGGCATGAATTTCCTGTTGCGCGGCCTGATCCAGATCATCAACGAGGGCAGGTCGATGGCGCTGACCGGCCTTGCCGACAGCTCAGCCTACAAGATCTTCTCGAGCCAGCTCTGGGGCATCCCGGTGCAGGTCTTCTGGGCCATCGCCTTCGTCGTTTTCTCGGCGCTGCTCTACAACCGCCACCGCTTCGGCGCGCAGGTGAGGGCAGTCGGCGACAATCCGGACAGCGCCAAGCAGATGGGCATCGACGTCAAGCGCGTCAAAGTCAAGGTGTTCGTCTTCACCGGCATCGGGGCGGCGATCGCCGGCACCTTCTCGGTGATGATCAACTTCACCTGGTGGCCGACGGCCGGCGACGGCTATCTGCTGCCGGTGCTGGCCTCGGTGTTCGTCGGCGGCACGCCGACCTGGGGCGGCATCGGCACGGTGGTCGGCGGCGCGATCGGCGCGGTGACCGTGTCGTTCATCCAGACCGGCGTGGTGGCGGCGGGGCTGAGCGGCTTCTACGTGCAGTTCTTCAACGGGCTGATCATCATCTTGTCGCTGCTCGGCCATAAGTGGAACCAGGCGAGGTATCGGTGAGGGAATTGCTCACACGCCGGTGACAAAGCCGTCCAGCACGCGTTTCTGGCCGGCCTTGTCGAAGTCGATGGTGAGCTTGTTGCCTTCGATTGCCGCAATGTTGCCGTTGCCGAATTTCTGGTGGAAGACGCGGTCGCCGACGCTGAAGGCCGACGGCTTGTCGGCGACGGACTTGGCGACCAGTTCGCCGTCGATGGTGCGACCCTTGACGCTGGTGCGGCCGGCGCCGTAGCCGCTGTCGGTCTCGCCATAGCCGATGCGCTCGACCTGGTGGCCGGAGCGCGTGCCCCAGTTGCGATCGGTGGCCTCGGTGCGGTTGGCCTGCGCGCGCTGCCAGCCCGGCGTCGAATAGGTGTTGGAGAAGGATTTTTCCTCGCCGATATTGTCGAAGCGCGAGGCGCCGTAGGGGTTCTGCCGGCCGCCGCGTCCGGAGGCGAACGAGCCGCCGCCGTAGCTGTTGCCGTAGCCGCCATAGGAGTTGCCGCTCTCGGCGACCTCGACATGGGTTTCCGGCAATTCGTCGAGGAAGCGCGACGGGATGGTCGATTGCCACAGGCCGTGGATGAGGCGGTTGGAGACGAACCAGATGTGCAGGTTCTTCTTGGCGCGTGTCAGGCCGACATAGGCGAGGCGGCGCTCCTCCTCGAGGCCGGAACGGCCGCCTTCGTCGAGCGCGCGCTGGTGCGGGAACAGGCCTTCTTCCCAGCCGGGGAGGAAGACGGTCTCGAACTCGAGACCCTTGGCCGAATGCAGCGTCATGATCGAGACTGCATCGAGCGACTCGCTCTGCTCGGCCTCCATGACCAGCGCGACATGCTCGAGGAAGGCGCGCAGCGATTCGTACTCCTCCATGGAGCGGATCAGCTCCTTGAGGTTTTCCAGCCGCCCGGGCGATTCGGCCGAGCGGTCGTTCTTCCACATGTCGGTGTAGCCGCTCTCCTCCAGGATGGTCTCGGCGAGCTCGGTGTGCGGCGTGGTCTCCAGCGCCTTTTGCCAGCGCTCGAAATTCGCCGCGACCTCGCGCAGGGCGGCGCGCGGCTTCGGCTTCATCTCGTCGCTTTCGGCGAGGTTGCCGGCGGCTTCCAGCATCGGGATGCGCAGCGCCCGCGCCGTGTCGTGGATCTGGCGGATCGTGGCTTCGCCGAGCCCACGCTTCGGCACATTGACGATGCGCTCGAAGGCGAGGTCGTCGCCGCCATTGGCGACGACCCGGAAGAAGGCAAGCGCGTCGCGGATTTCCATGCGCTCGTAGAAACGCGGGCCGCCGATGACGCGGTAACTCAGGCCGAGCGTGATGAAGCGTTCTTCGAAAGCGCGCATCTGGAAGGATGCGCGCACCAGGATCGCCATGTCGTTTAGATTGTGCTTCTGCCGCTGATAGGCCTCGATGGTCTCGCCGACGGCGCGCGCCTCTTCCTCCGAATCCCAGGCGGCATGGACATGCACCTTGTCATCCTCGGGATCGTTGCGGTCGGTGAACAGCGTCTTGCCGAAGCGGCCTTCGTTGAAGGCGATGAGATGCGAGGCCGCACCGAGGATATGCGCGGTCGAGCGATAGTTGCGTTCGAGCCTTATGATGGTGGCGCCGGGGAAATCCTTGTCGAAGCGAAGGATGTTGTCGACTTCGGCACCGCGCCAGCCATAGATCGATTGGTCGTCGTCGCCGACACAGCAGATGTTGACGGTGGCCGGGCGGGAATTCCCCTCCCCCTTGAGGGGAGGGTGGCCGGGCGAAGCCCGGTCGGGTGGGGTCCTCGCGGCAGTGCTCGACGCCCCTGTGCTCGATGACCGGGCGGTGCCTTCTGTGGCGACCCCCTCCGCCCGCTTCGCAGGCACCTCCCCCTCAAGGGGGGAGGATTGCGGCCGCTGCGCCAGCAGGCGCAGCCACATATACTGCGCGGTGTTGGTGTCCTGGTACTCGTCGACGAGGATGTATTTGAAGCGCCTGTGGTAGTCCTTCAGCACATCCGGGTAGGCGCGGAAGATGCGGATCGGATGGCAGAGCAGGTCGCCGAAATCGCAGGCGTTCAGGGTCTGCAGCCGCTCCTGATAGGCCTTGTAGAGCTCGCGCCCCTTGCCGTTGGCGAAGCTGCGGGCGTCGCCCTCGGGGATGTCGGCGGGGCCGAGGCCCTTGTTCTTCCAGCCGTCGATCATCTGCGCGAACTGCTTGGCCGGCCAGCGCTTGTCGTCCAGCCCCTCGGCCTGGATGAGCTGCTTGATCAGACGCACGACATCGTCGGTGTCGAGGATGGTGAAATCGGATTTCAGCCCGGCGAGCTCGGCGTGACGGCGCAGCAGCTTGACGCCGATCGAGTGGAAGGTGCCGAGCCACGGCATGCCCTCGACATTGCCTTCGCCGATCAGATGGCCGATGCGCTGCTTCATCTCGCGCGCCGCCTTGTTGGTGAAGGTGACGGCGAGGATCTGCGAGGAGAAGGCCTTGCCGGTGGCGAGGATGTGGGCGATGCGGGTGGTGAGCACGCGCGTCTTGCCGGTGCCGGCGCCGGCCAGCACCAGTACCGGGCCTTCGGTGGTCTCGACCGCCAGCCGCTGCTCGGGATTCAGGCCCTTCAGATAGTCGGGCGCGCTGTTCTGACCGCTGCGGGCGGCCATGGCGCGCGCGGCTATGCCGGACGGGGCCGCGGGCCGCGCATTCGGTTCGTCAAAGAAGGGCATGTCTTCCGCAAAGCCGGACATTGCCCCCGAATGTAGTGATTCGGCAGCGAAAGGCCAGAAGTGTCTACGTTTTGTTCTGGTTTGGCGACACGATTGCCGGGCGTGGTGGCTTTTCCAGCGCCCGGCAAGCGCCTCGAAGCGCTTATCCGGCGGCTGCCCGCATGCGCTCGCCTATCTTGTCGGCCACGTAGCCGGCATCGCGCGCCGCGCCGTGGATCATGGTGGAGGAGGTCGATTGCTGGAAATGCAGGCCGCAGACATACAGTCCCGGCTCGCCTTCGACGGCACCACGATACTGCTTCACCCGGCCGGTGCCGTCGAAAATCGGCAGCTTGATCCAGTCGAGCCCGGCCTGGAACCCGGTGCACCAGATAATGTTCGCAACGTCGAGAAGCTGGCCGTCGTCGAGCAGCGGCTTGCCGTCGCGGGCACCGGCGACGCGGGCGACCCGGCGGACGCCGGCGGCGTCCAGATCCTGCGGCTTGACCCGGATCAGCGGCAGGCCATGCGACAACTGCTCCGGCTTGGCCCTGCGGCCCATCGGCGTATCGACGGTGAGCAAACGGTGGAAAACGATGCGCAGGACGACCGGCAGGACCAAACGCATCGCGAAGTAGCCATTGTAGGCGACCGGGATGTGGCCTGGATGGCGGCCCGACAGCCACACTTGATGCGTTCGCGCGACATCCATGGCGATTTCCGCACCGGAATTGCTGGCGCCGACCAAAAGCACGCCACCTGCCTTGAGCTGTTCCGGATTCTTGTAGGCAACCGAATGCAATTGCCGGATCGACGGATCGAACGACGCCGCGAAATCCGGGATCTTCGGCTTCTGGTAGCTCGAGGCGGCGGCGACGACGTGCTTGGCGATGTAGCGGGTCCGGCCTGATGTGACGACGTAGCGCTCGCCGGAACGGGTCACCTCGTCGACCTTGACGCCAGTGCGCACCGGCAAGGCAAACCTCCGCGCATAGGCCTCGAGATAGTCGGCCATTTCGTCCTTGGTCGGGAACGAATAGCGGGCGGCGGGGAACGGCATGCCGACCAGACCGTCGAAGCGCGCCGGGGTAAACAGGCGCAGCGAATCCCAGCGCGAGCGCCAGATATCGCCGACGCGTTCGCGGCCCTCCAGGATGACGAACTTCACCCCCTTGCGGGCCAGGTGATAGCCGACGGAAAGACCGTTCTGGCCGGCGCCGATGACCACGACGTCGACATGTTCTTCCCTGAGCGCGGGCTGCGTTTCGTCGCCTGATGATGGATCGCTGCCGGTTGCCTGCAGCGCATCGGCCTCCAGATGCATGAAGGCCGCGCCCTGTTCCAGCAGGGCGCCGGCGCGTGCCCTGGTCTCGGCGATGCGGATATTGAGACGGCTGCGCAGGGTCATCGCCTGCATCGCGGCCGTTCCGGATATCGAAGTCGGGTTCATGATCGCTCCATTTGGTTCGTCACTGGCGGACCAAAAATAAGGGAACGGCGCCGCGGCGCTTCGGGGAGACACCTCACGAGTCAGAAAAATGCGATGGGGATTTTTCCCCATGCCGCCAGAGCGTTTCATCGTTTCACGGAAACGCCGAACCGCTCAATCTCTTTGCTTTGACGCAATTCCGGACGGAAAACCGTTTCACACTTTTCCTGGAATTGCTCGAGGTCAGAAAATCGTTGCGTTAGAGCAGGCCGTTCTGAAAGCCGTAGGCTGTGGCAGCCGCGCGCGAGTTGACCGCCAGCTTGTCGAATATGTTGCTGAGATGACGGTCGACGGTCTTTTCGCTGAGGCCAAGGTCGGTTGCTATCGTCCTGTTGGTCTTGCCGGTGGCGACAAGGCCAAGAACTTCGATCTCGCGCCGGGTCAGCCCATGCGAAGGCAAGCTCGTCGGCCGGGTCAGCGCGGCGACCCGGGCGAGGTCGGGGGCGGCGCCGAGGCCGGCAAAAACCGTACGGGCGGCATCGAATTCGAGCTCGGTGCCGTCTTCGTCGCCAAGCATGCGGCAGGCCTGCCCTGCAAGCACGCGCAGCCGCGCCTCGAGATAGGGAGCGCCGGCACGCTGCCAGGTCGTCAGCGCGGCGCGGATATGGCCGAGCGCGGTCGCGGCGCTGCCTTCGTGCAAGTCGATCTCGCCTCTCGCCTGCGAGGCCATCGCCGCCAGGATGTCGGTCGCGAAACGGCTGGCGATCGCTTCCAGCTCCTGGCAGGCGTCGCGTGCCTCCTCGATTGCGCCGGCGGCGATCATGATCTCGACCAGCGCCGGCAGCAGGCGGGCGCGGCCGAGTGGAGCCTTGGTCGTGGCGAGCACGCGGCGAAGGGTTGCCGCAGCCTGTTCGGCCCGGCCCTGCGCCAGCCGCAGCAGCGCCATGCCGGGCTGCGGTTCGAGCCCGAGCCTGCTGGCAGTGCGGTAGAGGTCCTCGGCGGCGGCGAACTCGCCGCGCAAGCGATGGATTTCGGCCTCCTGGTAGGCCGCGCCCGCCGCCGCCTCGCTGGCGGTGGTATGGGCCAACGACGTCGTCGCGCGGCGTGCCTCGGCGATCGCGTCCTGCCAGGCGCCGTTCAATTCCATGATCTCGGCGCGGTGCAAAAGGCAGACGCCGTTGAACTGGACAAGCTGCGGCTGCGTTCCGCACCAGTTCGACAGCGCCTCGGTCCATTCGCGCGAGCGGTCGAGCGCATAGACCTGCCGGCATGCGGCGATGAGGTTGCAATAGATGAGGCCGGTGACGATGGGCGAGAGCTTTCCGTCGACGGCCGGCAGCATGGCCTCGTCGAGCGAGGCGATGCCTTCGTCGATCCGGCCCTGCCGCACCAGCGCACGGCCGAGATAGCATCTGGCGAAGGCGACGAGGTCGATATCGCAACAGCGCTCGCCGATCGCCAGGGCCTGGCTCGCCAGCGGCGCGGCGGCCGGATCGTTACCCGTCATGAGTTCCTTCTGGGCCGCCAGCAAGATCAGATAGCCATGCGCCGCGCATTCGCGACCGAAGCCGTCGGCCAGGCGCTGGGCCTGCTGGATGCAGGCCGTCGCGTGGCCTTCCTCGCCGAGGGCGAGAAGGCGGAAGCCGCGAAAGAACGCCCAATACGCCGCCCGGTCGTAACGGCCCGCTTCGACATAGGCCTCGAACAGGCGGTCACCGGCGACCTGGCTGTCCTGATCGCGGTCGAGCATGGCGGCCGACCAGAGCTGCCGTTCGAGATCGTCCGGACCCAGCGGCGCGATCGCGTCCATGGCCTGCAGAAGCGCGAACGCATCCGCCCATGCCCGCTGCGCGTAGGCGTGGCGGGCCTTTTCAAGCAACGAGGCGGCGTCGGCCTTCATCGGCAAAGCATAGCATCGCCCGATTGCCGGCAGAAGAATGGCGACCGCCAGGCTTCGTCATTTCGACGTGAACGGCAGGACCGAGCAATGCCCGCGACATCGTTGGATATTGTCCTGCTAATTTGACACCTCGCGCGAGCGGGCAGAAAACTACGGCGGCGAGGTGAAACAGACTCGAAAGCGCGTTACGGTTGCATTTGGCGACGGCGGTTTCCGGACGCTCGCCTGCTGCGCCTGAAGGAGTGTCGTCATGGCAACCATCCTCACCGCCGTAATCCTTGCTCTCATCGGTCTGGTTCTTGGCGGCGGCGGCATCCGGTTGGCGATGCTCGGCGGCAGCTGGTACTACGTCATTGTCGGCCTTGCTTTCCTCATCACCGCCTGGCTCCTGTTCCGGCGCAGGTCGACAGGACTTTGGCTCTATGCGGCGATCGTGATCGGCACGCTGTGCTGGGCGGTGTGGGAAGCCGGCTTCGACTGGTGGGATCTGGGTCCGCGCGGCGGCGTCATCGTGCTTTTGGCGCTGTGGCTGCTGACGCCATGGGCGAGGCGAGGGCTCACCGGTCCCGATGGACGCGCGCCGCTGATCCTGGCGGTGCTGGCCTCGCTGGCCGTGGCCGGCTATTCGATGACCGCCGACCCAAAGGACATTGCCGGCGAGCTCAGCGCCGACAAGGTGACGCCGACGGCCGATCTCGGCGGCAACGTGCCGGAAGGCGAATGGCACTTCTACGGGCGCACGCCCTTCGGCCAGCGCTATTCGCCGCTCAACCAGATCACCGTCGACAACGTGGCTTCGCTGCAGCCGGCCTGGACCTATCGTACTGGCGACGTGAAGGGTCCGGACGATATCGGCGAGACGACCTATCAGGTGACGCCGCTGAAGATTGGCGATGCGCTCTACATCTGCACGCCGCACAATTTCGCCATCGCCATCGATGCCACGACCGGCAAGGAGAAATGGCGCTTCGACCCGAAGATCAAGCTCGATCCCAACCGGCAACACCAGACCTGCCGCGGCGTGTCCTATTATGCCGACGGCAAGATCGCCGCCGGCGAGCCATGCGCCGCGCGCGTCTATCTGCCGACCTCCGACGCGCGGCTGATCGCGCTCGACGCCGCGAACGGGCAGGTGTGTGCCTCCTTTGCGGAGGGCGGCACGCTGAACCTGCTCGCCAACATGCCGTATCCGAAGTCGGGCTACTACTATTCGACCTCGGCGCCGCTCATCGTCGGCGGCAAGATCATCGTCGGCGGCGCGGTCAACGACAATTATTCCACGCAGGAACCGTCGGGCGTCATCCGCGCCTTCGACGTCGACAGCGGCGCGCTGCTGTGGAACTGGGATTCCGGCAATCCGGACCAGACGACGCCGCTGCCGGCCGGCCAAAACTACACCAACAACTCGCCCAACATGTGGTCGACGCCGAGCGCCGACGAGAAGCTCGGCCTGCTCTACGTGCCGCTCGGCAACCAGACGCCGGACCAGCTCGGCGCCGGGCGCAGCGCCAATGTCGAGAAATTCTCGTCCTCGATCACCGCGCTCGACCTCAACAGCGGGCAGGTGCGCTGGGTGCGGCAGACCGTGCATCATGACCTTTGGGACATGGACGTGCCGGCGCAGCCATCGCTGGTCGACATCACCACGTCGAGCGGCGTCGTGCCGGGGCTGGTCGGGCCGACCAAGCAGGGCGATCTTTACGTGCTCGACCGGCGCAGCGGCGAGCCGATCATTCCCGTCAAGGAGGTGCCGGCGCCGGGCGGCGCGATCGAGGGCGACCACACTTCGCCGACGCAGCCGGAATCGGACCTCTCCTTCAATCCGAAGCCGCTGACCGGCGCCGACATGTGGGGCATCACCATGTTCGACCAGCTGGCCTGCCGGATCGAGCTCAAGGGCCTGCGCTACGAGGGTCGCTACACGCCGCCATCCGTGCAGGGCTCGCTGGTCTATCCCGGCAATTTCGGCGTCTTCAACTGGGGCGGCGTGGCAGTCGATCCGGTCCGGCAGGTGATGTTCGGCATGCCGACCTATCTGGCGTTCAAGTCGCAGCTCATCCCGCGCGACCAGGTGCCGCCACCGGACGAAGGACGCGGCAGCGAACAAGGGCTCAACCGCAACGAGGGCGCGCCTTACGCGGTGGTGATGGGGCCGTTCCTGTCGCCGCTCGGCATCCCTTGCCAGGCGCCGCCCTGGGGCTATGTCGCCGGCGCCGATCTCAGGACCGGCAAGATCGCCTACAAGCACCGCAACGGCACCGTGCGCGACATGACACCGCTGCCGCTGCCGTTCAAGGTCGGCGTGCCTGGCATTGGCGGGCCGATGATCACCGCCGGTGGCGTCGCGTTCCTGGGGGCGGCTGTCGACGACTATCTGCGCGCCTATGATCTGACGACCGGCAGGCAGCTTTGGAAGGCCAGGCTGCCGGCCGGCGGCCAGTCGACGCCGATGACCTATACGGTCGCCGACGGCCGCCAGTTCGTGGTCATCGTCGCCGGCGGCCACGGCTCGGTCGGCACCAAGCCGGGTGATTATGTGATGGCTTACGTTTTGCCGAAGTGAAGGCCTGTTCAGAGCCCGAGGTGGCCTTTGAGGCCCGGCACCGAGCCAAGCACCTGATTGGTGAGATCCGGGCCCGCGGCGGCTTCCGCTTGCTGGACCAGCGTGGCGCCGGCCTTCTGAATCTGCGCCATGTCGAGGCCGGAGGCCTTGAGCGCGGCGATGCCGTTGATCAGCGCGCCGGTCTTCTCGCCGAGCACGCCGCCAAGCGCCCCCTGCAGCGACGACAGCAGGCCGCCGCCCGAGCCGCTGGAAGCACCTGCGGCCATGACATCATATTTCCGGGCCAGCGCATCCGCGCCGGGGATCCTGGCAAAGAAGCTCGAGGCGCTGGTGCCGTCCGCCTCGTGCTCGAGCACCGAGAAGATGGTGCCGACGACCTTTTCCGTCACCGCCTGGTCGAGGCCGGCCTTGGCGGAGACGGTGTTCACGATGTCCTGAACGTCCATGGTCTTCCCCTCGGTGTTGGCGCTTAGTTGCCGGATTTCGCGCGGCCGGGCCGGCGTTGCTCGCTTCTGACTTTGACCGCCTCCCGGCTGAGGGCCGCGGATCGCAGCGCCAGGAGGGCCGCGCTGGCCAGCATGAGCGCGCTTGCGACGATCGGAGCGGACAAGGTCATGAGCGTTGTTCCTTCTCTTCAGGCATCGCCGTGGCAGGCGAAGCCGATCTCAGCTTCCCCTTATATTGTGGCAACGCCATCAAGATTTGCCGAAATGACCAAAATGTGATGGGGCCCTGGACGGGCCGCCCCGCCTCAGGGCTTTGGTGCCGAGACCAGCAGGTAGGCCTTGGAGACAGCGCCGAAATAACCGGCGATCAATCGGCAGACGAGGGCGGTGCCGAGGCTGGACTTCAGGCTCATGGCGCCCTTGCGCCGTTCCGAGGCCGGCCATGCGATGAGGCTGCGGCGGAAGCCGCCGAGGCAGTCGTCAGTCCTGTCTTCCACCTCGACGTCCTCAAAGCCGACGGCTTCGAAATGGACCAAGCGCCTTCCAACCCTATCTTGCCCGGTGGGGGGACAGTCGAGGAATGAGCCATGACCACAGCCGCCGCCGAGCCCGTCATCACCCAGGCGATGATCGATGCCTATGATGAATACACGCATCTGACGCTCGACCGGCGCCGTTTCATGGAACAGCTGACGAGGCTTGCCGGATCTGGCGCGGCAGCCGCCGCCATCGTGCCGTTGCTGGCGGCGAATCCCGCCCGGGCGGCGATCGTCGCCGAGGACGATCCGCGCGTGAAGGGTGAGGACATCACCTATCCCGGCAGCGGAGGCGAGATGAAGGGCTATCTGGTCGAACCGGCCGACCGGTCCGGCAAGCTCGGCGCCGTCATCGTCATCCACGAGAACAGGGGGCTCAACCCGCACATTAGGGATGTTGCGCGGCGGGTGGCGCTGGAAGGGTTCGTCGCGCTGGCGCCGGACTTCATGTCGCCGCTCGGCGGCACGCCTGAGAATGAGGACAAGGTGCGCGAACTGTTCGCGACGCTCGATCCCGCGCAGGTCGCCGCCAACGCCGTGGCGACGGTCACGTTCCTCAAGGGCTACAAGGACGGCAACGGCAAGGTCGGCGCCGTCGGTTTCTGCTGG
This sequence comes from Mesorhizobium sp. M4B.F.Ca.ET.143.01.1.1, assembly GCF_004792275.1. Taxonomy (NCBI): domain Bacteria; kingdom Pseudomonadati; phylum Pseudomonadota; class Alphaproteobacteria; order Hyphomicrobiales; family Phyllobacteriaceae; genus Mesorhizobium; species Mesorhizobium sp. M4B.F.Ca.ET.143.01.1.1. The sequence goes on from NZ_SRSR01000003.1 coordinate 453,733, forward strand.
GGCGGCGGCGCAGTCAACACGCTTGCCGTCAATTCGCCGGATCTGAGCGCAGGGGTCGCCTATTACGGCATGCAGCCGAAGCCCGACGACGTGCCGAAGATCAAGGCCGCGCTGCTGCTCCACTATGCCGGCCTGGATGCGCGCACCAATGCCGGCATCGATGCCTTCAAGAAGGCGCTCGACGCGGCGCATGTCGAGTACGCGGTCTATGTCTATGAGGGCGGCAACCATGCCTTCAACAACGACACCTCGGCGGCTCGCTACGACAAGAAGGCGGCCGACCTCGCCTGGGGCCGGACGGTCGCTTTCCTGAAGGAGAAGCTTGCCTAGCCTTATGGCACTCGTTCCGGGGCCGGCTTGTGCAAGGCGACGCCGGCCACCACCAGCGCGATGCCCAGGCAATCGCCGAGGCTCGGAACCTGCCTCAGCACGATGATACCGATCAGTGTCGCGCTCAGCGGCAGCAGCGACAGCATCAGCGCGAAGCTGGCGCGCGGCAGCCGCGCCATGGCGAGCTGGTCGCAGATATAGGGGATGACCGAGGAGCAGATGCCGACGCCGATGGCGGCGACAAGCAGCGACGGCGCCGAGAAGGCCGGCATCGCCTGGGTGAAGCCGACGGGCAGCACGACGAGGAAGGCGATCGTCATTGCCGCGCCCAAGCCGGCAATGCCGGCGCCCGCGCCGGACGCCGCGACGCGGTGGCCGAGGACGATGTAGCCGACGAACAGCGCGCCGTTGAGGAAGGCCCAGAACAGGCCGACCGGGTCGCTCGACCATTTGACATCGATCAACAGCAAGGTGCCGGTGACGGCAATGGCCAGCGCCGCGAGATTGCGCGGACTGCGCAGGCCAACGAGCGCGACGGCGATGGTGCCGACGAACTCGATCGCCGCGACCAGCGAGATCGGCAGGCGGTCGAGCGCGAGATAGAAGGAACAGTTCATCACCGCCAGACAGGCGCCGAAGGCGACGAGCAACAGCCGCGTGGTCGGCGCGGGCGAAGGCTCTCCATGGCCGGGTCAGCGGCGCGAAGACGAGGGCGGCGGTGGCGATGCGCAGCCAGGCCATGCCGAGCACGCCGACCTTAGCGAATAGCAGCACCGCGAAGGCCGGCCCAAGATAGTGGAACACGGCGCTGACGCCGAACCACAGATGTGGCGGCAGCTCCGTCGCCAAGGTGGAAAAGGCAGGGCCGGCAAGGCCCTGGCTGGCGCTGTTTGGCTTGTAGAGGGCGGGGCTTGCCGCCGAGGCTTGCGCTTGATCTCTCATGCGATCATTATCGCAGGCGGATCGCGCGATTTATATGGCTGTCCGTTGGCTCTTCCAGCCAAGTTACTCATGAAAGCAAGGCAGACTACTTTGAAACGCCTTCGAAACGAAAACGCGGACCTCGATGCCGCCGACCTGAAGCTCCTGCGCCTGCTGGAAAAGGACGCGCGCACCAGCACGGCCGAGCTGGCGCGCGCCGTCGGCCTGTCGGCGCCGAGCGTGGCGGAGCGGATCAGAAAGCTGCAGGCGAACGGCGTGATCGAGGCCTACACGGTCAGGATCAATCCGGTCGCGCTCGGCATGAAACTGTCGGCATGGCTGCGCATCAGGCCGGTGCCGGGTCAGCTTGCCGTCGTCGCCGACATCATTCGCGAGCTGCCGGAAATCGCGCAGTGCGACCGGGTGACCGGCGAGGACTGCTTCATCGCGCTGGCGCATGTCGGCTCGGTGGCAGAGCTCGAACGGGTGATCGACAGGATCATCCCTTACGCGATGACCAACACGGCGATCATCCAGTCGTCGCCGGTGGCGCCGCGCTCGCCGCTGGAGCGGTTCGGCGCCTCTCAGAATCGCTGACCCGCTCCAACTATTTGTTTTGACGCAATTCCGGACGGAAAACCGCTACGCACTTTTCCTGGAATTGCTCCAGAGGCCGCAACCAGGGATCGGCAGTAGGTCAGAAATGCCCGCGCTTCAGCCGCGCCTGCTTGAGGATGGCGCGCCAGCGGATCATGTCGAAGGGGATCGGCTCGTTGTTGTTGGCGATGTGGAAGATCTCGTTGTTGACGTTCTTGAGCGAGCGCCAGAAATCATAGTCGGTGATGCGCGGATCGGCCGCCAGCCGTTCCACCTCGACCTTGATGTCGGTTTTCATGCACGTTCCTCGAACCGCCTCTGCCCGCCGCCCCGCATCGCCAACCCGATACGGTGGTTTTCAAACGCTCCGCTGAGTCGTTCAACGACTCAATCGGCTTGTTCACGTTAAAACCTTGGTAAGGTTAACGTGCGCGCTGGGGCGCTTCAAGCGCTCTTGCGTTTGATGCCGATCGAGCGGCCGGCGCGCTCCGGCATCGGCAGCGCGGCGTGGGCAGCGCGCATCTCCTCGACCCTGGCAAGAACGTCGGCGGGGAAGGGCGCCACTTTCGGCCCGGACATGTCGACATGCAGCGAAAGCGTCTCGGAGGTGGCGGCCAGCCAGCCGTCGACATGGCGGATCTCCTGATAGGCTCTCAGGCGCTTTTCGTCATGGTCGATGAGCTGGAAGGAGACCTGGACCTTGTGCTCCAGATGCAGCTCCTGCACGTAGCAGACATGGACTTCCGCCGTGTAGATGGTGAGGCGGCGCTCCTTGGCGTAGTTCGGCCCCATGCCCATCATCTCGAAGGCGCCGTCCGAGCACCGGTCGAACAGCACGTTGTAATAGGCCATGTTGAGATGGCCGTTATAGTCGATCCAGTCCTTCTCGATATCCATGGCGCGGGAAATGAAGGGGGCGGGCATCGACATCTTGTTTTCCTTTCCTGATCGCTGGACAGGGCGTGGGTCGTGAGACTACGCATCCATAACCGCACAGCAAGGGCGGCGGCTGGTCCATTCGCGGAGTGAATCATGGCTTTGAGCGACCTCAATCCCGTCGAGCGCAACGAGGAAGGCATTGCCGCGGTTCTCGGCATCCTCAAGCAGACGCTCGGCGAGCGCTTCCAGACCGGCCAGGCCGTCCGCTCCCAACATGCGCACACCACCACTTACATCCCGACGCAGGCGCCGGACGGCGTCGCCTTCGTGGAGAGTACGGCCGAGGTGCAGGAGATCGTGCGCGCCTGTGCCGCGCACCGGGTACCGGTGATAGCGTTCGGCGTCGGCTCCTCCCTCGAAGGCCACACCAACGCGCCGGGCGGCGGCATCTCGATTGACACCTCGCGCATGAACCGGATTCTCGCGGTCAATCCCGAGGATCTCGACTGCACCGTCGAGCCAGGCGTGACGCGCGAGGACCTCAACCGGCACCTGCGCGACACCGGCCTGTTCTTCCCGATCGACCCCGGCGCCAATGCCTCGCTCGGCGGCATGGCGGCGACGCGGGCCTCCGGCACCAATGCCGTGCGCTATGGCACGATGCGCGAGAACGTTTTGTCGCTGACGGCGGTCATGGCCGATGGCGAGGCGGTGACCACCGGCAAGCGGGCGAAGAAGAGCTCTGCCGGCTACGACCTGACGCGGCTGCTGATCGGCTCGGAGGGCACGCTCGGCGTCATCACCGCGCTGACCTTGAGGCTGCATGGCATCCCGCAGGCGATTTCCGGTGGCGTCTGCCCGTTTCCGAGCCTCGAGGCGGCCTGCAAGACGGTGATCGCCACGATCCAGATGGGCATTCCGGTGGCGCGCATCGAACTGGTCAATGCGCTGCAGATGCGGGCGATGAAGAACTATTCCAAGCTCGACTACCCGGAAGGCCCGTGCCTGTTCGTCGAATTCCACGGCAGCGATGCCGGTGTCGCCGAGCAGGCCGAGACCTTCGGCATGATCGCCGAGGAGAATGGCGGCGGACCGTTCCTGTGGACCAGTGTTGCCGAGGAGCGGACGAAACTGTGGAAGGCCAGGCACGACGCCTATTGGTCGTCGCTGACCTTGCGGCCCGGCGCCAAGGGGCTGTCGACCGATGTCTGCGTGCCGATCTCGCGGCTTGCCGAATGCGTCACCGAGACCGAGGCCGACATTGCCGAGATGGGGCTGATCGCGCCGATCGTCGGCCATGCCGGCGACGGCAACTTCCACGTGCTGGTGTTGATGGATGTCGACAACCCGCAGGAAATCGCGCTGGCGGAAAAATTCGTCGCGCGGCTCAACATGCGCGCCATCGCCATGGAAGGAACCTGCACCGGCGAGCACGGCATCGGCCAGGGCAAGATCGGCTTCCTGCGCCACGAGCTTGGCCATGGCGTCAACATCATGCGCACGATCAAACAGGCGCTCGATCCGCTGAACATCATGAACCCTGGCAAGATCTTGCCCCGTGTTGGTCACTAGTCATGTCGGCGGCCGAGGCCCTGCTGGCGATCGAGGTGCCGCCGTCATCGGCCGGCGCGCCATTGCCGCATGTCTTCGCGGATCAAGAGCGATTGCTGATTGCCTATCTCGCCAACGTTCCGGATCCTTCGTTCGATGGTACGAACCCGCGCTCGGTTTCGCCCGCAACCGGCGATCAATCCGTCGCAATCCTGACGGTGGAACCATACCTGGCGCTTCAATTCGGTCCGCCGAACGATGAAGCCATCAGCGGGCATCGGCTCTACGGTCTCGGCCTGCAACCATATTCTGCGTTCGAAGTCTTCAACTCGTCCTGGATCGCCTCCCTGGAAAAGGCCAATCGGGTTCATCCATCCCACATGCCTGAGCTGTTTTCGGACTATCGGCATTTCATCCTGACGTTCCACGACTCGACCATCGAGTTCGTTGCGCAGAAATTCCTGATCAGCCTTTGCAAGGGTGCGGTTTTGTCCGCCCTGATGGAAGCGGCGCGACATTGACGCGGCGGACTGTCCCCACAGCCTGCGCCGTTGTCCCTGCTTGCCGAGGACGCAGCCGAATTGCCTCTTTATCGACACGCTGATGCGGGTACAGTGCAGCTGACTTTCAACGATCGCTGGTGCTGATGCTCGCACGCCTGTTCGTGATCTTCGGTGGCCTGTTCGTGCTGGTGCTGTGCGCGGCGCTGGTGGTGCCGTATTTTATCGACTGGGCGGGCTACCGCGCCGATTTCGAGCGCGAGGCGAGCGCCATCCTCGGCCGCAAGGTCACCGTCGAGGGCGATGCGACGGCCAGGCTGCTGCCGTTTCCTTCGGTGACCTTCTCCAATGTTTCGGTTGCCGGCGGCCCCGAAGGCCAGCCGGCAATGACCGTCGAGACCTTCTCGATGGATGCGGAGCTGGCCCCCTTCCTGCGCGGCGAGGTGCTGATCTTCGACATGCGGCTGGTGCGTCCGAAGGCGACGATCGACATCGCCGCCGACGGCACGGTCGACTGGGCGATGCGGCCGACCGCGCCCTTCGACCTCAACCAGATCGCGATCGAGAAGCTGACGGTGACGGAAGGCGAGGTCGCTTTGCGCCATGCCGCCGGCGGGCGCAGCCACCTGATTTCCGAGATCAATTCGACCGTCTCGGCAAAGTCGCTCGCCGGGCCATGGCGGATGGATGGAACGCTCAAGCTCGACGGCCTGGGCACCAATGTCACTGCCTCGACCGGCAGGGCCGAAGGCAATGGCCAGATGCGGCTGCGGCTGAAGGCCGATCCGGACGCCTATCCGCTGGTCATCGAGACCGACGGCAATGCCGGCCTCGTCAAGGGCGCCGTCGCCTATTCGGGCCAGTTCAAGATCTCAAGCGTCGACAAGAATGGCAACGACAAGAATTCGGCCGAGCTGCGCGGCACCGATGGCGAGACGGTGAAGGTCTCGGCCGGCAAGCCGGACCCGGGCTTCCGCCTCAACGGCAAGTTCTCGCTCGATCACCAGAAGCTCGCCTTCGACGAGTTCCGCTTCGAAACCGGACCGCTCGACAATCCCTACACCGCCGACGGCAAAGCCTCGGTCGAGCTCGGGCTGAAGCCGCACTTCTCGATCGAGGCCAACGGCGCGCAGGTGCAGTTCGACGAAGCCGTCGGCGCCGCTGCCGTCGACGGCGTAACGCTCGACAAGCGCGTCAATGCGCTGGAGCAGGCGCTTCTGCATATGCCGAAGCCGACCATCCCCGGCACGGTCGAAGTGAGACTGCCGGCCGTGGTCGCCGGCGACACGACGGTGCGGGACGTGCATCTCTCGGCCGAACCGGCCGAAGGCGGCTGGTCGGTGAAGTCGATTGCCGCGACCTTGCCCGGCCGCGCCACGCTCGAAGCCAACGGCATGCTCAGCGTCGAGGATCATTTCGGCTTCACCGGCTCGCTGCTGCTTGCCGTGGCGCAGCCTTCGGGTTTTGCCGCCTGGCTGTCCAAGGACGTCGACGAGGCGATCCGCCGATTGCCGGCCGCCGGGTTCAAGGCCAGGGTCGATCTCAGCGAGAACCGCCAGGCCTTCAGCGATCTCGAACTGATCCTCGGCAAGGCCAGGTTTTCCGGCCGCATCGATTCCAGCCAGCCGGACGATGCCAGGCCCTCGGTGCTGATGCGGCTGGAGGGCGGCGAGCTCGACGTCGACGGGCTGGCGGCATTCGCCTCGATCTTCGTCAGCGACAAGGGCGCCAACCGGTTTTCCGATCGCGACCTCGACTTCCAGATCAAGGCCGGGCCGGTGAGCGCCGGCGGGCTGACGGCCGACACCGTCGACACGGCGCTGCGGCTGCGCAAGGGATTGCTCGAGATCGACCGGCTGTCGCTCAGCGGGCTGGCCGGCGCCTCGATCAGCGCCACCGGGCGGATCAAGGATTTCCCGGAGAGCCCGACCGGCAAGCTCGACGCCTCGGTGGTCGCCGTCGACCTCAAGCCGCTGGTCGACGTGGCGGCGCAGCACTATCCCGACAATGAGCTGCTGAAAGGACTGGCGGCCCGCGCGGTCGCCTATCCAGAACTGCTCCAGGATGCTCGCATCGATGTGGTGACGAGTGCGGCCGACAATGGCGACGGCACGACGGGACTGGCGGTGAGCGCGCAAGGCAAGGCCGGCGGCTCGGCCTTTTCGGCATCGCTTTCCGGCAAGGGCAAGGCCGACAGCCTTGCCCAGGCGCCGGTGATGCTGACCTTCAACGCCAGGAATGCCGACGCCACCGCGCTGTTGGCGCTCTACGGCCTGCCGGCATTGCCGCTTGGCATGCTCGGCCAGGCGACCACCGATGTCTCCGCCAAGGGCACGCTCGACGGTGGCCTGGCGACGAGCTTCAACCTGACCGCCGACGACTTCAGGGCGAGCTTCGAGGGAACGGTCGCCGATACGCAGCAAGGCGCGTCGGCCAAGGGCAAGGTCAGCCTCGAAGCCTCCGACATCGAGCCCTGGCTGATGACGACCGGCGTTGGCCTGCCGGGCATGGGAACCGGCACCTCGGCCTCGCTCGCCGCCGACGCCGATTTCGGCAACGGCCTCCTGGTGCTGAGCGGGCTCAGCGGCGCCGTCAACGAGGCGTCGGTTTCCGGCGACGTCAATGTCGACGTCAAAGACGGGCTGCCGCATCTGGCCGGAGCACTGGCGCTCGACGAGCTCGACCTCGATCCGATGGCGGTCGCGCTGTTCGGCGACCAGTCCTTCCAGGCCGGCAAGGGCAACTGGCCGACGGCACCGTTCAGCCAGAAGTCCAGCCTGCCTTTCACCGCCGACCTGGACCTCACCACCGCGGCTCTTGCTGCCGGTCCCTTCGCCACCGCCTATGACGCGGCGCTGTCGCTGAAGCTCGACCAGGAGGGCATCCGGGTTTCCGATCTCAAGGCCAAGCTTTTTGGCGGCGCTTTGACCGGCCTGTTCGAGCTGAAGAACAATGACGGCACCGGGCTCTTCTCCGGCCAGATGAAGCTTGCCGGCGCCGATCTTCCAGCCCTGCTGCCAAATGCCGGCCTGAGCGGCAGCGGTGACGTCTCGACGGCGCTGTCGACCAGTGGCAAGTCGCTCGATGCGATGGTTGCGGCCTTGTCGGGTTCCGGCACGGCGGCGCTGAAGGGACTTACCGTGGCCGGCATGAACCCCGATGCCTTCGCCGCCTTCATCGACAAGGCCGATGCCATCGGGCGCGATATCGATGCGGGCAAGACCGCCGGCTTCGCGCTCGAGATCGCCGGCAACGGCAGTTTTGCCGCCAAGGACACCGATATTGCCTTCACCATTGCCGGCGGCATTCTCAGGGCGCCGCCGATCAGCCTCGACAATCCGTCAGCGTCGCTGTCTGCCGACGTCACGGCAGACCTCAACACCAGCACCGTCACAGCCAGGGGCGCGATCACCTACAGGCCGGGCGACGAGGCGCTGGTCGGCTCCGAGCCGGCGGTGAATTTCAGCGTCGATGGGCCGCTCGGCGCCGCCGAACGCCAGTTCGACAGCGAGCCGCTGGCGCAGTTCCTGACGCAGCGCGCGCTGGAGAAGGAACAGCAACGGGTCGAGGCCATGCAGGCGGCGCTGTTGGAGAAGCAGCGGCTGCGGCGCGAGGTGCGCTACTACGCAGCACTCCAAACCGAACGCGAGCGGGCAGCCGAGGAATTGCGCCGGCAGGAGGAAGAGGCGCGGCTGAAAGCCGAAGCCGAAGCGAAGGCCCTGGCTGAAGCGGAGGCGCAGGCCAAGGCCGAAGCTGAAGCAGAAGCAAAGGCACAGGCCGAGGCGGACGCGAAAGCCCAGGCCGAAGCCGAGGCAAAGGCACAAGCCGAAGCTGATGAGAAGGCCAAAGCCGAGGCTGAGGAAAAGGCGCAGGCCGAGGCGGACGCGAAGGCCAAAGCAGATGCCGAAGCCAGGGCACAACAGCAGGCGGCCGACGATGCGGCCAAAGCGCAAGCCGCGGAAGAGCGGCGAAAGGCCGAAGAGGCTTTGCGCATCGCCTCGGAAGAAAAGGCCAAGCGGGACGCCCAACGCAAGGCCGCCCAGCAGGCCCCCAAGCTCGACGGGTCGCTTCCCGGCGTCAATGACGGTTCGGCTCCACCACCGGCTAAGCCCAAGTCCAACCCGTTCACGATCGACAATCTGCTGAAGTCGCTGGACGGAGGGTGACGGCGGACCGAGGCCGGCCAGCCAGGCCATCCTCGGACCTTGTCAGTTGCGATCACCGATCCTGCCGACTGAGCAGCCGCATTAGCATCGGCTCGATGCGTCCGAGCTCGTCGAGATGCGCCGCCGACAGTTCGGCGAGGCAGTCATCGGCGCGCTCGGTGAGCCGCAAAAGCACACGGCGGTGGTCGTCCTTGTCCTGGTCCCTGGTGACAAGCCCGGCCTCGCACAGGCGGTCGACCAGTTCAACGGCGCTGTGATGGCGGATGCGCAAGCGTTCGGCCAGGTCGCCGACCGTCACCGGTCCCGCGCCCGGAAACCCCTTGATCGCCAGCAGCGCCTGGTGCTGGCGCGGGGTGAGACCCGCCTCATTGGCCTGGATCTGGCTGAATTCGAGGAACCGCCGGATCAGGTAGCGGAATTCGGACAGCCGCTGATAGTCGGCCTGGCTGATGGCGGGGCGTGCGTTTTGCGAAGGCATCGTGGCCGACCTTTGTTCGTTTCCGGCAAAAGCTCAAACTGTTTTTCGTCGCAAATCGGTCTTGTGCATTTATATCGTGTTACGATAGATAGCGGCCCGACAACCAGAAAGCTGGGCTCCCAAATGAAATCCGCTCATGCCGGAAACGGCCATCTCCGCGACTTCACCACCGACGCGCGGGTGCTTCTCATCGCGGCAATCGCCGTCGTGGTCGCCACGGCGGGGCTGTTTGCCGGCATTGCGCTGCTGAAGCTCATCCGGCTCGCCACCAACATCGCCTATTTCGGCCAGTTCTCGCTCGCCGAACTCAGGCTCGAGGATACGCCGCTTGGGCTTGCCGCTGTGATCGTGCCGGTGATCGGCGCGCTGATCATCGGCTTGATGGCACGCTTCGGCAGCGAGAAGATCCGCGGTCACGGCATTCCCGAGGCCATCGAGGCGATCCTGCTCGGGCGCTCGCGGCTCGACGCCAAGGTGGCGATCCTGAAGCCGTTGTCGTCGGCGATCTCGATCGGCTCGGGCGGGCCGTTCGGCGCCGAAGGTCCGATCATCATGACCGGCGGCGCCATCGGCTCGCTGATCGCGCAGATGCTGCCGGTCAGCGACAATGAGCGCAAGACGCTGCTGGTGGCGGGGGCGGCGGCCGGCATGACCACCGTGTTCGGAACGCCGATCGCCGCCATCATGCTGGCGGTCGAGCTGCTTCTGTTCGAATGGACGCCGCGCAGTTTCATCCCCGTCGCGGTGGCCGCCATCGTCGCCGAAGTCGAGCGCACTTTGCTGCATCTGCCGGAGCCGATCTTCCCGTTCGAGGGCAGTATGGCGGCGTCATTCCAGGGGCTTGGCGGCTGGGTGCTGATCGGCATCTCAGCCGGGCTCCTGTCGGGATTGCTGACGCAGATGGTCTATGCCTGCGAGGATGCATTCCAGAAACTGCCCATCCACTGGATGTGGTGGCCGATGCTCGGCGGCCTGGTGGTCGGTATTGGCGGGCTGATCGAGCCGCAGGCGCTCGGCGTCGGCTATGACAACATCGCCAACATGCTGGACGGAAAAACGCTGGCGGCCGCCGCGTTCACGCTGCTGGTGGTGAAGGCGATCATCTGGTCGGTGGCGCTGGGCTCGGGAACGTCCGGCGGCGTGCTAGCGCCCCTGCTGATCATGGGCGGGGCGATGGGGGCTGCTCTTGCCGGCATCCTGCCCGAGGCGACCCCCGGCTTCTGGCCGCTGCTGGCGATGGCCGCGACCATGGGCGGCACCATGCGCGCGCCGCTGACCGCCACCTTCTTCGCGGTCGAGCTGACCGGCAACACCCATATGCTGGTGCCGCTGATCGCGGCCTGCGCCACGGCGCACGCGGTCACCGTGCTGTTGATGAAGCGCTCGATCCTGACCGAAAAGGTGGCGCGGCGAGGGCACCATCTGGTGCGCGAATACCGTGTCGATCCGTTCGCGCTGACCACGGTGCGCGAGGTGATGACGACAGAAGTCGAACGCGTGCCGGCAACGATGACCTTGCATGGCGCCGCCGCCTTCCTGACCGCGCCAGAGACGCGGCACCCGAGCTTTCCCGTCGTGACCGGGGAAGGGCACGTGCTTGGCGTCATCGATCCGCCGGCAATCCTGCGCTGGCGGCGCGCCGGCAAGCACCGCAAGACGACGCTTGGCGAGTTGCTGGCCGGCAGCAAGGTGACGCTTGCCTATCCCGACGAATATCTGGAGGGCCTGTCCGACAAGCTGCTGACGGCAAACATCTCGCATCTTCCCGTCGTTACGCGCGAGGATGCGCGCCTGGTCGGCTATGTCGGCTGGAAGGATCTGATGCGGGTCCGGTCGAAAAAGCAGGCGGAGGAACGTGACCGTTCGGCCTTGCTCTCCTTTGGCGCCCGGCGCCGGAAACAGGGCAGCGCGACGGGCCCTGTCTAAGCCACTCCAGCACCGCGCTTGGCCCAATCCAGCACATAAAGCCTGAGCGCGGAGGAGAGGTTGGCGTCGCGCGGACGGGTTTCGTCGATCTCGGCGACGAGAGCGGCAAGCGTCAGCTTTCGCGCCGCCGCGATCGTGACGAGGTCGTCGTAGAAGGGCTTTTCGAGTGAATAGCTCGTGCGATGGCCGCGGATCGTCACGGAACGCTTTTCGACCGGGCTCACGTGAGGCGCTCAGCTCTCGTTTGGATCACCAGGCTTTTCGCGGCGATGGCCGGCGATGAAGTGCTCGGCCTTGTCGGCGGCCAGGCGATCGCGGTCCCGATCGGCCTTGGAGCGGCCATGCAGGGCACGGTTCTCGCCAGCCTGCCGCTCCTTCTCGGTCCGCGCCTTTTGCTTGCGGACCTGGCGGAGATTGACGACGTCGCCCATGCCGCACCGTCCGGCGTGTTATTTCTTGCGGAAGGCGTCGAGAGACACCACGTCGGCGCTCTTGCCGGCGTCCGCGGCGGCGGGCTTCTTGTCGGCCTCGGCGGCGGCCTTCTTCTTCGTCTCCGGTTTCTTCTCGGTGACGACGGCCAGCGGCTCGGGCGCGGGCTGCGCCGGTTCGTCGTCGGCTGCGCCGTCCGTCTTGACGTCGAATTCGAGCTCGAAATTGACCGAGGGATCGTAGAAGCCGCGAACGGCGGAGAAGGGGATCTCGAGCTTTTCCGGCACGTCGGAGAAGGAGAGCCCGACCTCGAAGCCGGTGTCGGACACTTTCAGGTCCCAGTACTGGAACTGGATGACGATGGTCATCTGCTCCGGATAGCGCTCGCGCAGCCGCGACGACACGCGCACTCCCGGCGCGCCGGTCAGGAACGTGATGAAGAAATGATGGTTGCCCGGAAGGCCAGTGCGCGCGACTTCGGCCAGGACCTTGCGCATGACGCCGCGCAACGCCTCCTGGGCCAGAATGTCGTAGCGGATGTGGTCGTCGGCCATGTGACGGTCGGGTTCCGTTGAATCGTCCGCATAGCTGTAATCAAGCTTGAGCGCGGCGTAAACCGCATATAGATCGCGGTCTCCCGGAAGCGAGGCTCTTTGCCGACGATTTGATGGCTCAGGCGCCGACGAGCGCGCTCTTTCTGGGCGCGTGGGAGGCGGCCTTGTGGCGGCCGAAGGCGCGCAGGAAGGTGCGCACGCCATTGCCGGCGGATTGCAGCACCTCTTCCTCCGTCGGTGTGCCGCCGAGCATGAAGCTTATCTGCAATTCGGCGTTGACGAGGGCAAGGAATTGGCGCGCCGCCACGTCCGGGTCGTCGATCGACAGGTGTCCGGCATAGGCGAGGCGGGCAAAGCGGGCGGCAAGCGCCGACCAGGTTCGCCCCGGCCCCTGTTCGCGCCATTCGGCGAAAAGCTCGGGATAACGTTCGCCCTCGGCCTGGATCAGCTTGCGCAGGAACCTGCCGTCACGGTTGCAGATGCAGTTGCGGTTCATGCGCACGGCAAAGCCGACAAGATCGGCTTCGAGGTCGCCGGGCTGGTCGGGGAAGGTGGCGATGGTGGCGAAGATGCCGGCGTTGCAGCGCTCGGTGAGGTCGCGCACGACGGCGATGAAGAGCTTTTCCTTGTCGCCATGGTGGTTGTAGACGGTCTGGCGCGATACGCCGGCCTCGGCGGCGATCAGGTCGATATTGGCGCCGGCAAATCCTTCGCGGCAGAAAACCGAAGCAGCGGCCTCGACAACCGAAATGCGCTTTGCCTCATGGCTGCGTGGCGGGAAAGTGTCAGGAGAGGCGCCGGGCTTCATAAAAATCTATATAGCGGTGATTGACGATTTGGACAAGAGTGTCTAATTTTGTGGACATAGAACAAAGGCATTTCGCTTCGGATGGACGAATAGGTTCGCTCAAGAGACGAACAAGTTCGCTCTGGGATGTCGGAATGTCACGGGATGGAACGTCCTGGGTTAGACGCCGCCTTCGCGGCGGCAGCCAGATCCGAAAGAAGCCTTACCATGAGTCCCAAATTCCTCCGCATCGCGGTCGTGCTCGGCCTGTTGTCCGCCATCGGCCCGTTCGCCATCGACATGTATCTTCCTGCCCTGCCGTCGATCGGCGAGGATCTGCACGCCGGCACCTCGGCGGTGCAGATGAGCCTGCTGATCTTCTTCCTGTCGATGGGGTTCGGCCAGATCCTCGTCGGTCCGATCTCCGATATGGTCGGCCGCAAGCTGCCGCTCTATGGCGGCCTCGCGCTGTTCATGATCGGCGGCATCGGCTCGGCGATGGCGCCGACCATCGAATGGCTGATCGCCTTCCGCTTCCTGCAGGGCCTCGGCGCCAGCGCCGGCATGGCCATTCCGCGCGCCATCGTGCGCGACCTGCACACCGGCAACGAGGCGGCCAAGCTGATGTCATTGCTTATGCTGGTGTTTTCGGTGTCGCCGATTCTCGCGCCGTTGACCGGCAGCCAGATCATCGAGAGCTTCGGCTGGCGCGCCGTGTTCTGGACCGTGACGGGTGCGGCGGCGCTCGCCACCATCCTGCTCGCCACGTCGCTCAAGGAGACGCGCTCCGTCGAGGAGCGCGCCGGCTCCTCCTTCGGCACGGCGTTGTCCGGCTACCGCTACCTGATGGGCGACCGCAACTTCCTCGGGCTGGTGGCGATCGCCGGCTTCGGCATCGCCAGCTTCTTCGTCTATCTGTCGAGTTCGTCCTTCATTCTGATCGACCACTACGGCCTGTCGCCTTCGGTCTACAGCGTGTTCTTCTCGATCAACGCGGTTGCCTTCATCGGCATGTCGCAGCTGACCGGGATGCTGGCGGACCGCTTCGGGCTGAAGCGCGTTGTCTGGGTGGCGGTGACCGGTTATGCCACGACGATGGTGGCGCTGTTCGCGATCATGGCCTCCGGCGTCGACCGGCTCGATGTGATGGCGGCGCTGCTCTTCGTCGGCTACGGCTTCCTCGGGCTGGTCATCCCGACCACTTCGGTGCTGGCCATGGAAGAGCATGGCGAGATCGCCGGCACCGCCTCGGCGCTGATGGGCACGCTGCATTTCGCCATCGGAGCGCTGGCCATGGGTGTCGCCGGGCTGTTCTTCGACGGCACGCCGCTGCCGATGGTGGCCGGCATCACGCTCTGCGCGGTGATTTCCTTCTCGCTGGCCAAGCTCACGCTCGGCCGCGTGCGGGAGACAGTGGAAGCGCCGGCCGAGTAAGCAACGCTCGAAATCGTAACAAAAAGGCCGGGCTCGCCCGGCCTTTTTCATGTTTTGCATAAACCGGCCGCATCGGCAACGAAGCGCAATCGCTCCGCGATGGGAACGAGCGAACAGCACCGGGTCGTAGCCTCGTGCCAGGCGCAAAAATGCTGCTGCAGAAAAATGGAGGAGGGGAGAAGTGGAGGTTTCTGTTGCCAGGTACCTCCGAACCCCGCCTAGAAGTGCGAACCTCTAGGGCTTGATTTGAAGCGTTCGCACTGCATTACGCAGCGAGACGAGCTTCCGCATAGTTGTCGTTGGCAACTATAAGTTTAGCCCGATGACGGTGGTACAATGCCGGGCAAAAGTACGATCTTTACACCTTCGTCGATCCTATTTCGCCCCCAGCAAAAGCCGCTCTTTCGACAAGAGCGGTTTTTGGTGGAGGCGCCGGGTACCGCCCCCGGGTCCGAACGGCTTATTGCATCGCCTGTTTATCGCCATAGTCGGTCAAGCCGACGAAACGAATATAGGGGCCGATCATGGAAATTGAAAGGCCGAATGGGACTTTGTCCCTATCTCAAAATGGGTTGACTTGCCGGCGCGCTCAACCGAAGCTTTGCACCGGTGAGGAGTTGCTACCTAGCGCACAGATTGCGTAGAGCGCCACAAGCCTCATCGACAGGATCCGTGGCGCCGACGAGGGGATTTTTCTGATGGCCGACTATCTCGCGGATGTGAAGAAGTACGACGCCGGCGCCAGCGCCGACGCGGTCGAGAAGATCGTCAAGCACCTGGGCATCGCGCTGAGGAACCGCGATTCCTCGCTGGTGTCCTGCACGGACCCGAAGGAACTGGAACGCGTCCGGGAGAACTGGGCCGCCAAGAAGCTCGGCGTCGCCGACGCCAAGAAGGCCGATGGTGCGATCGAGAAGGTCTGCAAGGCGATGGCCGCCGACAACACCAAGAGCCGGGTGACGTTCTACTACCTTGTGGCGAAGGACCTGGGCAAGCTCGGCTCCCTCTGAGATCGGGCGTCGGCTTGCAGAGGCCGGCGCCGCAAGGGCGGTCGCTCCAGATTTGAATTTGCACCCACTGTGCGGCAGTGCCGCCCCTCACCTGCCTGCCGGCATCCTCTCCCCGTATAGTGACGGGGAGAGGGGACGCGGTCATTGATGGTTTCGCCAATCACCGGCGTTTCGAGAAGGGCAGCGGCGTGCGGCCAGCCTCTTTCTCCCCGTCACTATACGGGGAGAAATGCCCGGCAGGGCAATGAGGGGCGGCGCAACCGCCCGGAAAGAATGGTGGCAAAGCAATGCTTGTGCCGTATTGATGTGTTCGGCCAGCTGTCTGGTAGCTATAATGCCCGCACTCCCGAATCGAGGCCAAGCCGATGCGCCAGTATCTCGACCTGTTGAAGCATGTGCTGGAGAACGGCGTCGACCGCGGCGACCGCACCGGAACCGGCACCCGCGGGGTGTTCGGCTACCAGATGCGTTTCGACCTCTCACGCGGCTTCCCGGTCACGACGACCAAGAAGCTGCATCTGAAGTCGATCATCCACGAGCTGCTCTGGTTCCTGGCCGGTGACACCAACATCAAATACCTCAAGGACAATGGCGTCTCCATCTGGGACGAATGGGCGGACGAGAACGGCGACCTCGGCCCGGTCTACGGCAAGCAATGGCGCTCGTGGCCGGACGGCCGTGGCGGCGAGATCGACCAGATCGCGAACCTTCTGAAGGAGATCCGTCGCAATCCCAATTCGCGGCGGTTGATCGTCTCGGCGTGGAATCCGGCCGAGGTCGAGGCGATGGCGCTGCCGCCCTGCCACTGCCTGTTCCAGTTCTACGTCTCGGAAGGCCGGCTGTCCTGCCAGCTCTACCAGCGCTCCGCCGACATTTTCCTCGGCGTGCCGTTCAACATCGCCTCCTACGCGCTGCTGACGCTGATGGTGGCGCAGGTGACCGGGCTGAAGCCCGGCGATTTCGTCCACACGCTCGGCGACGCGCATCTCTACTCGAACCATTTCGAGCAGGCGCGCGAGCAGTTGCGGCGCACGCCGAAGCCGCTGCCGACGATGTGGATCAATCCGGAGGTGAAGGACCTTTTCGCCTTCCGGTTCGAGGATTTCCGGCTCGAGAACTACTTCGCCGACGCGACCATCAAGGCGCCGATCGCCGTCTAAGGTGTTGATATTCAGGCGATGCCGGCCCGCGACCGGCGGTTTCCTGCGCTTCCGGTGCTGACGTAAGTTAAGTACGCTCCGCTCCGGTTCTCGGAAACCGCCGTTCGCGGCTCGGCCTGACCTGAATCTAAACGCACCTTCGCCTCAATGTCGGGATTTGGAGTCAGACTCGTCCGACAATCGCCGTCAGTCGATGCCGACCATGACATCCGAGGCCTTGATCACCGCATAGGCCTGCTTGCCCTTTTCGAGCTTGAGGTCGGCAACAGCCTCGTTGGTGATCGAGGCGGTGACGACGGCGCCGCCGGTATTGATGCGGACATGCGAAGTGGTGGCTCCCTTGACGATCTCGACGATCGTTCCCTTGAGGATATTGCGGGCGCTGATCTTCATGGAGGGCTCTTTCGCTGTGTTGGCTGAAATCCATCGTAGGCTGGGAAAATCCTGTCGCACAACGACAGTGGCCGCGAAAGCTCTTTCCTTGTTATATTCGTGCGGATATATCGATCGGCAGGCTTTGAGCCGAATGGATTTTCAAACCCCCGGGGAGAGTTTCTTGCTGACGCGCACGGATTTCGGACTTAAGGCCTTCGCTGTTGGCGGGCTGACCGCACTTTTGATGGCCGCCGCACCTGCCGCCCATGCCGAGGACAAGGTGGTCGTCTTTGCCGCGGCCAGCCTCAAGGAGGCGCTCGATGGCGTCAACAAGGCGTGCGAGGCCGATGTCGGCGAGGCGGCGACCATTTCCTACGCGGCAAGCTCGGCGCTGGCCAAGCAGATCGAGGGCGGCGCGCCGGCCGATATCTTCATCTCGGCCGACCTCGACTGGATGAAGTATCTCTCGGACAAGAAGCTGACCAAGCCGGACACCGAGGTGAAGCTGCTCGGCAACCAGATCGTGCTGGTGGCGCCGAAGGATTCCAAGGTCGAGGCCAAGATCGACAAGGGTTTCGACCTCGCCAAGCTGATCGGCGACAGCAAGCTCGCCATGGGCGATGTCAAGGCGGTGCCGGCAGGCAAATACGGCAAGGCGGCGCTGGAATCGCTGGGCGTGTGGTCCTCGGTCGAGAGCAAGGTGGCGCAGGCCGAGAATGTGCGCGCGGCGCTGAAGCTGGTGTCGACCGGCGAGGCGGGGCTCGGCATCGTCTATGCCACCGACGCGCATGCCGAAAAGGGCGTGAAGGTGGTCGGCACCTTCCCGGAGGATTCGCATCCGCCGATCATCTACCCGGTTGCCCAGACCGCCGATTCGAAGGACAAGGATGCGCCGGCATTCCTGAAATGCCTCGAATCCGCCAAGGCGGCGGACCTTTTCAAGGCGCAGGGGTTCACCATCCTGGCGCCTTCCAACTAAGGCAGCGTCCCACGCATGAACTGGCTGCTGGACCTCACTCCCGACGAATGGAATGCGGTCCGGCTGTCGATCAAGGTGGCCACGGTGGCGATGCTCTTCAGCCTGCCACCGGGCATCTTGATTGCGCTGGTTCTTGCCCGGGGAAAGTTCTGGGGCAAGACGCTGCTCAACGGGCTGGTGCACCTGCCGCTGATCCTGCCGCCGGTGGTGACCGGTTACCTGCTTCTGCTCACCTTCGGCAAGCGGGGGCCGGCCGGCGCCTTTCTGGCCGAGCATTTCGGCATCGTCTTTTCGTTCCGCTGGACGGGTGCGGCACTTGCCTGCGGCGTCATGGGCTTTCCGCTGATGGTGCGGGCGATCCGGCTGTCGATCGAGGCGGTGGACCGCCGGATGGAGGCGGCGGCCGGCACGCTCGGCGCCAACCCGCTCTGGGTGTTCACCACCATCACGCTGCCGCTGATCCTGCCTGGCCTGATCGCCGGGTCCATCCTGGCCTTCGCCAAGGCGATGGGCGAATTCGGCGCGACAATCACCTTCGTCTCCAACATCCCCAACGAGACGCAGACGCTGCCTTCGGCGATCTACACCTTCACCCAGGTGCCGGGCGGCGATGACGGCGCGCTCAGGCTGACGCTGATCTCGATCGTCATCTCGATGGCCGCGCTGGTGGCGTCGGAAGTGCTGGCGCGGCGCGTCGGCCGGCGGATGGACATCGAATGACGCTGCTCGTCGACATCGGCCACCGGCTTGGCGATTTCGAGATCGATGCCAGTTTCGAAAGCGCCGGTCGGCTGACGGCGCTGTTCGGGCCGTCCGGTTCCGGCAAGTCGACGCTGATCAACCTGATCGCCGGGCTGATCCGTCCCCAGAAGGGGCGGATCGCCATCGACGGCCGCGTGCTGGTCGATACGCAATCCGACGTGTTCGTGCCGATGCACAAGCGCCGCATCGGCATGGTGTTCCAGGACGCGCGGCTGTTTCCGCACATGAGCGTCGCCGGCAATCTGCGCTATGGCCGGTGGTTCACGCCGGCCTCCGAGCGCTATGCCGACATCGACGCGGTGGTCGGCCTGCTAGGCATCGGCCATCTGCTCGACCGGCGGCCGGCCAAGCTGTCGGGTGGCGAGAAGCAGCGCGTGGCGATCGGACGGGCGCTGCTTGCCAGCCCGAAACTGCTGCTGATGGACGAGCCGCTGGCTTCGCTCGACGAGGCGCGCAAGGCTGAGATCCTGCCCTATATCGAGCGATTGCGCGACGAGACGAAGATCCCGATCGTCTATGTCAGCCATTCCGTCGCCGAAGTGGCGCGGCTGGCGAGCGACGTGGTTGTGCTGGCGCAAGGCAAGGTCGCGGCCGCCGGCCCGACCGGGGCGATCATGCAGCGGCTCGACCTGTTGCCGGCGGAAGAGCGCGGCGAGGGCGGCGCGGTGCTGGACACCAGGGTGCTGCGCCACGACGAGACCTTCGGCATGACGGTGCTCGGCTCGCCGGCCGGCGAAATCCGCGTGCCGCGCCTGTCACGGCCGGCCGGGACGCCGGTGCGGCTGCGCATCCGTGCCCGCGACGTCATGATCGCGACCGAAGAGCCGGTGGGTCTCAGCGCGCTCAATATATTGGCGGGAACGATCACCGCGGTCAGGCCGGGCGTCGGCCCGACGGTGGAGATCGCCATCGACTGCAATGGCGCCATCGTGCTGGCGCGCATCACCGAACAGTCGAAGCACACGCTGCGCCTTGCCCTCGGCCGCAAGGTCTTCGCGGTGATCAAGACCGTGAGCTTCGACAGCGCGACGACGGGACCAGGGCTGCCGACCGAGGCCGATGGGTGACGAAAGGACAATGTCGCTATGTTGGTTTGGAATAGCGATTGCGCTACCGAGCGGCTAATCTGATCGCGGAGGACAAGGGATGCCATCGCTGAGCTTGCGGATAAATCTCGATCCCGACGGGCGGATCGGGCCGGGCAAGATTGAGCTGCTGGAGCAGATCGCCGCCTTCGGCTCGATCTCGGCCGCGGCGCGCGGCATGGAGATGTCCTACAAGCATGCCTGGGACCTGGTCGAGGACATGAACCGGGTGTTCGGCAAGCCGCTGGTCGCGGCGCAGACGGGCGGCAAGAAGGGCGGCGGCGCGCAATTGACCGCGGTCGGCCTGGCGGTCGTCAGCCGCTTCCGGGCCATAGAACGGGCGGCAGCGTCCGCGGCAGCGCAGCATATGGAGGCCTTGCAAGCGGAGATCGATGCGGGCTGAGCGCCGCCCCGTACCGGGTGGTCTCTATTCCTCAGGCTCGCCGGGCTTGCGCAGCAGATAGGTGTCCATGATCCAGCCCTTGCTTTGCCGGGCTTCCTCGCGGACCCTTTCGATCTCCGCGCCGACGTCGCCAAGGCGACCGGAGATGACGATCTCGTCGGGCGTGCCGAGATAGGCGCCCCAATGGATGACGAGGTTGTCGTCGTCCAGCGTGTTGAAGGCGCATTTGCCGTCGAGCATGACGACCGCGCTGCCGGCGTTGCCGGGCATGCCCTCTTGCGTCAGGCGGCGGCCGGTGGTGATCAACACGGGATCGCCGATGCGGTTCAGCGCCATTTTGTGGCCGGCAGCCAGCGCCTGGACGGCGGTGATGCCGGGAATGACCTCGAGCTCGAACTCGACATTGCGACGCAGCCGCACCCGCTCGAGGATGCGCAGCGCGCTGTCGTAGAGGGAGGGGTCGCCCCAGATCAGGAAAGCGCCGCAACCATCTTCGGCAAGCTCATCGCGGATCAGGCCTTCGTAGATTGCGGCGATCGCTTCATGCCAGTCGTCGACCGTCGCCCGGTAGGAGGGAGAGGGCTCGGCCCGCACCGGCACGTCGAATTCCACCCGGCGCGATTTCGGGTTGGTCACGAAGCGGTCGCAGATCTGCCGGCGCAGTTCGGCGAGATCGTTCTTTTTCGCGCCCTTGTCTGGAATAAACAGGACGTCCGCCCGGTTCAGGCCGTTGATGGCCTGGACCGTCATATGTTCGGGATTGCCGGCGCCGATGCCGATGACCAGAAGCTTGCGCATGCGCGAACTCCTGCCCGATCGGGAAGCCGGTGTCCAGACAGGCGTGAAGCAAGCACCGGCAAGGCCGCCGAATGGCCATCGTTTGGTGGAAACGCCGAACTGCTCTAGCTATTTGTCTTGCGTAAGTCCGGGCGGAAAACCGCTACCCACTTTTCCTGGATTTGCTCTAGATGTGGGCGCGCATCCGGCCAATGCCGGCTCTGCCGCCAAGAGGGGGGTTCATGTTCCGCACTATCCTGACCGCAGCGCTGGCATGGTCGGCCACGCCGGCATTGGCCAACGATTCGATCGCAGAACTCGGAACCGGCGGACTGATCCTGTCGCGCAGCGACGCCGTCGCCATGGCGAGCGAGGACCTCTTCATCTCGCAGGAAAAGGTGACGGTCGACTATGTCTTCCGCAACAACACCGACAAGGACGTCAGTGCCATCGTTGCCTTCCCGATGCCCGACATCGAAGGCGACCCGAACGAGATGCCGGCGATCCCCGAAGCGCAGAGCGATAATTTCCTCGGCTTCGAGGTGACGATCGACGGCGCCGATGCAAAGCCGCAACTCGAGCAGAAGGCCTTTGCGCTGGGTATCGACATCAGCGCCGATCTCAAGGCGCAGAACGTGCCGCTCTATCCGTTCGGCGACGCGGCCAAGGCGGCGCTGGCGAAGCTTCCCAAGGAGGTCGCCGAGGACTGGGAAAACCGCGGTATCATCATCGAGGATACCGCCGATGACGGCTCGGGGATGAAGACCGTCTACGCGCCGTTCTGGCAATTGCGCTCGACCTATTGGTGGCGTTCGACCTTCCCCGCCAACAAGGCGGTGCATGTCTCGCACCGCTACAAGCCGAGCGTCGGCGGAACCTCGTCGGTCAGCTTCTTCTATGACGGCCAGTTCCAGGGCCAGTACGCGACCTACAAGACCCGCTATTGCATGGACGATGGTTTCGAGAATGCGGTGCGCAAGGCGGCCAAGGACAATCCCGACGGCTACCCGCAATATTTCGAAAGCAGGATCGCCTATATCCTGACCACGGGCGGCAACTGGGCCTCGGGCAATATCGGCGACTTCAAGCTGACCATCGACAAGGGCAGCCCGAAGAACCTGGTCTCCTTCTGCGGCGACAATGTCCGCAAGGTCGGACCGACGACATTCGAGATGACGGCGAAGGATTTCTATCCCGAGCACGACATCGACATCTTGCTGCTCGAGCCGGCGGATGACACGAGCGGCGGTGACAACGGGAACGGTGGCTGATGGATATCGCAATCTACGTCGCCATCGCCGAGAACGGCGTGATCGGGCGCGATGGTGGCCTGCCATGGCGGCTTTCCACCGATCTCAAGCGCTTCAAGGCCGACACGATGGGCAAGCCGATCATCATGGGGCGCAAGACCTATGAAGGCATCGGCCGGCCGCTGCCGGGCCGGCTCAACATCGTGGTGACGCGCGACAAGGCCTGGCGGGCCGAAGGCGTCGAGACCGCGCATTCGCTCAGCGATGCCATCGCGCTTGCCAATGTGCGCGGGCGCTGCATGGCCGGCGCCGACGAGATTTGCGTGGTCGGCGGCGGCGAAATCTACGCCCAGGCGCTGCCGCTGGCCGATCGGCTGCATGTCACCCACGTGCTCGCCAGCGTCGAGGGCGATGCGCATTTTCCGCCGATCGACCCGCAAGTGTGGCGCACCGTCGGCGCCGAGGACGTGCCGGCCGGCGAGAAGGACAGCCACGCGACCCGCTATACGGTCTACGAACGCCGTCGCGGCGCAAACTGAGGACGACAAAGGGTCGCTAGCGGCCCAAAACGGACGGCCGGCCAGCAGATCGCGTTGAAAGCGCGCCGTGGCGTCCCTATAGAAGTACGACATCGGATTTTGCGCCGTCAGGCCGGCGCTGAGGGAATCCCAAGCGAAAGGACATTCATGCCCTGGAACGACAAGAGCGGTGGCGGCGGCCCATGGGGCGGCGGCGGCAATCAGGGTCCCTGGGGGCAGGGGCCGAAGGGCCCCAGCGGTCCGCAAGGCTCGCCTCCCGACCTGGAAGACATCATCCGCCGCGGCCAGGACAGATTGCGGCGCGCCCTGCCGGGCGGCGGCGGCGCCAGCCCCGCGGTGTTCGGGTTGATCGCCGCGGCGCTCGTCGTACTGTGGGCATTCAAGGCGGTCTACACCGTGCAGCCTGACGAGGTTGCCGTCGAACTGCGCTTCGGCAAGCCGAAGGCCGAGCTTTCGGAGCCCGGCCTGCATTTCCATTGGTGGCCGGTCGAGACCGTCGAGACGGCCAACATCGCCGAACAGCTCGTCGATATCGGCGGCGGCGCGACCAACAGCAACAGCTCCGGGCTGATGCTTTCGGGCGACCAGAACATCGTCAACGTGCAGTTCTCGGTCGCCTATCAGGTCTCCGATCCCAGGGCCTATCTGTTCGACGTATCCGATCCCGACGGCATGCTGCGGCAGGTCGCCGAAAGCGCCATGCGTGAAGCCGTCGGCCGTCGGCCGGCTCAGGATATCTTCCGCGATGACCGCCAGGGCATAGCCGCCTCGGTGCGCGAGATCATCCAGACGACACTGGACGGCTACAAGGCCGGTCTCAACGTCAACGCCGTCTCGATCGAGGATGCAGCGCCGCCGCGCGAGGTGGCCGACGCCTTCGACGAGGTGCAGCGGGCCGAGCAGGACGAGGACAAGTTCGTCGAGCAGGCCAACCAGTATTCCAACCAGAAACTCGGCCAGGCGCGCGGCGCGGCCGCCCAGATCCGCGAGGACGCGGCGGCCTACAAGAACCGCGTGGTTCAGGAGGCCGAGGGTGAGGCGCAGCGCTTCATCTCGGTCTATGACGAATACGCCAAGGCGCCCGACGTGACGCGCAAGCGCCTCTACCTGGAAACGATGGAGCGGGTGCTGAAGGATTCGAGCAAGGTCATCGTCGAGCAGGGCAACGGGCAAGGGGTCGTCCCCTACCTGCCGCTTCCGGCATTGCAGCAGAAGGCGCCGGCGCCGGGCGCCCTGGGCGCCACGACGGGAGGAACCCAGTGATGGCCAACCGTCTCCCCATCATCGCCGTCGTCGCGGCGGTCGTCCTGTTCCTGATCTACTCATCGGTGTTCGTGGTCAACGCGCGCCAGCAGGCGCTGGTGCTGAGGTTCGGCGAGATCGTCGACGTCAAGACCGAGCCCGGCATCTATTTCAAGGCGCCCTTCGCCTTCTTCGATGCCGACAGCGTGCAGCTGATCGAGAACCGCGTACTGCGCTTCGACCTCGACAACATCCGCGTCCAGGTCTCGGGCGGCAAGTTCTACGAGGTCGATGCCTTCATTGCCTACCGTATCTCGAACCCGCGCGTCTTCCGCGCCGCGGTGTCCGGCAGCATCGAGCTTGCCGAGCAGCGGCTGAGGACGCGTCTCGACGCGGCGCTTCGCCGTGTCTACGGTCTGCGCGACTTCGAGGCCGCGCTGTCCGAGGAACGCGCCGTCATGATGCGCGAGGTGCGCGACCAGCTCAGGCCCGACGCCACCTCGCTCGGCCTCGAAATCGAGGATGTGCGCATTCGCCGGACCGATCTGACCGCCGAGGTTTCGCAGCAGACTTTCGACCGCATGAAGGCCGAGCGTCTCGCCGAGGCCGAGCGGCTGAGGGCACGCGGCAACGAGGCGGCGCAGCGCATCAAGGCCCGCGCCGACCGCGAAGTGGTCGAGATCGTCGCCGAGGCGCAGAAGGAATCGGAAATCCTGCGCGGCGAGGGCGAAGCCCAGCGCAGCGCGACCTTCGCGGCCGCCTATCAGCGCGACCCGGCCTTCTTCGAGTTCTACCGCTCGATGAACGCCTACGGCACGGCGCTCGACAACACCGGGACGACCATGGTGCTGTCGCCTGAGTCCGAGTTCTTCCGCTATTTCCGCGATCCGAACAGCATGGAAGCACCGGTAAAGCCAACGGCGCCGCAACCCGCGCCGGCCACGCCGCCGGCGCAACCCGGCACCGGCCAGTAGCGGCCGGTGCAGGATTTTCTCGCGGCAATGGGCCTGGTCCTCGTCGTCGAGGGCCTGGTCTATGGCGGGTTTCCGGGCTTGGCCAAGAAGCTCGCCACCGAGGTGCTGTCGATGCCGGAGACCGCGCTGCGCATCGCTGGACTGGCGGCGATCGCCATTGGCGTCGGCATCGTCTGGCTGGTGCGCGGCTGACGAAAATTTCTTGGTGCCGGCGTAACGGACGATTTATCCTCTGCCGATAGCCATAGCCGCAAACGTGCCGTATTTCTTGCCAACATGACGCAACGCGGCGTTTTTGCGGAAGCGCTTTCTTTCAGAAACACCGGGAGGCCCTCGATGACACCCAACACCCTTCTGCGCGTGGCCAGGCGGACGCTCGTCGCCGGCGCAGCGGCGCTGCTCGTCGGCACCTTCCTTGTCCCGTCCACCGTGACGCCGACCGTCGCCGCCGACGGACCGGCTTCGGTTGCCGATCTTGCCCAGGGCCTGCTGGGCGCCGTCGTCAACATCTCGACCTCGCAGACGGTGAAGGGCTCGGAAGGACCCGGCGCGGTGCCGATGCCGCAATTGCCCGAGGGCTCGCCGTTCCAGGATTTCTTCGACGACTTTTTCAAGAACCGCGGCGGCGACAAGGGCGGCGGCGCCCAGAAAGTGCAGTCGCTGGGCTCCGGCTTCGTCATCGACGCCGAGCAAGGCATCGTGGTCACCAACAACCACGTCATCGCCGACGCCGACGACATCGAGGTGAATTTCTCCGACGGCGTGACGCTGAAGGCGACGCTGGTCGGCACCGACACCAAGACCGACGTCGCGGTGCTGAAGGTCGACCCGAAGGGCCACAAGCTGACGGCGGTGAAGTTCGGCGATTCCACCAAGATGCGGGTCGGCGACTGGGTGATGGCGATCGGCAATCCGTTCGGCCTCGGCGGCACGGTGACGGTCGGCATCGTGTCGGCACGCAACCGCGACATCAATTCCGGCCCCTATGACGACTTCATCCAGACCGACGCCGCGATCAACCGCGGCAATTCCGGCGGTCCGCTGTTCAACAGCCTGGGCGAGGTCATCGGCATCAACACGGCGATCATCTCGCCGTCGGGCGGCTCGATCGGCATCGGCTTCTCCATTCCCTCGCAGCTTGCCTCGGGCGTCGTCGACCAGCTTCGCCAGTTCGGCGAAACGCGGCGCGGCTGGCTCGGCGTGCGCATCCAGCCGGTGACCGACGACATCGCCGAAAGCCTCGGCATGGCGACCGCCAAGGGCGCGCTGGTGGCCGGCGTCATCAAGGGCGGGCCGGTCGACAACGGCACGATCCTGGCCGGCGACGTCATCATCAAGTTCGACGGCAAGGACATTCACGAGATGCGCGACCTGCCGCGCGTCGTCGCCGAAAGCCCGGTCGGCAAGGCGGTGGACGTGGTCATCGTGCGCAAGGGCGTCGAGCAGACGGTGAAGGTGACGCTCGGCCGGCTCGAGGACGGCGAGAAGCTGGCCAGCGGCGAGGACGGCAGCAACACCGACCAGGACAATGGCGACAAGGCGCCCGCGGTCTCGACGGCGGCCGTGCTCGGCATGACCATCGGCGAACTCAATGACGAGACGCGGACCAAGTTCGGCATCGCCGCCGACGTCTCGGGCGTCGTCATCACCGACGTCACCAAGGATTCGGCAGCGGCCGAGCGCGGCATCCAGCCTGGCGAGGTGATCACCGAGATCGCCCAGGAATCGGTGGCGACGCCGAAGGACGTCATGGACCGCATCGGCGCGCTGAAGGAACAAGGGCGCAAGAACGCGCTCCTGATGCTGGCGTCGAAGACCGGTGAGTTGCGGTTCGTTACGATCCGGATGGATTGAGTCCGGAAAATCGCGCAACCGACTGAGTTTCAATGAAAAGGGCGGCTAACGAGCCGCCCTTTTTCGTGCCTGCCAGTCATCGCGCGCCAGCCTGTAGAAGACATGCCGCTTGAGCGCCGGATGACTGTCCGGGATGTCGGGATGATCGAAGTCGCGCGCCGGATCGGCGCTCATGCCGAGGCGCTTCATGACGGCGGTGGAGCGGTGGTTGTCGGCCACGGCGAAGGAGACGATCTCGTCGCGGTCGAGCGTCTCGAAGCCAAAGGCGAGCCAGGCCTCGGCCGCCTCCGTGACATAGCCCTTGCCCCAGAATTCGGGCGCCAGCCGCCAGCCGATCTCGATTGTGTCGGAAGGCATGGACGGCACGTGATCGGTCTCCAAGAGGCCGACAAAGCCGATGCATTCGCCCGTCGCGGCGATCTCGGCGGCGGCAAAGCCAAAGCCATCCTCGGCGATCCAGCCGCGAAATTCATCCATTTTGGCATCCGTCTCGGCGCGGTCGCGGCGGAACGGAAAGAATTCCATCACCTGCTCGTCAGAATTGATGCGATGGAAGAGCTCGCGATCACGATCCTCCCAGTTGCGCAGGATCAGGCGCTTGGTGCGCATCGGTTTCATCCGGCAAACTCCTCCTGGCGATAGCCTTGCAGATAGAGCAGCGCCGTCAGGTCGCCATGGTCGATGCGGACCTTGGCCTCCGCCGCCACCGAGGGCTTGGCATGCAGGGCGACGCCGGTGCCGGCCAGGCGGATCATATCGAGGTCGTTGGCGCCGTCGCCGACGGCAAGCGCGTCGGCAGGGGTGAGACCAAGCCGGGCGGCGATCTCGAGCAAGGCCTCCGCCTTGGCGGCGCGGCCGAGGATCGGCTCTGCGACCAGGCCGGTGAAACGGCCATTCTCCTCGATCAGCCGGTTGGCGCGGTTTTCCTGGAAGCCGAGCATCGCCGCGATGCGGCTGGTGAAGACATTGAAGCCGCCGGACACGAGCGCCGCCCAGGCGCCGTTGGCCCGCATGGTGCGCACCAGCACGAGGCCACCGGATGCCAGCGTCAGCCGGGTCTCGACGAGGCGGTCGACCACGGCGGTGTCGAGGCCCTTCAGCAGGGCGACGCGCTCGCGCAGGGCCGGTTCGAAGGCGATCTCGCCGTTCATCGAGCGCGCGGTGATCGCCGCGACACGGTCCTTGACGCCGATCTCGTCGGCCAGTTCGTCGATGCACTCCTGGTCGATCATCGTCGAATCCATGTCGGCGATGAGGATCTTCTTGCGCCGGCCGTCAGCCGGCTGGACGATCACGTCGACCGGGTGCGAGGCGAGCGCGGCGCGCAGGGTGGCGGCCGTTTCAGAGGCGTCCGCGGTTTCCGGCAGGACGAGATCGCAGGCGATGTCCTCGGCCAGCCAGCGAACAGCGCTTGCGCCGACCGACCGTGAGGCCATATTCGCTAGCGTGGCCGATACGGCGCGGCCTTCGGGATGGGACACAAGCGTGGCGATCAGCGGCATCGGGACTTCCGGACAGGCGGGCGAGGGCCGCGTGAAGAACGCGATCCTGATAGCCGGGCCGACCGCCAGCGGCAAGTCGGCGCTTGCGCTGGATCTCGCCGAGCGCCAGGGCGGCATCATCGTCAACACCGATTCCATGCAGGGCTATTCGGTGCTCGACGTGTTGACAGCGCGGCCGGGCTCCACCGATCTCGCCCGCGCGCCGCACCATCTTTACGGCCACGTCCATCCGTCGGTCGCCTATTCCACCGGCGCCTGGCTGCGCGACGTGACGAAGCTGATCGAGGACCGCCTGCTCGCCGAACGGCCGGTCGGTGCCTTCGTGGAACGGCCGGTGATTTTTGTCGGCGGCACCGGGCTCTACTTTCGCGCGCTTGCCGAAGGGATTTCGGACATGCCCGAGATTCCGACGGCGATCCGCGACCGCTGGCGCTACGAACTCAAGGAACAGGGCGCCGAGAGGCTGCACCGCATCCTTATGCGCGAGGATTCGGCGGTCGGCATGCAGCTCAGGCCGACCGACGGCCAGCGCATCGTGCGCGCGCTGGAGGTGCTCGACGCCTCGGGCCGTTCCATAGCCGAATGGCAGGCGGCGCGGGGCCGGCCGCTTATCGACCGCGAGAGCGCGCGGTTCCTGGTCATCGAACCGGATCGCGCGGAGCTGGTCGGGCGGATCGAGACGCGGTTCGACCGCATGCTGGACGTCGGCGCCCTGGACGAGGTCAGAGAGCTGTTGGCGCTCAACCTCGATCCGGATCTGCCGGCGATGAAGGCAATCGGCGTGCGCGAGTTGCAGGCGGCGATGGCCGGGCAGTTGGGCTTCGCCGAAGCGATCGAGCGCGCCAAGATCGCGACGCGGCAATATGCCAAGCGCCAGGCGACCTGGTTCCGCCATCAACTGGGTCCGGAATGGCGGCGATTGCATGTCGCCGGCGGCGCCATGCCTGCGATCTGATCTCTGGCCGCTAATGCAATCACGAAAGTAAGACAAAAACCGGACATTCTCGCTCAGGTTGTCCTGATTAACCCTCCGTAAGGCCCTGCATGGCATAAGGAACTTTGGGTAGTTCCACGGGGAGCAGATGCGTTTCCACAAGGCGGAATCCGCATTTTTCGTCTTTATTTTCGTGATCCTGGCCGCCGGCCTGGTGACGCTGCACGCCTACGGTTTCCTGCAGGCCATCGCCACCGACCTGGACGCGGCCTCCCGCATCGAAAAGATCAAGTATCTCAACAGACTGCTGTTCGCGACCGGCGTGCTGCTGGCGACCGCGCTGTTCTTCGGCGTCTTCTTCATCTACCCGCTGATCCGCAGGCAGGCGACCGAAGAGGGCAAGCTGCGCGCCATGACGGTCTCACTCAGCGCGCGTTCGGAAACGCTGGAGCACGCGGCGCTGACCGACGGGCTCACCGGCATGCAGAACCGGCGCTATTTCGACGACGCGCTGAAGGAATATCTCGAGGAGTTCCGTCGCATCGAAAAGCCGGTCGGGCTGATGATCCTCGATCTCGACCATTTCAAGCAGGTCAACGACACGCATGGCCATGACGTCGGCGACGAGGTGCTGAAGGCGGTCGCCGGCTGCCTGAAGGGCATGACGCGCTATCATGACGTGGTGGCGCGGCTCGGCGGCGAGGAGTTCGCCGTGGTGACGCCGAACATGGACGCCGAATTGCTGGCCAAATTCGCCGAGCGCATCCGCAAGGCGATCGCCAACATGTCGGTGCTGTCCGGCAACGTTCGCCTCAAAATCACCACCAGCGTCGGCCTCGCCGTCTGGGACCGTAAGGAAACGGCCGAGGACTTTTATCGCCGCGCCGACCGCCAGCTCTATGAGGCGAAGAGGCAAGGCCGCAACCGCGTCTGCGCCTAAATCCCGGAGCGAATTCATGAGGCCAGCCGACTGACTCGGCCTTCTCGACTTCCGGTGCTCACGGACTCATGTCCGCTCCGCTCCGGGTTCTCGAAAGCCGCGCCATTCAATCCGGCCTGATGAATTCTCTCTCGGGATTTCTCCGAACTTCCGAAGAAGAAGAGATCAATCGTTCTGCGGGCGCATGCCGAAGGTTGCGGGCTTGAGGCCGTAGCGGGTGTCGAAGTCCTCGTCCGGCTGCATGCGCGGGGCGGCGGGCTTGCGGTAGTCCGGGTCGCCCGCCTGGCGAGCGGTGTCGACGACCTCGGCGAAGGCCATCTGCTGCTGCGGCTTCGGCACGTTGCGCAGCCGTTCGACGATCGCGGCGAGATCGACGTCTTCGCCGGTTTCGGAGGGCACCGCCTGCTCGCGCGTGCCGGTGCCGGGGATGAGTTCCTGCGCCAGTTTCTCGAACTTCAGCCGCATCGTCGTCGCCACGCCTTCGCCGAAGGCGATGGCTTCCCGCTGGCCCATCGAGGACAGGAAGGCCAGCGTCGAGGCGGACGAATCGGCGATCGCCGAACGGATGATCGCCTGGTCCTGCTCGTTGGCCAGCCGCATGGCGAAAAAGGTCGAGCACTGCGACAGGATGGTCGGGTCGAGCTCGCCCGGACGCTGGGTGACGACGCCGAGATAGCAGCCGTATTTGCGCCCCTCCTTGGCGATGCGCGACAGCGCGTGCCTTGTCGGCGCGAAACCGAGGCGGGGATCGGCCGGCATATAGCGATGCGCTTCCTCGCACAGCAGCAGCAGCCGCAGCCGCCCCTCGCTCCACAGAGCGAGGTCGAACGCCAGGCGCGCCAGCACCGAGCAGACGGAATTGACCACCTCGGACGGCATGCCGGCCATCTCGAAGCAGGTCACCGGACGGCCGTGGTTCGGCACGCGGAAGATGTTGCCGATCGTCTCGTGGATGGTGTCCTCGATCAGGCGCGAGTTGAACATGAAGCGATAGCGGGGATCGGACGCCGCCGATTCGATGCGCGTCTTGAGCGATTTCAGCGTCGGGCGGTCGTTCTTGCTTTCAAGCATGCCCATGCGCTCGTCGATCTGCTTGATGAGATCGGCGATGCGGTAGGGTACCGGCGTATCGGCGGTCAGCGCGTCGCTGCCGCGCCGCAGATAGGTTCCGGAGCCCGGGTTGCGATAGAGGTTCTTGGCGGCGGGGATGAGATCGCGCAGCACATCGACTTCCTCGGGCTCCGTCTCGCGCCCGCGAAACAGCACCTCGGCGAACTCTTCCAGCCTGAACATCCAGAAGGGCAGGTCCAGCGTCTTGGAATCGACCCTGACGCAATATTCGGGCAGCGAGGCAGCGAACTCGTTGTGCGGGTCGAGGATGAGGATGCGAAGGTCCGGCCGGGCCTCGATCGACTTGCGCAACAGTAGCGACACGGCTGTGGACTTGCCGACGCCGGTCGTGCCGACGATGGCGAAGTGACGCGCCAGGACATCGTCGATGGCGATGTTGGCGTCGATCGCCTCGTCCTGCGACAGCGTGCCGATGGTGATCGAATGCCGGCCGGCGAGATCGTAGACCGCCTGCAGGTCGCGGCTGCGGATGCGGTGCGCAATGGCGCCGATATGCGGATAGGTGGTGATGCCGCGGTCGAAGACGGGCTTGGCGCCTGGCTCGGCGCCGTCGCGCACCTCGCCGATCAACTCGATGCTG
Source organism: Mesorhizobium sp. M4B.F.Ca.ET.143.01.1.1 (assembly GCF_004792275.1). Taxonomy (NCBI): domain Bacteria; kingdom Pseudomonadati; phylum Pseudomonadota; class Alphaproteobacteria; order Hyphomicrobiales; family Phyllobacteriaceae; genus Mesorhizobium; species Mesorhizobium sp. M4B.F.Ca.ET.143.01.1.1. The sequence continues at coordinate 485,782 of NZ_SRSR01000003.1, forward strand.
ACCTCGATCGGGTTCTGCCCCTCATTGCTCCAGGCGCGGTCCGACTTGCCGATCGCGTAAACGAGGCCGACCGTTCGGGTCGAGCCGAGGTTGATCGAGATCATCTTGCCGACGGTCCACAGGCCGGTGATCGCGCCTTCGATATCGTCGGCATAGGCGCCAATGGTGGCGCGCGCGCCATCGCATTGCACGACATTGCCGAGAATGCGCTTGTCGCTCTGCTCCCTGTTGCGACGCTCCTGCGAGGTCGCTTCTCCAACGGAGACTTCGCGTTCGACAAACATAGATGGCATGATCCCCATTCCCTCGGGATGCAACCTACACAGATGAGGTTAAGCCGGGGTGAGGTCGGATGGTGTAGGCGCCGTTAAGCCGACCGCGAAAATTCGATCGAACGCCGACTTTCATTCCGTGTCGAGTTCTCTATATTGAACGAATGAATGATATAGCGAACGACATTTCATCCAGCCTTGGCAGCAGGATACGCTCGGAACGGGCCTTGCGGGGCTGGTCGCTGGCGGAGCTCGCGGAACGCTCCGATGTGTCGAAGGCGATGCTCAGCACCATAGAGCAGGGCAAGACCAGCCCGACCGCGGCGCTGCTGGTGCGCATCGCCGCGGCCTTCGGCATGACGCTGTCGACGCTCATTGCCAGGGCGGAACTCAAGGGCGGCGGCCTGCTGCGCGAAGGCGAGCAGCCGGTCTGGCGCGATCCGGCCACCGGCTATCTCAGGCGGCACCTCTCGCCGGCTTCCGACATGCCGCTCGAACTGATCAAGGTGCGCTTGCCGGCGGGGCAGAGCGTCAGCTTTCCGGCGGCGTCCTACGCCTTCATCAAGCAGCAGATCTGGCTGATCGGCGGGAGGCTCGATTTCACGGAAGGCGAAGTCGTGCACAGTCTGCGGCCCGGCGACTGCCTGGCGCTCGGCGCGCCGTCCGACTGCACCTTCCATGCGCCGGGACCGGACGCCGCCGACTATCTCGTCGCGCTGGTCAGAGGCTGACGGCATGGCTCGACGTTCCCGACGCTCGCACAATGGCGGGCCGCCGCTCGACGACTATGACGGTCCGCCCTGGGGCAAGGGCGGCGCCTACATCTTCTTCGCCTGGCAGGCGGCCCATGCAAAGGCATGGAAGGCGCCGAGCCGCGACGTCATGCTGATGCGGCTGGACAGGGCCGAGCGGCTTGGCCTGACCTATGAGGAATACACGCTCGAGATCCTCGAGCGCGGTCGCCATCTCGGCGAAGGCGACACCGAGCGGATCGCCGAAATCCGCCGCGCAAGGAAGCGAAGGCGGTTCAGCCATCTCTCGTGACGCTGGAAACAGGTCGCCCCGCGTCATCCACGTTTATCCGAAGGGACACTCCGCGAACATGACTTCCACAGAAATCACCGTCCTCAGTCAGGACGCCGAGACGGAAAAACTGCTGGCCGCGCTTCTGGTCGAGACGGTGGCTGCCGGCGGGTCGGTGAGCTTTATGCACCCGCTGGCGCAGGATGCAGCGGAGGCCTTCTGGCGGAAGTCGCTTGCCGCCGCCGCGCTAGGCGAACGGGTGGTGCTGGGCGCATGGGATGGCGATGTCCTTGCCGGCACGGTCACCTTGCTGCTCGACTTTCCTCCCAACCAGCCGCACCGGGCCGAGATCGCCAAGCTGATGACCCGCGTCGATCGTCGTCGCCAAGGCGTGGCGACCCGACTGATGCGGGCCGCGGAAGACATCGCCGGGGAGCGCGGCCGCACCTTGCTGGTTCTGGACACGGCAAGCGAGGAGGGAGCCTCCGGTCTCTACGAGAAGCTCGGCTTCACGCTGACCGGCGAAATCCCCGACTTCGCGCTGAAGCCGCATGGCGGATTGACCGGCACGCTGATCTACTGGAAACGGATCGGCGCAAGCCTACAGAGCGCCGATTCCGGCAAGGCGTGACAGCAGCCACAGACGAAAATCCTGCTCGGCCTGGGTCAGCCCAGTGGCCGAAGCGCGGGTCAGGAAATGGCCCGAGCTGCTGGAAAGCTCGAAGCCGGAAAGCGCCACAAGCGCCTTGCTGCCAAGCGCCGTATCGATCAGCGGCCTGGAGCCCAGCAGCGCGCCGGCGCCGGTCTTGGCCGCTTCCATGGCGGCAACGAAACTGTCGAAGCGGTGCGAACGTCCGGTATGTCCCGGCACGCCGGCAGCGCTAAACCATTCGGCCCACATCTCGCGCGCGCCGGCGACCAGAAGCAAGGGCAGGGACGTCCAGTCCGCATTGCCGGCCAGGGCCGGCGAGGCGACCGGCACCAGCCGCTCGACAGTCAGCCTGTTGGCCTCGCGCCCGGGGAAGTTCCCGTTGCCGAAGCGGATGTCGAGCGTCGAGCCCGGCTGGTCGTAGTCGGCGGGACGATGAATGGTCACCACGTCGAGCTGGATCCGCGGCAGGGCTCTCGCCAGGTCGGGGAGCGCAGGCACGAGCACCAGCAAGGCAAAGGAGATCGGCACCCGCACCGTCACGGTCTGGACGGCGCGCGGCTCGAACAATTCCGTGGTGCTGTTGCCGATGGTGGCGAAGGCCGACTGGATGTGGGGAAGATAGGCGGCGCCCTCCGGCGACAGCGCCACACCGCGGGCAAGACGCACGAACAGCCTGGTCTTCAGCCGCTGCTCGAGGGAGCGAATGTGCTGGCTGACGGCCGCCTGCGTCAGGCCGAGTTCGGCCGCCGCGGCGGTGAAGTTCGAAAGCCGCGCCGCCGCCTCGAAGCTGCGCAACCAGTCGAGCGGAGGTAAGGCGCCGGCAATTCTTCCAGCCATTAGAATTCTATAGCCATAGTCTGCAAAATGATAATTTGAGTTATGACTACGAAGCCAGCATCATGCAACCCGAAACCCTGCGGATGCCGTGGGAAAGATGGAGCTGCTGGACATGCTGACCAAGGCGCTGATCGGCGACGACGGACGAACGGTCGAACTGAGCTGGGACAACGGGATGCGCACCCGCTTTCACGCCATGTGGCTGCGCGACAATGCGTTGGACGACAAGACGCGCAGCGCCGGCAACGGTCAGCGCCTGATCACCATTCTCGACATTCCGGCCGGGACGCGGATCGCGGCGGCTTCGGTCAAGGGCGGCGCACTGGAGATCAGCTTCGTCCCCGAGCAAAAGACCGTCAGTTTCCCGGCAGGCTGGTTGTACGCGCATGCCTATGACCGTGTCGAACTGCGCAAGGGAGGCTGGACGGCCGACGTGGTTCAATGCTGGACAAGGGCGACGATGCAGAATTCGGTGCCGCGCGCGGCATATGCGGCCGCCAGCCACGATCGCAGCGTGCTCAGGGAATGGCTTTCGGCAGTGAGGACTTACGGCTTTGCGGTGATGGATGGCCTGCCGGCGGAGTCGGGGGCGCTGTGCAAGGTGTCCGACCTGTTCGGTTACATCAGGGAGACCAATTACGGGCGCTGGTTCGAGGTGCGCGCCGAGGTCAATCCGAACAATCTCGCCTACACCAATCTCGGCCTGCAGGCGCATACCGACAATCCCTACCGCGATCCGGTGCCGACGCTGCAGATCCTTGCCTGCATCGAGAACACGGTCGAGGGCGGCGAATCCACCGTAGTCGACGGTTTCGCGGTGGCGGCCGCGCTGCAGGCCGAAGATCCGCACGGGTTCCGTCTGCTGAGCTCCTATCCGGCACGCTTCGAATATGCCGGCTCGTCGGGCGTGCGTCTGCAAGCCAAGCGCCCGATGATCGAGCTCGGCCCGGATGGCGAACTGCTCTGCATCCGCTTCAACAACCGCTCGCTGGCGCCGACGGTCGACGTGCCGTTCGCCGAGATGGACAAATACTACGCCGCTTATCGCCGGTTCGCCGAGCTGATCGAGGATCCCGGCTTCGAGGTGACCTTCAAGCTGGAGGCTGGGCAGGCCTTCATCGTCGACAACACCCGCGTCATGCATGCGCGCAAGGCGTTTTCCGGCTCGGGCAAACGCTGGCTGCAGGGCTGCTACGCCGACAAGGACGGGCTGTTGTCGACGCTTGCGGCGATCGAGCACGATTTCAGGGAGGCGGCGGAATGAACGGGCAGGCGCTGAACAGCGGCAACATCGTCGAATTCATCGCCGACATTTTTGTGCGACGTGGTGCCGAATCCTATCTCGGCGAGCCCGTCACCATGTCGGAGCACATGCTGCAGGGCGCGTGGCTGGCCGAGCAGGACGGCGCGCCGGACGAGCTGGTGGCGGCGGCGCTGCTGCACGACATCGGACACTACACCAGCGAGTTCGGCACCTATTCGCCCGACGATGTCGAGGACAAGCATCATGACGAGGCGGGCGGCGAGGTGCTGGCGCCGTTCTTCCCGCCGGTCATCGTCGAATGCGTGCGGCTGCATGTCTCGGCCAAGCGCTATCTCTGCGCCACCGACCCGACCTATTTCGGCAAGCTCTCGCCGGCCTCTGTCCACACGCTGTCGCTGCAGGGCGGGCCGATGAGCGCCGAGGAGGTGGCCGAGTTCCGCAGGAACCCGTTCCATGAGGAGGCGGTGCGCGTCCGCATCTGGGACGAGGGCGGCAAGGTCGCCAACATGAAGACGCGCGCCTTTCGCGACTACGCGCCGCTGCTGGAGCGGGTGGTGAGGAAGTTCGCGGCGGAAAAGGCCGCGTGATGCTTGGCGATAGAGGCCATTAAATCGCGATGCATTTCAAAGCTGAGAGTCCTTGCCGACAATAGTGGTTACCTGAAAGACTAGAAATGCTTCCGTGCAACACTCTGGCCGGCGATTGCAAGTCTTCAAAGAACGCCTCTTGCGTCAAATCTGCCGCGAGCCTAGAGAAGCCGCCCATTCCTAATCCGTCTTCCGAAGGAGACCTGTCAATGTCCCGGCAATCCAGATCGACACATTCCGTGCCGACGCTGGAATTGCGTGCGGCTGACAGGGGTCCAATTAGGAAGAACGGCCATGGCCAAATCCATGATCCAGCTCAGGCAGGACGCCGAGCGCCAACGCATTGAAGCATATCAGGTAACGCTGCGGCGGGTTTCCGCCGTTCAGCGTCCCGCTCCGGATTTCGAGCGGGCGATCGAGGAAGCATGCCGGGGCTTTGCCCGCATGGCCATCCGCGACGGCGCCTTGTGGCGCCCGAAGCTGAAGACGCGCGACCCCGCGCGGCTGCGGCTGGCGGCTGCCCGTTTTCTTTATGCGCGCTATCCGGTTTCGACGCCGCTCGAGGCGATCTGGCTGGATAGCTCGGGGCTGAACGCCGACGAGGTCGCGCTTCGCAAGGCCTGGTACGTCGCGGCCGCGCGTGGCGACTCCCTCTACAAGGCGGGCGCCAATGCCTGGCTGTCGCGCAAGGAAGTGCATTGCTTCGTGAACGTCGTCGGCGATTTCACCTTCGAGGAGGCGATCTGGTTGGCGATCGTCCGGTCCTGCACGGACGATCCCGGCCTGGCGGCCCGGCTCGCCCGGACGAAGATCGCGCGCACGCCACGTGGCGAGATTGCCTTCTGGCGCGAGGTGGCGCGGTTCTTCTGCGGACATCCCACCTCGCGGGAGGAGATCGACGACCTGTGCGACTATCTCGGCGCCATGCACCGGCGCGATCGAGCCTACAGCCTGAAGGGGCGCACGCTTGTCTCGCTGCGCAGGCAGATGGTGGAATGGCACCGCGACATTGCCGCGATCGAGCGCATCGAGGCGATGCGCCGCCGCGCCGCCGGGAAAGGGCAGCAGGCGCAAGGCCCTGCTTGGGATGGCTCGCGGCTCGAGGACTGGGACTGGGAGCCGTCGGCCAAGGAGGCGAAGGCGCATGGCGAGCGGTTCTTCGTTCGCCAGCTGAAGACGGCCGAGGACCTGGTTGCCGAAAGCCGCGCGATGCATCACTGCGTCTCGCTGTATGCCGCCAAGTGCATCGCCGGCAACGCCTCGATCTGGGTGCTGCGGCGCAAGGCGTTTGGCAAGATCGAGCGCTTGCTGACGATCGAGCTCGACCCGCAAAACCGCGCCGTGCAGGTGCGCGGTTTCGGCAACCGCCTCGCAACGCTGGAGGAGCGCAAGATCGTCGAGCGCTGGGCCAAGGCGAGGGGCGTGGTGCTCCGGGCCTGAAATAAAAGCCCGCGCGGCCGAGAGGCCGCGCGGGCTACGCGTTGTTGTTCGCACAAGCGGCAGAGCGGCCTATCCCTTGTGGTGAACCTGCTGCAGCCCGTAGACCGGTGTCGCGATGCCTTCGTGCCGCGCCTTCAACTGCAGCGACAGGAATTGCGAGTAGTGGCGTGACTGATGCAGGTTGCCGCCATGGAACCAGAGCGCCTCCTGTTGCGTCGGCTTCCACATGTTGCGCAGCTCGCCTTCCCAGGGGCCGGGATCCTTGGTGGTATTGGAGCCGAGACCCCAGCATTTGCCGACCTTGTCGGCCACCTCGCGGGAGATCAGGTCGGCCGCCCAGCCATTCATCGAGCCGTAGCCGGTGGCGTAGACGATCAGGTCCGCCGGCAATTCCGAGCCGTCGGAGAAAAGCAGCGAATGCTCCCTGATTTCCTTCACCTCGACGCCGCTCTTCAACTTGATCGAGCCGTCGATGATGAGGTCGGACGCGCCGACGTCGATATAATAACCGGAGCCGCGCCTGAGATATTTCATGAACAGGCCGGACTCGTCGTCACCCCAGTCCAGCATGAAGCCGGCCTCTTCCAGGCCCTTGTAGAACGCGGCATCGCGTTTCTTCATCTCGGCGTAGGCGGGGATCTGGAATTCGTGCAGGATCTTGTAGGGCAAGGAGGCGAAGATGAGATCCGCCTTGGCCGTCGTCATGCCGCTTTGCACGGCCTTTTCCGAGTAGAGCGAACCCAGCCCGATCTCCATCAGCGTGTCGGATCTGGAGATGTGGGTGGTCGAGCGCTGCACCATGGTTACGTCGGCGCCGGCCTCCCAGAGTGCGGCGGCGATATCGTGGGCGGAATTGTTCGAACCGATGACGACGGCCTTCTTGCCGGCATAGGCGTCGGGGCCGGGATGCTTCGAGGAATGATGCTGATCACCCTTGAAGCTGTCCATGCCCTTGAAGCTTGGCATGTTGGCCTTGCTGGACATGCCGGTCGCCAGCACCAACTGCTTCGGCTTCAGCGTGATGTCCTTGCCGTCGCGGTGGACGACGACGGTCCATTCCTTCGTCTTGTCGTCATAGGCGGCGCTCTTGGCCTCGGTCGAGGACCAGTAATTCAGCTCCATCACCTTGGTGTACATTTCCAGCCAGTCGCCGATCTTGTCCTTGGGCGAGAAGACCGGCCAGTTCCTGGGGAAGTCGATGTACGGCAGATGGTCGTACCAGACCGGATCGTGCAGGCAGAGCGACTTGTAGCGCTTGCGCCAGCTGTCGCCTGCACGTTCGTTCTTCTCGACGATGATGGTGGGCACGCCGAGCTGGCGCAGCCGGGCGCCCAGCGCGATGCCGCCCTGGCCGCCGCCGATGATGAGCGTATGCGGCTGCGTCTTGAAACCGAGTTCGGCCGCTTCCTTCTCGCGCTCCTCCTTCCAGGTCGGCCGGTTCTTGCCATGGCCGTGCCTGGCGCCCAGCGGCCGGGCGAAGCCGGCCGGCTCTTCATGGCCCTTCAGCTCCGCCATGGTGGTAAGCAACGTCCAGATCTTGCCGTCCTTCAGCCTGATGTGGCCAAAGCCGCGCGCCACCGCCGTCTCGAAGCGGATCCAACCTTCCAGCACCCCGCCGTTCTCGCTGGCATCCTCGCCGTCGGCGATCGCCCAGTTCGAAGGCTTCGTCTTGGCCAACTGGCTCACAAGCATGTCGCGCACCTGGTCGCGGCCTTCCATGGTCTTGATGTTCCAGGTGAAGGCGACGAGATCGCGCCAGTAGCAGTCGTCCTGAAAGCAGGCGACGGCCTTGTCGATATCGCCGGCGGCAAGTGCCGCGCCGAATTGGTCGAGCAGGTCGGAAAGCTTCTTGTTCGGGGTCTTGTCGAGCATCAGTTCCTCCGGTCTTGGGATCGCTTCTTGATCGAGCGCTGGAGCCGGATCGCCCCGTCCGGCATGCGCAAGTATTTCGGCAAAACTGTTCTCGCGTCATGCCCTCCAATAGTTTGGCGTGTTTTCAATGGTTTGCCCGGCGAGGAGGAGGTGGCGCGACGCTCCATTGGTCGCGCAATCGTGATCGGCTTTTGCCGCATTGCGGCCATGGCGTCTCAAGACAAGAGCAACGGGCGCGAATGGCGATGCAAGGAACCAGGAGAGCGTCATGCAATTGTCCTCCATCCATCCATTCGCCCGGCGCGGGCTGGCAGCTTCCGCAGCCGTCACCTTGGCTTTGGGCGTGACTTTGGCCGGTCCATTGGCGGTTCCGTCCTATCAGGCGGCGCATGCGGCCGTGGTTTCCGTGACCGTCCGCGAGCGGCTCGCGACTTACGGCGGCTGGCGGACTTCCAGCCGGTTCGGCGAGGTGTGGGTTCCCTCCGTCCGGCCTGAATGGCGGCCCTATACGGAAGGCAGATGGGTCTGGACCGACGAGGGCTGGTACTGGGAGTCGGCCGAGCCGTTCGGCGGCATCGTCTTCCACTACGGGCGCTGGGCGTACGATCCCGAATTCGGCTGGGTCTGGATCGCCGGCTACGAATGGGCGCCGGCCTGGGTGGTGTGGCGCCAAGGCGGCGACAACATCGGCTGGGCTCCGGCGCCGCCGCGTATTGCCGATGTCGCGTTCGACGAGGGCTGGTGGTGCTTCGCACCGGTGGCGGCGATCGGCGTGGCCGACGTCGTCAGCGTCGTGCGGCCGGTGCGTGAAAACGTGACCATCATCCGCAACACGACGATCATCAACCAGACTGTGATCGTCCACAACGCGCCGCGCGTACGGCTTGGCAACCAGGTCGTCGCGATCGATGCCGGGCCGCGCCTGCCTGAGCTTCCCAGGGCGGTCGTGACGTCGATCAAAGCGGCGAAGATCGTCCCGCCGCGCAAGGGCGACTTCTCCGAAGCCCGGCTCGATCCGTCGAAGGGCGAGGCGGTGAAGATGCTGGCCGGCAACGCTTCCCTGCCGGCGCAAGGTGCTGCTCCGGTTATCGCAGGTACGCCCGAGGCCGCCGGCCATGGGCCGAAGAAGCCCGCGGGCGTCAGGACGATCCGGCCCGCAGCGGCGATCGCCGAAGGGGAACCGAACGCCGCCGACCGAAAGCACAAGAGGGTGATCGCCGGCGCCGGGCAGGTGGAGATCGGCGAGACATCCGATGGCAAACATGCGCCGCGCAGGAGGCTCAACCATCAGCAGATGCTGGCGATGCGCACACCGCATCATGGGCCGGCGAAGGCCGAGCCGCATTGCCCTTCCCTGGTGCAGGCGAGGAAGGGAGCCAAATGCGATCCGCTTGTCGCGCACTGCAAGCCGCCGCGGTGAAGCCATTTGGGATGGCACGCGAACGGTGGCGAGGCGGAGCATTTTCCCGGTTGACAGGCCGGCTTTCCCGCCTCTACTGTCCGCCACCATGAAAACGGCACTCATTCTCGTAGGCAGGCGCGTGGGCAAGGCGGTGTAACCGCCGGGCGAAAACCTCCCATGCGCATCACACAGGCTCCCTCGGGGGCCTTTTTTATTGCCCGAAACACGACTAAACGACCAGCAACGCCCAAATGGCGACAGTACGGGACCAGACCGATGAGCAACGAGCGGAACGAGCGGCGCGAACTGACGGGCGCTGAAATGGTGGTGCAGGCGCTGAAGGACAATGGCGTCAAGCATGTCTTCGGCTATCCGGGCGGCGCGGTTCTCCCGATCTACGATGAAATTTTCCAACAGGACGAGGTCGAGCACATTCTGGTCAGGCACGAGCAGGGCGCCGGCCATGCGGCGGAAGGCTACGCGCGCTCGACCGGCAAGGCCGGCGTCCTGCTGGTGACGTCCGGCCCCGGCGCCACCAACGCGGTGACGCCGCTGCAGGACGCGCTGATGGATTCCATTCCGCTGGTCTGCCTGACCGGCCAGGTGCCGACCTCGCTGATCGGTTCCGACGCTTTCCAGGAATGCGACACGGTCGGTATCACGCGCCCCTGCACCAAGCACAACTGGCTGGTGAAGGACGTCAACGAGCTCGCGGCCACGATCCACGAAGCCTTCCATGTCGCGACCACCGGGCGCCCCGGCCCGGTGGTGGTCGACATTCCGAAGGACGTGCAGTTCGCCAAGGGCACCTATGTGCCGCCGCAGACGGCGCCGCGCACCAGCTACCAGCCGAAGGTCCAGGGCGACCTGGAGAAGGTCAAGGCAGCGGTCGAGCTGATGGCCAGCGCAAAGAAGCCGATCATCTATTCGGGAGGCGGCGTCATCAATTCCGGTCCGGAGGCGAGCCATCTGCTGCGCGAACTGGTCGATCTCACCGGCTTCCCGATCACCTCGACGCTGATGGGGCTCGGCGCCTATCCGGCTTCCGGCAAGAACTGGGTGGGCATGCTCGGCATGCACGGCACCTACGAGGCCAACATGGCGATGCACGATTGCGACGTGATGATCTGCATCGGCGCCCGTTTCGACGACCGCATCACCGGGCGGCTCAACGCGTTCTCGCCGAACTCGAAGAAGATCCACATCGACATCGATCCGTCGTCGATCAACAAGAACGTCCATACCGACGTGCCGATCCTCGGCGATGTCGGCCGGGTGCTGGAGGATCTGGTGCGGCTGTGGCGGGCGACCGCCAAGGCCGACAAGAAGGCGCTCTACCCGTGGTGGGAGCAGATCGCCAAATGGCGGGCGCGCGACTCGCTGGCCTACAAGCCGAACGCCGACGTGATCATGCCGCAATACGCCATCCAGCGGCTCTATGCGCTGACCAAGGACATGGACACCTACATCACCACCGAGGTCGGCCAGCACCAGATGTGGGCGGCGCAGCACTATCATTTCGAGAAGCCGAACCGCTGGATGACGTCGGGCGGGCTGGGCACGATGGGCTACGGCCTGCCGGCGGCGCTCGGCGTGCAGATCGCGCATCCCAATGCACTGGTCATCGACATCGCCGGTGATGCCTCGGTGCAGATGACGATGCAGGAGATGAGCACGGCGGTGCAGTACGAAGCGCCGATCAAGATCTTCATCCTCAACAACCAGTATATGGGCATGGTCAGGCAGTGGCAGCAGCTGTTACACGGCAACCGGCTGTCGCATTCCTACACCGAGGCGATGCCGGACTTCGTCAAGCTGGCCGAGGCCTATGGCGGCCACGGCATTCGCTGCGACAAGCCGGACGAGCTCGACGACGCGATCAGGGAAATGATCGCGGTGAAGAAGCCGGTGCTGTTCGACTGCCGCGTGGCGACTTTGGCCAACTGCTTCCCGATGATCCCGTCGGGCAAGGCGCATAACGAGATGCTGCTCCCCGACGAGGCGACCGACGAGGCGGTGGCCAATGCCATCGACGCCAAGGGCAGGGAACTGGTGTAGGCGACGAGCCAAGGCAGGGCTGGTCGAAGGAAGCCGTGCGCAAACAGAGAATTAGATCCAAGAGTTGAAATCGAGATTCACCCAATGAACGCACAGCTACAACCGACCGGCTCTGCCTATTTCATCGCCAAGGAAACGGAAAAGCCGGAGAACCACACACTCTCCGTGCTGGTCGACAACGAGCCGGGCGTGCTTGCCCGGGTCATCGGCCTGTTCTCCGGCCGCGGCTACAACATCGAGAGCCTGACCGTCTCGGAGACCGAGCACGAGAAGCATCTGTCGCGCATCACAATCGTGACGCGCGGCACGCCGCATGTGCTGGAGCAGATCAAGCACCAGCTCGAGCGCATCGTGCCGGTGCACCGCGTGGTCGACCTCACCGTGCGCTCGCACGAGCTTGGCCAGGAGCGGCCGCTGGAGCGCGAGCTGGCGCTGGTCAAGGTCGCCGGCACCGGCGACAGCCGCGTCGAGGCGTTGCGTCTTGCCGATGCCTTCCGCGCCAGCGTCATCGACGCCAACACCGAGCATTTCATCTTCGAGATCACCGGCAAGGGCTCCAAGCTCGATCAGTTCATCGCCATCATGAAGCCGCTCGGCCTGGTAGAGATCTGCCGCACCGGCGTGGCGGCGATGAACCGCGGCCCGCAGGGGATGTAAAGGGCCGGCGCCGAAGCGCCGGCAGGTCGTCATTTCCGTCCTGACCGTCTGGCCCGGTTGATGCTCCAGGGTGGCCTTTGCGCGCCCGGTATAAAAGGACAATTATACTGACCTATTCGACGCGATGACTTGTCTGGGAGGGCGTCATGCCGCTTGAAACGTTCCTTGCGCTCCTGGTCTACGCCTTCGTCACCTCGATCACGCCGGGGCCGAACAACCTCATGCTGCTGGCTTCCGGCGTCAATTTCGGCATCGTCAGGACCGTTCCGCACATGCTCGGCATCAGCATCGGATTTCTGGTGCTGCTGCTTGCCGTCGGCTTCGGGCTCGGCGCGGTGCTGACGGCGTTTCCGGTGCTGCACACCGGATTGAAGGTCGCCGGCGGCGTCTATCTGCTTTATCTCGCTTGGAAGATCGCCATGTCGCGTTCGCTGAGCAGCAAGGGCGAGACGGAAGCGCGACCGATGCGCTTCATAGATGCGGCCGCATTCCAGTGGGTCAATCCCAAGGCCTGGGTGATGGCGATCACCGCCATGGCCGTCTATGCCAATGCGGAGCACCCGTTCCTGTCGGTGGTGCTGATCTCGGTCGCCTTCACCATCGTCAACCTGCCGAGCGTCTCGGTGTGGGCGGGCTTCGGCACGGCGCTGCGCGGGTTCCTGTCGGATCCGGTGCGGCTGAAATGGTTCAACATCGCCATGGGTGTGCTGTTGGCGGCGACGCTGTGGCCGATGCTGCGCTAAGATCTGTTGAAATTCAGGTGAGGCCGGCCTGCAAACCGCGCTTTCCTGCGCTTCCGGTGCTCACCTACCCAAAGGTACGCTCCGCTCCGGTTCTCGGAAATCACCGTTTTCGACTCGGCCCGACCTGATTCTCAACAGATCTTAGGTCGCGGTCCCGGCCCATCGGTCGGGTTGCCTCCTTATTGTGCACTGCACATTAAATCTTCGTAATGCCGTGTTTTGGCCCTTTTCCGCCAAAGCCTTGTCCTATCTATTTCGGCGAAATTCGCGGCAAGGCGCCGCGGATCGAGCAGAAATAGACCACCGGATTCGGCGTGTCGCGTGAGAGGGCTTGTTGTCGATGCGCGGAAAAATCGTCTTTGCGGTGATTGCGCTGGCCTGCGTTGCCGGGGCCGGTCTCTACCTTTCGCCGACGGCGCTGGGCAAAGTCCAGCAACTGATTTCGGGTCGTCAGGCCGCCAGCAACGGCACGGAAAAGACGGCCAAGGCACCGGACAATGCAAAGGGCGGCGGCGGTGGCACGCATTCTGCCTCGATCGTTTCCGCGGCCGCCACCACCGCCGATTTCCCCATCCGCCGCTATGCCATCGGCTTCGTGTCCTCGCCGGCCGTGGTTGCCATCAACGCCCGCGTCTCCAGCCAGATCGTCTCGATCGCGGTCAAGGACGGGCAGATGGTCAAGGTCGGCGATCTTCTGTTCTCGCTCGATGACCGGGCGCTGAAGGCGCAGCTCGCAAAAGACCAGGCGACGCTGGTGAAGGATCAGGCCATGCTGGTCAGCGCCCAGGCCGACCTGCAGCGCGCCAAGGACCTCGTCGCCAAGCAGGCCGGCACGCAGCAGACCTACGATCAGGCGCTGGCGGCGCAGAAGGCGGCTGCCGCGACCATCGACGCGGACAAGGCCACCATCGACGCCGATACAGTGCAGTTGAGCTACGCGGCGATCTCGGCGCCGATCTCGGGCAGGCTGGGGGCCGTCAATGTCTCGGTCGGCGATCTCGTCACCACCAGCAACGGCAACAGCAGCAGCTCGACCCCGCTGGTGACCATCACGCAGATGGATCCGCTGCAGGTGAATTTCACCCTGCCGGAGAGCAACCTCGCCCTGCTGCACAAGGCGCTGGCCGACCCGCAGCAAGGCGACGTGACGCTGACCAAGGACGGCGATCCGACGCCGATCGGCAAGGGCACGCTCGACTTCGTCGATTCCAGCGTCGACACCGCCTCCGGCACTATCGCCACTCGGGCGAGCGTACCGAACGCGGATCTTTCGCTGTGGCCCGGCCAGTATGTGAACGTCGTGCTCGACGCCGGCACGATGCCGCAAATGACCTCGGTTCCGACCGTCGCGGTGCAACCCAGCCAGAAGGGGCCGTTCGTCTACGTCGTCAAGCCGGACAATACGGTGGAGATGCGCCCCGTCCAGGTGGCGCTGACCGAAGGCGACAACAGCGCCATCAGCCAGGGCCTCAAGCGTGGGGAGAAGGTTGTCGTCGAGGGCCAGACCAGGTTGAAGGACGGCGCGGCCGTGCATGAGGGCAAGGCGGCCGCCAATGGCGGCGCTCAGGGCGCACCCAAGGTTGCGCAAGCCGGCAAGGCGGGCGAGGCCCGCCAATGATCTCCGAATTCTGCATTCGCAGGCCCGTCGCCACGCTTCTGATGTCGTTCGCCCTCGTGCTGGGCGGACTTTTCGCCTACAAGTTCCTGCCGGTCGCGGCGCTGCCCAGCGCCGAGTTTCCGGTGGTCAACGTCTCCGCCCAGCTGGCCGGCGCTTCGCCGGAGACCATGGCGACGTCCGTCGCGACGCCGCTGATCAAGCAGTTCGCCACGATCGCCGGCATCGATTCCATCTCGACCACCAATTCGCTCGGCCAGACCTCGATCGCCATCCAGTTCGTGCTCAACCGCGACATCGACGCCGCGGCGGCGGATGTGCAGGCGGCGATCGCGCGCACGCAAAGGTCGCTGCCGCCCGAGATGACGGCGCCGCCGAGCTATCGCAAGGTCAATCCGGCCGACGCGCCGATCCTGTTGATGTCGCTGGTCAGCGACACGGTTCCAATGACCGATCTCGATGCCTTCGCCGAGAACGTCATCTCGCCCTCGCTGTCGACCATCGACGGCGTGGCGCAGGTTTCGATCTACGGCCAGCAGAAATACGCCGTGCGCATCCAGATCGACCCGACGGCGCTCGCCGCGCGCGGCATCTCGATCGACCAGCTGCAGACGGCGGTCGCCTCGGCCAACAGCAACACGCCGCTCGGCGTTCTGCAGAACGACAAGCAGCAACTGACCATCACCGCCGATACTCAGCTTAACAACGCGGCGGGTTTCGCGAATCTCATCATCGCCACCAAAGACGGTCACCCGGTACGGCTGGGCGATGTGACCCGCGTCGTCGATTCGGTTCAGACCACGACGACAGCGAGTTGGTATGACGGCACCCGCGCCATCATCATGGCCGTGCAGCGCCAGCCGGACGCCAACACGGTCGACGTCGTCGACAAGGTCAAGGCGATGCTGCCGTCCTTCCAGGACCAGATGCCGGGCGCTGCCTCGATCAAGCTGCTCAACGACCGCTCGACCTCGATCCGCCAGGCCGTCGACGACGTGCAGTTCACGCTGCTTTTGACCATCGCGCTGGTGGTGATGGTGATCTTCGTCTTCCTGCGCCGCGTTACCGCGACGATCATCCCGGCCGTCGCCGTGCCGATCTCGCTGATCGCCACGCTCGGTGCGATGTTCCTGTTCGGCTTTTCCATCGACAACATCTCGCTGATGGGACTGACGCTCGCCGTCGGCCTGGTCGTCGACGACGCCATCGTCATGCTCGAAAACATCTTCCGGCACATGGAGGAAGACGGGCTCTCGGCGTTCGACGCGTCGCTGAAGGGAGCGCGCGAAATCGGCTTCACCATCATCTCGATCTCGATCTCGCTGGTGGCGGTGTTCATTCCCGTGCTGTTGATGGGCGGCGTCATCGGCCGCATCTTCAACGAGTTCGCGGTCGTGGTGACCGTCGCCATCCTGGCGTCGATGTTCGTCTCGCTGACGCTGACGCCGATGCTCTGCTCGCGCCTGCTTTCGGTCTCGAAGGCGGAGAGGGTAGCCCATGGAGGCGGCCACAGGCATGACTTCGTCACACGCTGCTACGACTGGCTGCTGAGCTTCTGCCTGCGCCACACCTTCCTGGTGTTCCTCGTCTTCGTCGGCACCGCTGCGGCGTCGGTCTGGCTGATCGAGGTCTCGCCGAAGGGCTTCTTCCCGCAAGAGGACATCGGCCAGATATCGGTGACGACGGTCGCCCGCCAGGACATCTCGTTCGACGCCATGGCCAAGCTCCAGGGCCAGGTGGCCAGCGTCTTCTCCCATTCGCCCTATGTCGATCATGTGGCGTGGTCGGCAGGCAGCGGCAACAATGCGCTCAACCAGGGCCAGTTGTTCGTGCAGCTCAAGGACAAGGACAAGCGCCCGGACATCGAAAAGGTGCTCTCGGATCTGCGCAAGCAACTGGCAGGCGTGGCTGGCATCGAGACCTATATGCAGCCGGTGCAGAACCTGAGGCTGGGTTCGCGGTCGTCGGCCAGCGCCTACCAGCTCGTGGTTCAAGGCCTCGACACCGGCCAGACCGATATCTGGGCACAGAAGCTGAATGACGCGATGGCGGCGGACCACAATTTCTTCGCCGATGTCACCAGCGACCTGCAGAACAATGCCCTACAGGCGTCGTTGGTGGTGGACCGCGACAAGGCCGCCCAGCTCGGCATCGATACCGATACGCTGCGCTCGGCCCTCTATGGCGGCTTCGGCACCGATCAGGTCTCGACGATCTTCGGCTCGGCCGACAGCTATGCAGTGATCACCGAGCTCGACCCGAAGATCGAATGGTCGCCCGAGCGCATGCTCGCCATCCAGGTGCGGACGGCGAGCGGCAGCCTGGTGCCGCTTGGCGCCTTCGCCCATGTCGACCGCACGGCCGGCGCGCTCACCGTCAACCAGCTCGGCCAGCTTCCGGCGGTGACGATTTCCTACAATCTGCCGCCGGGCGTGGCGCTGGGCGACAGCGTGACCCGCATCGACCAGCTCAAGGAGCAGGTCGGCATGCCGACGACGATCGGCACCAGCTTTGCCGGTACCGCCAAGACCTTCCAGGATTCGCTCGCCAACCAGGGGCTGCTGATCGGCGGCGCGATCCTGACCATCTATATCGTGCTCGGCATGCTCTACGAGAGCTTCATCCATCCGCTCACCATCCTCACCGGCCTGCCGTCGGCGGTGCTGGGGGCGGTGGTTGCACTCCGTTTTGCCGGCATGGACATTTCGGTGATCGCGGTGATCGGCATCCTGATGCTGATCGGCATCGTCAAGAAGAACGGCATCATGATGGTCGACGTGGCGCTGGAGCTCAGGCGCGAGGGCATGTCGGCGGTGGAGTCCATCCACAAGGCCTGCCTGATGCGTTTCCGGCCGATCATGATGACGACGCTGGCGGCGCTGATGGGCACGTTCCCGATCGCGCTCGGCACCGGCGCCAGCGCCGAACTGCGCCAGCCGCTCGGCGTCGCGGTGGTCGGCGGCCTGCTCGCCTCGCAGGCATTGACGCTCTTCGTCACGCCGGTGATCTACGTCTATTTCGAGAATTTCTCCGGCTGGCTGCTCGGCTTCTCCATGAAGAAGAGCCGGCCGGCGCTGCATGCGGTCGAAAGTGCGGAGCAACCGTCGCTGTTCGATCCGGAAGAAGGCCGGGTCATCCAACTCCAGAAAGCCGCGGCCGAATAGCTCGACCGCCGCTTGCTGGCCCAAGCCGACATGCTTGCGGCCACATGTCGGCGGTTCTAGTCTGGGCTCATGTCGCATGATCATGACCATGACAACGAGCTCGATCCGTTCGCGGCGCGCGTGCGCGCGCTGGAAACGATCCTGACCCAGAAAGGCCTGATCGATCCGGCCGCGATCGACGTCATCGTCGACACCTACGAGACCAAGATCGGCCCGCGCAACGGCGCCAGGGTGGTGGCCAAAGCCTGGACCGATCCGGCCTATGCCGACTGGCTGAGGCGCAATGCGACGGCGGCGATCGAATCGCTGGGCTATACCGGCCGGCAGGGCGAGCACATGCAGGCCGTCTTCAACAGCGAGGAGACGCACAATCTCGTCGTCTGCACGCTGTGCTCCTGCTATCCGTGGACGGTGCTCGGCCTGCCGCCGGTCTGGTACAAGGCGCCGCCCTATCGCTCGCGGGCGGTGATCGATCCGCGCGGCGTGCTGGCGGAATTCGGCCTGACCCTGCCGGCGGACAAGAAGATCCGCGTCTGGGATTCGACGGCGGAGCTGCGCTATCTGGTGGTGCCGATGCGGCCGAAGGGCACCGAGGGCTGGAGCGAGGAGCAACTGGCCGAACTGGTGAGCCGCGATGCGATGATCGGCACCGCACTGGCAAAGGCGCCGGCATGACGGGGGAGCCGGCATGAACGGGCCGCAGGATCTCGGCGGGCAGATGGGCTTTGGGCCGGTCGCGCCCGAAACGGACGAGCCCTATTTCCATGCCGGCTGGGAAAGGCGGGCACTCGGCGTGACGCTCACCGCCGGCGCCATGGGCGCCTGGAACATCGACGAAAGCCGGCATGCGCGGGAATCGCTGCATCCGGCCGATTACTATTCATCGAGCTACTATCAGATCTGGATCAAGGCGCTGGAAGTGCTGCTCAAACGGCATGGCTTCGTCAGCGACCGCGATCTGGCCGAGGGCCGGGCGGTCGATCCGGCAGCTGCTCCCAAGAGAGTGCTGAAGGCGGAAAACGTCCCGGCAGCGCTGGCCAGGGGCGGCCCGTGCAACCGGCCGGTCGCCACGCCGGCGCGGTTCAGGGCCGGCGACCGGGTGCTCATGAAGAATTTCAATCCGACCGGGCACACGCGGCTGCCGCGCTACGCACGCGGCAGGCAAGGCACCGTCGAGGTCGTGCGCGAGGGCTTTGTCTTCCCCGACAGCAATGCGCATGGGAAAGGCGAGAACCCGCAATGGCTCTATACGGTGGTCTTCGACGGCACCGGTCTGGGGCGAGGGCGCCGACCCGACGCTGACCGTGTCGATCGACGCCTGGGAGAGCTATCTTGAGCCGGCGTGAAGACCTCCCGGCGGACTTCGACGAGCCGGTCTTCGCCGAGCCGTGGCAGGCCGAGGCCTTCGCCATGACCGTGGCGCTGCACGACAAAGGTCTGTTTTCCTGGAGCGAATGGGCCGATGCGCTGTCCGCCGAAGTGAAGAGGCCGGATGCGGCAGCGGACAGGCATGACTATTACGAGCACTGGCTGGCGGCGCTGGAAAGCCTGCTGTCAGCCAAGGGCGTTGCCGGCAGGAGCGATGTCGATCGACTTGCCGCCGCCTGGGAGCGCGCCGCGCACGCCACACCGCACGGCAAGCCGATCCTGCTGGAGAACGATCCTGGGCCTAGCGCAGGCCGTGGCCAGACCGGATAGGTCGATGGGGACATCCGCCGCGCCATGGCCTTTGCTTCAAGTCGCGATCGAGCCGAAGTCGAAAGCCGTTGAAGAACAGCTGAATATCGCCTTGTTGAGCCTGGCGGATCGGGATCCCGACTTGTGCGTCACGCGGGACGAGGAGGCCGGCCAGACGATCGTCGGCGGCAGGGATGAGCGTCACCTTGGCAACATGGTGGATCGCCTGCGCGACGAGTTTGGGATCGACTTGAATGTCGGTGCTCCGCAGGTGGCCTATCGCGAGACGATCACCCACGCCGGAGAACAGGACTACACGCACAAGGCGATCGTCGCCGGTCAGGGACGGTTCGCTCGCGTCAAGATTGCGTTCGAGCCGAATGGGCGCAACGCTGACTTCGTTTTCGCATCCAAGATCGTCGGCGGTGCGGTTCCGGACCAATACGTGGCGGGAGTCGAAAGGGGGCTGCGCAGCGTCATATCGTCCGGCCCGTTCGCAGGCTTTCCGATGATCGGTGTCAAGGCGACGCTTGTTGACGGCGCCTGGCACGATACCGACTCCTCGGCGCTGGCGTTCGAGATCGCCGGCCGCGCCTGTTTTCGCGAAGCCGCACCCAAGCTTGGCGTGCAATTGCTCGAACCGATCATGAAGGTCGAGGTGGTGACGCCAAAGGATTATTTCCGCGACATTGCCAGCGACTTGAAGAGCCGCCGGGGCAAGATCGAGAGCCAAGAAACCCGGGGCATCGAGGTCGTCGTCGATGCGCTCGTGCCGCTCGCAAACATGTTCAAGCTGGAGGATACGCTTCGGTCGTGTTCGAAAGGGCAAGCGCGGTTGAGTGGCAGCTATGCCGGATACGTGCCTGTTCCCGTTCCACCCGACGATCCCGACCCGCCAGCCGCGATGGCCCTTGGCTGACCACCACCCGTCCGAGCCCAACTGAAACGCGATAGGATTTGTTCCCTTTACGTTCCAATTGGCGCCTGATAGTTTGAGCCGTCGTAGACGCCGAGTTTCACCACCGGCGGTGGTCGATATGGTGGCGGCTGTCTTGTCTTTCGCTTGCGAATCCGGTCTTTCCAGCTGATGGAATTCTCTCCCCAACAGGATGAGGCGTTGAAGGCAGTCGCGCGCTGGCTGAAAGACGGCCGGCCGCAGATTTTCCGGCTGTTCGGCTATGCCGGCACCGGCAAGACGACGCTGGCGCGCTATTTCGCCGAGCATGTCGACGGCCAGGTGCAGTTTGCCGCCTTCACCGGCAAGGCGGCGCAGGTGCTGCGCTCCAAGGGCGCGGTCAACGCCCGCACCATCCATTCGCTGATCTACAGGCCGAAGGGCGAGGAATCGGTCTCGGACGAGGTGACCGGCAAGACCTCGATCTCGCCGACCTTCTCGCTCAACCGGCAAAGCCCGATCGCGCGCGCCAAGCTGGTCGTCATCGACGAGTGCTCGATGGTCGACGAGCAGCTCGGCCGCGACCTGATGAGCTTCGGGACGCCGATCCTGGTGCTCGGCGATCCGGCGCAGCTGCCGCCGATCTCGGGCGGCGGCTTCTTCACCGAACACGAGCCGGACGTTCTGCTCACCGAGATCCATCGCCAGGCGCGCGACAATCCGATCATCCGGCTGGCGCTCGACGTGCGCGAGGGTCGCGAATTCATGCGCGGCGACTATGGCTCGGCGCAGGTCATCGGCAAGGAAGACGTCAACCAGGAGCTGGTGCTGAAGGCGGACCAGGTGCTGGTCGGCACCAACCGCACGCGGCGGCGCTATAACCAGCGGCTGCGCGAACTGAAGGGGTTCAATGCCGATTTCCCGCAGGCCGGCGACAAGCTGGTCTGCCTGCGCAACGACCCCGCCAAGGGCCTGCTCAACGGCTCGCTGTGGAAGGTGATGACCTCGTCGCGCGAGACGGTGAAGCCCGGCATCAACCTGCTGGTCTCGCCGGAAGAGGACGATCCGGACCGCGGCGTCGCCAAGATCAAGCTGCTCAAGGCGGCGTTCGAGGACCCCGACGCCGAGATCCCCTGGCAGCAGAAGAAACGTTTCGACGACTTCGACTATGGCTATGCGCTGACTGTGCACAAGGCGCAGGGCTCGCAATGGAACGACGTCGTGCTGTTCGACGAAAGCTGGGCGTTCAAGGAAACCCGCCAGCGCTGGCTCTACACCGCGATCACGCGCGCGGCCGAGCGGCTGACCGTGGTCAGATAGGCCGATCCGGTCTCACCGACGTTCGACGGGCCTGGCGCCGAGCCAGCGCCAGGCATCCGCCTCGTCTTGCGCTTCGAAATGCCGGAGTTCGAAGGGCAGGGGCGCGGCGAAGAAGCCTTGCGCGTAAGGCACCCAGTCGGGCTTGCCGACCGCAGCGCAGCGGCGGACATGCTCGAGCGCGTGGGCCGTGCCCTGCTTGACGGTTTCATCGGACACTTCGGCCCAGTCGACGCCCTCGTGGTCGACCATGCGCACCAGCACGTCGATCTTGGCGTGCAGCGCATAGGCCGCCTCTAGCAGGCCGAACAGGTTTTCCGCATCGGCTGGCGTGACATGGCCGACCACATCGATGGCGAACAGCGTGTCGCGGTCGGTGTCGACGCGCCGGATTGCCGGAACGGATTCGAGGAAGTTCACGGGCACTTTCCTCCTGCTCAATCTCGGGTCGTACCCCTGGAACACCCGAAACCCTCTGTCTGTTCCCGTCAAAGACGCTATAGATGCGCGCAATTCAAACGCGGCGGCGCCCAATCGGGTGCCCAGAGGAGCCCGAGCCGAAGCCATGCCCGCCAAGCTTTCCGTAAACCTCAACGCCATCGCCATGCTGCGCAACCGCCGCGACCTGCCCTGGCCGAGCGTCATCGGGCTCGGGCGTATCGCGCTTGCGGCGGGCGCGCATGGACTGACCGTGCATCCGCGGCCCGACGAGCGGCACACGCGGCGCACCGACCTGCCCGAGATCAGGGCGCTGATCGACGACGAGTTCCCGAAGGCGGAATTCAACATCGAAGGCCACCCCACCGAGGAGTTCCTGGCGCTTGTCGAAAAGCATCAGCCCGACCAGGTGACGCTGGTGCCGGACGATCCGAGCCAGGCAACATCGGACCATGGCTGGAACTTCATCGCCGACGCGGCGTTCCTCACTCCGATCGTCAAACGACTGAAGAAAGGCGGCTTTCGCGTGTCCCTGTTCTCCGATCCGGATCCGGGCGGCATCAATGCCGCGCGCGACACCGGCGCCGACCGCGTCGAGCTCTATACGGGCCCCTACGGCAGTTGCCATTCCGATTCCGCCAAGGCGGCCAAGGAGCTGGAAAGATTGGGAAAAACCGCTGATGCGGCATTTGCCGCCGGGCTGCAGGTCAATGCCGGGCATGACCTGACGGTGGCCAATCTGCCGGCGCTGGCCAGGCGCATTCCGGCATTGGCGGAAGTGTCGATCGGACACGGGTTGACAGCCGATGCGTTGGAGTATGGCATGGCCGGCACGGTGGGACGGTTTCTCGGAGCTTGCGGTTGGTAGGAAGGCGAGCCCCGCGTTGCCGACATGGAAGCCATAACGTGACGGCACTTGATATTGCATCGCAGCAAGCGTAGAGCACCGCGCGTTTATCGGAGTGTCGTTTATGGCCCTTGCCAACACTGGTAGTGAGGCAGAACCCGTCGACCAATCGAGCCATCCCGAAATCGAGCAGCACAGCACCAAGGTGTTGATGCTGGGCGCGCTCGGGGTGGTCTATGGCGACATCGGCACGAGCCCGATCTACGCGTTCCGCGAGGCGTTGGTGGCGTCGTCCGGCGGCAACGTCGCCGATCGCGGCGATATCCTCGGCGTGCTGTCGCTGATCATCTGGTCGCTGACCATCATCGTCACCATCAAGTACATCAACTTCGTGCTGCGCGCCGATAACCGCGGCGAGGGCGGCGTGCTGTCGCTGATGGCGCTGGCGCGCGGCAGTTTCCCGACGCGCTCGGCAATCATCCTCGGAATTGGCATCGTCGGCGCTTCATTGTTTTTCGGCGATGCGGTGATCACGCCGGCGATCTCGGTGCTTTCGGCGGTCGAAGGCATGAATGTCGTCACGCCGACGTTCCAGCCCTATGTGGTGCCGCTGACGCTTGTCATCCTGGCGATCCTGTTTTCGGTGCAGCGCTTCGGCACCGGCGGCGTCGCGCTGATCTTCGGCCCAATCACGGCGGTCTGGTTCCTGGCGATCGGCCTGTCAGGCCTCAACCATATCATCGCCGACCCCGAAATCCTGCTGGCGGTCAGCCCGCATTACATCGTCGCCTTCCTGATCAATTCGCCAGATGTGGCCTTCGTCACCATCGGCGCCATCTTCCTCGCCGTCACCGGCGCCGAGGCGCTCTATGCCGACCTCGGCCATTTCGGGCGCAAGCCGATCGTGCTCGCCTGGCTGTCGATCGTGTTTCCCTGCCTGCTGCTCAACTATGTCGGCCAAGGCGCCTTCGTGCTCGCCAATGGCGGCACCGTTGGCCATCCCTTCTTCGAGATGAACCAGGGCTGGACGCTGATCCCGATGGTGGTGCTGGCGACCGCCGCCACCGTGATCGCCAGCCAGGCGGTGATCTCCGGCGCCTTTTCGCTGACCAGGCAGGCGGTGCAGCTCAACATGCTGCCGAGGCTCGAGATCCTGCACACGTCGGAAAAGCAGTCCGGCCAGATCTACATGCCGCGCGTCAACCTGCTGCTGGCGCTGGTGGTGATGCTCTTGGTGGTCGGTTTCGGCGAATCCAGCAAGCTCGCCTCGGCCTACGGCATCTCGGTGACCGGCAACATGCTGGTGACGACGGTGCTGCTCTATGTCGTCATGACGCGCATCTGGAAATGGCAGCTTTGGGTGGCGGTGTCGATGACGGCGCTGTTCGCCTTCATCGACGTTGGCTTCTTCGCCTCCAACATCGTCAAGGTGTTCGAGGGCGGCTGGGCGTCGCTGGCGGTGGCCTTCACGATCATCCTGGCCATGTGGACGTGGGTGCGGGGCAGCCGCTACCTGTTCGACAAGACCCGCCGCAACGAGATCCCGCTCGATTTCCTGGCCGGCAATTTGCTGAAGAAGAAGCCGCAACTGGTGTCCGGCACGGCAGTGTTCCTGACCAGCGATCCGCTGAGCGCGCCGACCGCGCTGATGCACAGCTTGAAGCACTACAAGGTGCTGCACGAGCAGAACGTCATCCTGTCGGTGGTGACGGCGCCGCAGCCGGTGGTGCCCGACAGCGACCGCGTCAAGATGGAGACAGTCAACGAGCTGTTCATGCGGGTGACGCTGACCTTCGGCTACATGGAGCAGCCGAACATCCCGCGCGCGCTGGCGATCTGCCGCAAGCAGGGCTGGAAGTTCGACATCATGACGACGTCGTTCTTCCTGTCGCGGCGCTCGCTGAAAGCTTCGCCCAATTCCGGCATGCCGGTGTGGCAGGACAGGCTGTTCATCGGCCTGGCGCGCACGGCAGCCGATGCCACGGAGTATTTCCAGATTCCAACGGGGCGCGTGGTGGAGATCGGCACGCAAGTCGCCATCTAACAGCGGAGCAAAAGGCCGTGCCGCACGGCACGGCCTTCGCACAGATGCGTCGCTCTAGCCGGCGAGCGCGGCCTTGTTGGCTTCGAGGAACTGCTTCAGCGACTTCGGCTTGCGTCCCGACAGCGTCTCGATCGCGTCCGTCACCATGGAGATGCGGCCGGAGCGGGTGTTGGCGTCGAAGGAAACGATGACGCGGGCGAATTCCTCGGGAACACCGGCCGCCTTCACGCCCTCGGTCAGGGCCTCGTCGGGCAACTGAATGACTTCCAGCGGTTTGCCGGTGACCTCGCTGACGAGGGCGGCGATCTCTGTCGTCGTATAGGCTTGCGGGCCGGTCAGCGTGTGGATCCGGCTGTCGGTCGAGCCGGAGGCGAGGCCGGCGGCGATCGCGGCGGCCATGTCGTCGCGCGCAGCATGGGCGATGCGCCCTTCGCCCGCCGACGTATACCACTTGCCCGAGGCAATTGCGTGCGGCAGCGCCAGGAACAGGTTCTCCTGGTACCAGCCGTTGCGGAAGATCGTGTAGGCGATACCGCTCGCCTTGATCGCCTGTTCGGTGCCGTAGTGGTCGCCGGCAAACAGCACAGGCGAACCCGGCTCCGGATTGGGCATCGAGGTGTAGAGCAGGTGGGAGACGCCGGCCGCCTTGGCTGCGGCCACCGCCGCCTGATGCTGCTTCAGGCGCCGGTCGCTCTTGAGGTCGAGGTCGCCGGTCGAGATGATCAGCACGCGGTCGGCGCCCTTGAAAGCCTCTTCCAGCGAGGCCTGGTCGTTGAAGTCGGCCGCCCTCACGGTGATGCCGAGCGCCGCCAGATCGGCGAGGCTTTCGGGATTGCGCGTGGTGGCGATGATGCGTGCCGGCGCAATCTTTTGCGCATCGAGCAGGTGGCGCAGGACGCTGCGGCCAAGCTGGCCGGAGGCGCCGGTGACGAGAAGGGTTTCGCTCATGGGGAGATCCTGATTTTGCGCCGAAGCGGCGGGTGCTCTTGATGGTCTCAAAAAGAGACCAGCACTAAATTAGGAATTGACCGCTCCCCGTAAAGAAGGCAGTTTTCCGGGACGTAGGCACACGCAGGGAACCAGCGATGGACGGCAAGATCGTCAATCTGAAATCGAAGATCGAGATCTACAAGGCGATGACGGACGGCGCCAATTTCGCCGATTGCCCGGTTCGCGACGTCATGCAAGGCATGAACGGCAAATGGAGCCCGTTGCTGGTAACGGCGCTTGCGGAAAAGCCTTATCGCTTCGGTGAACTGCGGCGGCTGGTTCCCGACATCTCGCAGCGCATGTTGACCCAGACGTTGCACGAATTGCAGCGCGACGGCTACGTCCATCGCGAGGTGTTCCCAACCAAGCCGCCAAGTGTCGAATACAGCCTGACCGATCTCGGGCGTTCGATGTTCGTGCCCCTGTATCAGCTCGTCCAATGGGCCGAACTCAACCATGACGCGGTGCGCGAGGCGCGCGCCGCATTCGACGCGGCGCAGGCCTGACCCACGCTGCGACGGCGCGGTGGCTTGATTTAGCCATGCCGCTGAAGGATTGTCCGGCCACTTCGGGTTGGGCGGGCAATGCAAAAATCTCTGGACATCGCGATTGCCGGCGCCGGGCCGGCCGGGCTGGCCACCGCGCTCTATCTCAAGCGGGCAGGGCACCGGGTCACCATCTTCGAACGGTTCGATGAGCCGAAGCCGGTCGGTTCCGGGCTGATCCTGCAGCCGACCGGGCTCAGCGTGCTGGCCGAACTCGGCCTGCTCGGCGACATGCTTTCACTGGGCAGCCGCATCGATCGCCTGCACGGCGCCGACGCCAGAAGCGGCCGCACGGTGCTCGACGTCCGCTACGATGCCCAACGCGGCGGCCGATTCGGGCTGGCGGTGCATCGGGCGGCGCTGTTCGGCGTGCTGTTCCGCGCCGCCCGGCGCGAAGCGATCGCGATCGAGACCAATGTCGAGGTCGAAGCGCTGGAGACCGGCGAAAGGGCCGTGCTGCTCTGCGGCAACGGACGCAAGGCAGGGTCGTTCGATCTTGTCGTCGATGCCAGTGGCGCGCGCTCCAGGCTGCGCCGCCAAAGCCTCAACGATCCAACTGAACCCAGGCCACTCACCTATGGCGCGTTCTGGGCCTCGCTCGGCTGGAGAGGCGAGGGCTTTGACGAGAACGCGCTGCTGCAGCGCTATGACAAAGCGAGCGTGATGATCGGCGTGCTGCCGATCGGCCGGCCCGAGCCCGGCGCCGAACGGATGGCTGCCTTCTTCTGGAGCCTGAAGCCGGCGGATGCCGAGAGCGCCCGCGCCGCGGGGCTCGACGCCTGGAAGGCAAGGGTGGTCTCGCTGTGGCCGGAGTGCGCCGCCTTCACCGACCAGATCGAGAGTTTCGAGCAACTGTCGCTGGCGCGCTATGGCCATCACACGATGAGGCAGCCCATCGGTCGGCGGCTGGCGGTGATCGGCGACGCGGCCCATTCGACCAGCCCGCAGCTCGGCCAGGGGGCGAACATGGCGCTGCTCGACGCGGCGGCGCTCAGCCATGCGCTTGCGCGGGCGGGCAGCGTCGATGCGGCGCTGGAGGGCTACGCAAAGGCGCGGCGCTGGCACGTGCGCATCTTCCAGGCGCTGTCGCTGGCCTTCACGCCGTTCTATCAGTCCGATTCCGTGGCGCTGCCCTTCATCCGCGACCGCCTGGTGGCGACGATCGCCAAAATCCCGCCGGCGCCTCAGTTGCTGGCTTCGATGGTGGCCGGAACGGTGATCGACCCGTTCAGGCGTATCGGGCTTCAGGAAGCGAGGTGGCCTGATCGCGCTGCCGGATGACCTCGGAAAGATGCGAAGCCTTGGCCCGCAGGAAGGCCTCGAGGCGCTGCGGATAATCAGGATCGACCGCTTCCTTCACCGACTGCCGTTCGCTCAAGGCACGGCGCCAGGCCGGGACGAGGGGTTTTCCACCGAGGATGCCGAAATCGCCGATCTCGTCGAAGACGTCGAAATAGCGGAAGATCGGGCCATAGACGGCATCGACCAGAGAAAAGCGCTCGCCGGCGAACCAGGGGCCGGGGCTGGCGCGGTCCGCCAGTTCCGCTTCGAGCCGATCGAACATCGCCGACAGGCCTTTGCTTTCGGCCGTGAAGGCGGCCTCGCTGGAGGCGGCGTAGAAGCGGCCGATGGCGTTCAGCGTGGCCGAGCCGAACTCGATCCAGGCGCGGTGCCGGGCGCGCGTCAGCGGGTCGGCTGGGTGCAGCGGATTGGCCTCGGTTTCCTCGAGGAATTCGAGGATGACGGCGGACTCGAAAATCACCGTCTCTTCGCCGCCGCGATCGACGCTGAGCAGCGGCACCTTGCCGAGCGGCGATCTCGCCCTGAACCAGGCCGGCTTGTCGGCGAGATCGATCATGACGCGCTCGAACGGCACGCCCTTCTCGGCAAGGGCAATCGCCGCGCGCTGCACATAGGGGCACAGGTGATGGCTGACGAGGGTGAGCTTGCCGCTCTCACTTTCCCCGGTGACCTTGCAGATTTCGTGTTTCATCGGATGACTCCATATAGATGCAGTTGCATTGATATGGATGCAAATGCATCGAACGTCAAGCTTGATGCAATTGCATCTATCGCTTAGGCTGCGCCAATGACGAGGACATCGCCTTCACCCGCCGCGATCAAAGCCTGGGCGCGCCTGATGCGCGTCTCGCGCCAGCTCGTGGAAAGAGCGGAGGATGCGCTGAAGGCCAGCGGTCTGCCGCCGCTCGCCTGGTACGACGTGCTGCACGAGCTTGCCGAAGCGGGCGAGGGCGGGCTGCGGCCGTTCCAGCTCATCGAGCGGACCTTGTTCGCGCAATACAACATCTCGCGGCTGCTGGCCCGTCTTGAGGCCGATGGCCTGATCGAGAAGCTGCCGGTCGCGGATGACGGCCGCGGCCAGACCATCCGCATCACCGGCAGCGGACGCGAGACGCGTCGCCGCATGTGGGCCGCCTACGGGCGATCGATCGCCGAGCTGGTGGGCGCCAGGCTTCCGGTCGAGGACCTTGAGACACTGGCCACCCTGCTCGGCAGGTTGCGCGATCCGCCTGCCGGCGACTGAGCCAGCCAAGACCTGGCGGTTTGCGCGCTGCGTCTGGATACCAAAATGATTTTCTCCATTTTGCGCTTGCGTCGGCAGCAGGATTGCGCAATATGCCGAACCGTAACGTACGGTACGCCACCAAGAACGGGCGTGACCTTTCATCAGGCGAGAAAGAAACGTGTTGCAGGCAGGCGCCGAGATCGACAGCAGCGAAGCGCTGACGGAGCGGCAGCAGGCCGTTCTCGACGCCGCCCTTCGCCTGCTGGTCGAGGAGGGCGACAGCCTGACCATGACCGCGGTGGCGCGGCGGGCGAGCTGCTCCAAGGAAACGCTCTACAAATGGTTCGGCGACCGCGACGGGCTGCTGACGGCGACGGTGCAGTGGCAGGCCTCCAAGGTGCGCGTGGCGCCCATCGACCGCAAGGGCCTCGACATCGCCTCGCTGACGGCGAGCCTCGAACGCTTCGCCTCGGACTGGCTCAAGGTGATTTCGAGCGACACCTCGATCGCGCTGAACCGGGTAGCCGTCGGCCATGCCGGTTCCGGCAAGGATGACCTCGGCGCCATAGTGCTGCAGAATGGACGTTTCGCGCTCGCCAGGCGCTTGAAGCCGGTGCTGGAAGCGGGACGCGAGGCCGGATTGCTGGATTTCGCGGATGCCGAAACGGCATTCCGCACCTTTTTCGGGCTGGTCGCCCGCGATGTGCAGATGAGGCTTCTGCTCGGCGACCGGCTGGAATTGACTGAGGCGACGATCGGTGGCGATGCCGCCCGTGCGACGCAGCAGTTTCTCGCTCTTTACGGAGCAAAAACCGGGCCCCGAGCCCTCTGATCTTCAAAACGGGAAGGAAGACGAAAATGCGTGTCTATTACGATCGTGACGCCGACCTCAACCTCATCAAGGGCAAGAAGGTCGCCATCATCGGCTATGGCAGCCAGGGCCGGGCGCATGCGCTCAACCTCAAGGAGTCCGGTGTCAAGGACATCGCCATCGGTCTTAAGGCCGGCTCGGCGACCGCCAAGAAGGTCGAGGCCGACGGGCTCAAGGTGTTGACCGTCGCGGACGCCGCCAAATGGGCCGACCTGATGATGATGGCGACGCCCGACGAACTGCAGGCCGACATCTACAAGAACGAGATCGCGCCGAACATCCGCGATGGCGCGGCGATTGCCTTTGCGCACGGCCTCAACGTGCATTTCGGCCTGATCGAGCCGAAGTCGACCGTGGACGTCGTCATGATTGCGCCGAAGGGCCCGGGCCACACCGTGCGCGGCGAATACCAGAAGGGCGGCGGCGTGCCGTGCCTGGTGGCCGTCAACCATGATGCTTCCGGCAATGCACTCGATCTGGCGCTCTCCTACGCCTGCGGCGTCGGCGGCGGCCGCTCCGGCATCATCGAGACCAATTTCCGCGAGGAATGCGAGACCGACCTGTTCGGCGAGCAGGTGGTGCTCTGCGGCGGTCTGGTCGAGTTGATCCGCGCCGGCTTCGAGACGCTGGTGGAAGCCGGCTACGCGCCGGAAATGGCCTATTTCGAGTGCCTGCACGAGGTCAAGCTGATCGTCGACCTGATCTATGAGGGCGGCATCGCCAACATGAACTACTCGATTTCGAACACCGCCGAATGGGGCGAATATGTCTCGGGTCCGCGCATCATCACCGCCGAGACCAAGGCCGAGATGAAGCGCGTGCTGAAGGATATCCAGACCGGCAAGTTCACCTCGGAATGGATGCAGGAATACCGGGCCGGCCTGGCGCGCTTCAAGGGCATCCGCCGCAACAACGACAGCCACCAGATCGAAGAGGTCGGTGCGAAGCTGCGCGCGATGATGCCGTGGATCGCCAAGAACAAGCTGGTCGACAAGGCCAAGAACTGAGGCGATCCACGGTCTTTGCATTGCGCGTCCTCGGGCTTCGCCCTGCGGACGCGCGGTGCCAATTCTACCCTGCCGGCCATCTGCCGCGGGTTTCTGCGGTGCTCACGGACTTCAATGTCCGCTCCGCTCCGGTTCTCGAAACCCGCACCAGCTGACTCGGCAGGGCGAATTGTCATCAAGCTTCCGGTCGAGAAACACCGAGCCGGCGGAGCAATCCGCCGGCTTTTCGTTAAGCGGATGAGTTCGCGGTGGAAAAGAGCCCGCTTCAGCCGTAGTGCCAGTGCGGCTTCGGTTCGGTGCCGGTGAACTCGACGCCGATGCGGCCGTCGCGGCGCCAGCGCACCACGGCCTTGTAGCCGATGCCGTCGGTCGGCACGTAGAGCAGGAACTCGTCGGGCACGCGCGCCTCGATCGGGACATTCAGCTCGGCACCGCCGGCATGCATGTTGCGCAGCGTGCATTTGACCTCGGAATTGGCGATGCCGGTCAGGATGGACGCGCCCTTCAGCACGCGCTGCCTGCGCTTGTCCCTGTTTTCGTCCTCGGCCATGGCTTTCCGCTGCCGGGCGATCCGGTCAGCCTCTGTGATAGACCCGCCTGATGAACAGCGCGTTAGCGCCGATAGCGTGATGGCGCTGCCCAGGCAAAAACGGCGCCGCGAGGCGCGGCGCCGTTCGAGCATTCTTCGATCCCTTGCCGCTCAGCTATACGGCGACCAGCACTGCTGGCGCGGGCCGTTATAGGGCTGGAACGTGTTGTCCCATGCCCGGTACGAGCGGTAGCGGTCGTAGCACCACTGGACGTGGGCTCTGGAAAGGCGCTGTGTCCGATAGATCCGGTGGGGCGGCTCAACATAGTAGCCGTTGTTGTAGCCGTTGTAGCCGTTGTTGTAGTACAGGCTGCCGAGGCCGAGACCCAGGCCAAGACCAAGAATTGCGGCATCGGAATCTCGGAAATGGCGGCGGTGATGGTGGCGTCTCCAGCGCCAGTCGTCGCCGTTCCAGTTATTGTCACCATCCCAGTTGCGGGAGAAATTGCGCTCGCGGAAATTGCCGGACCGCCAGCGGCCGTCGCGGTTACGCCAGCGCCATTCCTCATTGTTGAGTTGCCGGTCATTGCCGCCAGCCCACTCGTCGCGGACGGGTGTAATGCCCGGCGCCGCTAGGTTGGACGGGACCGACAGGTCGGGCTCAAGGATCGGACCGGCCAGCGAAGGCGCCGTCACCCCCGCCACAAGGCCCAGGGTCAGCAGACCGGACCTCAACGAAGACAAAAAGAGCGGTTTCATTGCACACTCCGAAGATTACAGGCCCCACGCCCAGAATACCCCGGGAAGAGGCCTATTTATGGAACTTGCCGTCTGAACGGCGGATGAACGGAAAGGTTCCGTCAACCATGACGGGCGCATGGGAGGCCCTTGTCTTCATCGGGAGTTCTGGGCAAAGGTCACGGCCATGTCGCTGCGCCTTGCCACCTTCAACGTCGAGAACCTGATGAACAGGTTCGATTTTTCCGGCTACCGCAACCAGCTCAACGAGGATCGCACGCTGGCGCTGTTCGATATCCAGAGCGAGGCCGAGTACAAGATGCTCGAGCAGGCGCGCGCCATTTCCCAGTCCGACGACACTCGCCAGCTCACCGCGCTGGCGATCGCCGCCACCCGTGCCGACATCATCTGCATGCAGGAGGTCGACAATATCGAGGCGCTGAAGGCCTTCGAATATGGCTATCTGTTCAAGATGGTCGGGCAGGGCTACCGGCAGAAATACACCACGGCCGGCAATGATTCACGCGGCATCGACGTTGCCGTGATGATGCGCAGCGAGACGGCCGAGGGCCAGCCGATCGAATTCGTGCGCATGACCAGCCACGCCCACGTCACCTTCGAGCAATTCGGCCTGTTCACGCCGGAACTGGCGACGCTCGGCTATCAGGCCATCGAGCGCATCTTCCGGCGCGACTGCCTCGAGGTCGACCTGAAGATCGGCGGCGCGCCGCTGACGCTCTATCTGGTCCACTTCAAGTCGATGGGATCGCCGCGCAACGGCCTCGACGGACGCGAGGCGACCATGCCGCTGCGCGTCGCCGAGGCGCAGGCGGTGCGCCGCATCATCGAGGAGCGCTTCGGCAAGGATCATGCCGCCGACAAGCGCTGGGCGATCTGCGGTGACATGAACGACTACCGGCAGCGGGTGAAGATCGAGGGCGACAGCGTCGACGGCTACCGTTTCCAGGTGATCGACGAGAGCCAGTCCTGCATCAACGTGCTGACCGCCGGCGGCTTCTGCGAAAACGTGGTCGAGCGGCGGCCGGAGATGGACCGCTGGAGCTTTTACCACACGCGCGGTCCTGAGGAGCGGCACCTCTGCCAGCTCGACTATATCCTGTTGTCGAAGGGGCTGGCGGCGAAGAACGCGACCGCCGTTCCCGACATCGTCCGCAACGGCCAGCCCTGGCGCACCATCTTTCCGGCGGGCCAGGAGGTCGAGCGCTTCCCGCGCGCCGGCTGGGACCGACCGAAGGCCTCCGACCATTGCCCGGTGGTGATCGCCCTGGACATGGCCTGAGGATCGGCGGGTGAGCTTCGATCTGCCGCGCAACGTCATCCTGCCGGTCGACAAGGTCGATGTCCGGCTCGACCCCGGCCCGCATCCGTTCGAACGCGACAACGCCGAGGCGATCGCCGAGAACTGGCGGCGCGAGATGGGGGCAAACCCGGCGCTGTTCGACGGCACGGTGGTGTTGCTCTCGGCGCTCGCCTATCGCGACGGCGGGCTCGTCGGCCGCTGCCATGCGGTGAAATATTCGACCTTCATGCTGTGGCGGAAGAAGCGCGAGGCGAGCGGCGCCGAGCATGCCTATGCGCATGCCATGCTGGTCGCCGGCGACAATGCGCTGGTGGCGATCCGCATGGGCGCGCATACCGTCAATGCCGGCCGCGTCTACTTCGCCGCCGGCTCGTTCGAGCCGATCGATTTCCGCGACGGCCTCGTCGATGTCGACCTCAACATGATCCGCGAGGTGCGCGAGGAGACAGCGATCGACCTGTCGGGCGCCGAACGCGGCCGGCACTATCATGCGCTGTCGACGCCGAGCGGCACGGTGATCTTCCGCCGCTATCGGGTGAGCGAGCCAGCCGACGAGATCGCGCGGCGGATCAGCGCCTTCGTCGCCACGGAGGCGGAACCGGAGATCGAAGCTCCCGTCGTCATCCGCGATGCCACCGACCTGCCGGACGGGCTGATGGGACATATGAAGCCGCTGATCGAATGGCATTTCGCGGGCGGCCACGAAGTCCTGTAATGCCTCATGGGAAGATCGGCGGCAGCGCCTCGTCCGGCATGCTTTTCCGGGAGCCGCCGTCGTCCTTATAGTAATAGCTGTAGCCGTTGATGGCCGGCGCGCCGCCGAGATGCGCGTAGAGAATTCGCGAGCCCTCGGGGAAGAAGCCCTTCCTGGTCAGGTCGATCAGGCCCTGCATCGACTTTCCCTCGTAGACCGGATCGGTGATCATGGCCTCGGTGCGGGCCGCCAGCCGGATCGCGTCGTTCGTGGCGTCCGACGGAACGCCATAGGCGGGATAGGCATAGTCGGGGTTGATGACGATCTCGTCGTCGCGGACGGCGCGGCCGAGCCCGACGAGGGCGGCGGTGTCGTCGACGATGCGGCGGACCTGGGCGCGGGTCTGGTCGAGCGTGCCGGAGGCGTCGATGCCGATCACCCGGTCGGCACGGTTTTGCGCGGCGAAGCCGACGATCATGCCGGCCTGCGTCGAGCCGGTCACGACGCAGACGATGATGTAGTCGAAGGCAAAGCCGAGCTCGGCTTCCTGCCGGGCCACCTCCTCGGCGAAGCCGACATAGCCCAGCCCGCCGAACTTGTGCACCGAGGCGCCGGCCGGGATCGGATAGGGCTTGCCGCCGGCATCCTTCACCGACTGGATGGCGTCCTCCCAGCTTTTGCGGATGCCGATGTCGAAACCGTCGTCGACCAGCCGGCTGTCGGCGCCCATCAGGCGTGTCATCAGGATGTTGCCGACCCGGTCGTAGACCGCGTCGTAGTGAGGCACCCATTTCTCCTGGATCACCACGCATTTCATGCCGATCTTGGCAGCCGTCGCGGCGACCATCCGCGTATGGTTCGACTGGACGCCGCCGATCGACACCAGTGTGTCGGCGCCGGACCGAAGAGCATCCGGCACGATGTATTCGAGCTTTCGCAATTTGTTTCCGCCCATCGCCAGCCCGGAATTGCAATCGTCGCGCTTTGCGTAGACCTGCACCTTGCCGCCCAGCGCAGCGCTCAGCCGCGGCAGATGCTCGATCGGTGTCGGGCCGAAGGTCAGCGGATAGCGTTCAAACTTGGCGAGAAGTGACATCGTTCTGTCTCCGCTTCTGGTGATTTTCATGAAGCGATCATAGGCGCAGTGGCTCGAAAGGTGCTCTCGAACTTGCGGGCGGATTTTTCACATCTCCCGCAAATCAGCGATATGATTGGCCTAACCATTCGAAGAGGGCAGCAGAAATGGAAGAATCTTCCGCCGAAACTCTGGATCGCATCGACGTCAAAATCCTGCGCGCCCTTCAGGCCGAGGGACGGTTGACCAATGCCGAACTGGCGGCCCGCGTGAACGTCAGCGCTGCCACCTGCCACCGGCGCACGCAGCGCCTGTTCGAGGAGGGCTATATCACCGGAGTCAGGGCGGAGATCGCCCCCGCTACGGTCGGCCTTGGCGCGCTGGTGATGGTCGGCGTCGTGCTCGACCGCTCGACGCCCGAAAGCTTCGCCGCTTTCGAGGAGGCCGTGCTGAAGCTCAAGGAGGTCCTCGACTGCAATCTGGTGGCCGGCGACTTCGACTATCTGTTGAAGATACGGGTCCGCGACATGGCGGATTTCAACAAGCTGCACGGGCAGAAGCTGATCGCGCTGCCGGGCGTTCGGCAAACCCGGACCTTCTTCGTCATGAAGGAGGTCAAGGAGAACGCGCGGCTTCCGTTCTGAGAGGGCCGCTCTTGGTGGTGGTCAGCGCTGTCCCTTATCCGGCAATGCCTTACGGTCGTTGCGGGCGGCGACGAAGAACAGGATCACGCCGAGGCCAAGCAGCGCGCCCATCGCCATTCCCATCGTCTGGCCGACGACCTCCTGGAAATTCGCGGCGACGCGATCGGGATTCTGGAGGCCGTAGCTGGCGAGATACCACCACAGGCCAGCCAGGCCGGCCTCGATGATCGCCAGCGTCAGGACCAGCCGCGCCTTCTTGCTCATTCGTATCTCCCCCATGCGCCAAAGGTCACAGCAGTAGCATTGCCGGATGCACGGCGACAGAGGGCAGGCGAGGCCGCGCCTGCCTTGCGCCTCACTCGTGCCGCAGCGCGTCGATCGGGTCGAGCCTGGCGCCGCGCAGCGCCGGGAAGAAGCCGAACACCATGCCGATCAGCGCTGAAAAGCCGACGGCGAGCAGGATGACCGCCGGGCTCGGCGCGAAGGGGATGGTCAGCGCCACCGAGGCGATGGCGGCGAGCGAGAGCCCGATCAGGATGCCGATGATGCCGCCGAAGAGCGACAGCACCGTCGCCTCGACCAGGAACTGGATGAGAATGTGCTTCTCATGCGCGCCGATCGCCAGCCTGATGCCGATCTCGCGCGTGCGCTCGGTGACCGAGACCAGCATGATGTTCATGATGCCGATGCCGCCGACCAGCAGGCTGACGCCGGCGACCGCGCCCAGCATGCCGGTCATGGTGGTGGTGGCGCTGGCCATGGCGTCGGCGATCTGTGTCATGTCGCGGATCGAGAAATCGTCATCGCGGTCGGGCGTGACGCGGCGCGTGTCGCGCAGGATGTCCTCGACGCGCGGCTGCAGTTCGGTTGTCGGCGTGCGGTCGTCGGCGGCGATGTAGATGGAATCGATGTCGCGGTTGCCGGCGATGCGGCGCTGGTAGGCGGCAAGCGGCATCAGCACGACATTGTCCTGGTCCTGGCCGAAGCCGGTGTAGCCCTTGGGTTCCAAGAGGCCGATGATCTTGCAGGAGGTGCGGTTGACGCGGATGGTCTCGCCTTCCGGATCGCCGGCGCCGAAGAATTGCTGGCGCACCGTCTCGCCGACCAGGCAGACGCCGGCGCCGGCGCGGGTCTCGGAATCGCTGAACGGACGCCCCGAGACCAGTTTCCAGTCGCGTGCGTCGAGATAGGCGCTGTCGGTGCCGGTGACGCCAGATGTCACGCTTTCGGTGCCGAAGATGACGCGGACCTGCTTTTGCGAGGCGGGCGAGATGGCGCGGGCGCCGTCGAGATGCTTGACGAGCGCGGCAAGGTCCTTGTCGGCAAGCGGACGAACGACCTGGTCGAGCCCGCCCGGTCCGCCTGGCCCGGCCGGGCGGCCGGAGCGGACGACGAGCAAATTGCTGCCGAGCTTGGAAATGTCGGACTTGACCTTCTGGGTGGTGCCGGAGCCGATGGTCAGCATGGCGATGACGGCAGCGACGCCGATGACAATGCCGAGCAAGGTCAGGAACGAGCGCAGCACGTTTCGGCGGATCGAGATCAGCGAAAGGCGAACTGTCTCCCAGATCATTGGGCCGCCTCCAGTTTGTTGGAGTCGGACGCGACATGGCCGTCGAGGAAGCGGATCGTGCGCTCGGCGTAGGCTGCCACGTCGGCCTCGTGCGTGACCATCACGATGGTGAGGCCAAGCCCGGCGTTGAGCCGCGTCAACAGCTCCATGATCTCGTGCGTGCGGGCGGTGTCGAGATTGCCGGTCGGCTCGTCGGCGACGAGCAGCGTCGGCCTGGTGACGATGGCGCGCGCGATCGCCACCCGCTGCTGCTGGCCGCCGGAGAGCTCGGCCGGCGTGTGATGCTCGCGCCCGACAAGCCCGACCTCGGCCAGCGCCTGCATGGCAAGCTGGCGACGCTCGCGAGCGGCGACGCCGCGATAGATCAGCGGCAGCTCGACATTCTCTGCCGCCGTGGTGCGCGGCAGCAAATTGTAGCCCTGGAAGACGAAGCCGACATAGAGGTTGCGCAGCATGGCGCGGCGGTTGCGGTCGAGCCGGCCGGCATCGATGCCCTCGAAACTGTAGGTCCCGGCCGTCGGCGTGTCGAGGCAGCCGATGATGTTCATCGCCGTCGACTTGCCGGAACCCGACGGGCCCATGATGGCGACGAATTCACCCTTGCGGATGGCGAGATCGACGCCGGCCAGCGCGTGCACGCGGGCCTCGCCCTGGCCGTAGCTTTTCCAGACCTTGTCGAAGGCAATCAGCGTGGAGCCTGACACGGCGTCAGTTCCGCAGCTGCGAGCCGGTGATGACCTGCGCGCCCTCGTCGAGGCCGGACGTGATCTCGGTCAGCTCGCCGTCGGTGGAACCGACCCTGACGTTGACCGCGTGCGGCCGGCCGTTTTCCAGCACATAGAGCGTGCGCGAGCCGTCGGTCGGTCTCGGCGCCGCGTCGCGCTGACGGCCGGGGCGGCCCATGCGGCCGGTGAACAAGTCGCGCAGGCTCCATGTGCGTGCGACCGGCGGCGCCGGCCGGTAGCGGAAGGCGGTGGCTGGCACGGTGAGCACGCCCTTGGCCTGCCTGGTGACGACCGAGACGGTGGCGGTCATGCCGGGTCGGAGCAGCAGCTCGCCGTTGTCGACCTCCAGCCGAGCATTGTAGGTGACGACGCCATCGGTGGTGACAGAGGCATAAGAGATGTCGCGGATCTCGGCGTCGAAGGGCCGCTCCGGAAAGGCATCGACGGTGAAGCGGGCATGCTGGCCGGGCTTGACCGAGCCGATATCGGCTTCGTCGACCGCAGCCTGCAGTTCCATGTTCCTCAGGTCGGCGGCAATGATGAACAACACTGGCGCCTGCAGCGAGGAAGCGACCGTCTGGCCGGGATCGACCGAACGGGTCAGCACGATGCCGTCGATCGGCGCGTAGATCGTGCTCTTGGCGAGATCGGTCTGCTGCGCCTTGAGGTCGGCATTGGCGATGGCAAGGTTGGCCTCGGCACTGTCTCGCGCAGCCTTGGCGCGGTCGCGCGTCGCGGTCGCCGCCTCGAGCGACTGGTCAGTCGCCATGCCGCGCCTGGTGAGCTCGTTCGCGCGTGTCAGAGCGTTCTCGTTCTCCTTCAGCGTCACCGTTGCGTCCTCGACACTGGCCGCGGCCGCCCTGGCGGACGCTTCGGCGCGCTCGATCTGAACTTCGAGCTTGGCGGTGTCGAGCGTCGCCAGCACGTCGCCTTTCTTGACCCGTTGATTCTCCTCGACCGCGACCGATCGGACGACGCCCGAGAGCTCGCTGGAGATGTCGACCTGGGTGAGGGGCTGCAGCGTGCCGGTGGCCGAGACCTGGACGGTGAGGTCGGCGACAGTGGCCGGCACCGTGGTATAGTCAATCCTGGCTGGAGAAGCTGAATACAATTGGTAGCCGGCAAAAGCGGCGGCAACGGCGGTCAACGCCAACAGGGCATAGCGCCAGCCGCGACGGCGTGTCCTGCGCAGGCCCTGATGGTCGAGGCCAAGCGCCGTCTCGATGGCGGAATCCGATTCCGTCTTTGGCGGATTGACAATCTGGTCCACGCTGGACCCCTATAACGCGCAATGTCCCTATCTGTGCACAGATCAGGCTTTGTGGTTCGAATTACAAATTAAATTTCGCCCATGTTGGGATTGAGGCAAGAATGCAGACCCGGAACTACTTGCTCTACGATGTCTTCACGACCGAGCGGCTGGCCGGCAATCCGCTGGCTGTCGTCCTGGACAGCAAGGGGCTGGACACTGCGGCAATGCAGGCCATCGCGCGCGAATTCAATCTGTCCGAAACGGTGTTCGTGCTGCCGCCCGACAACGCCAAGCACCGCGCCCGCATTCGCATCTTCACGCCCGACTATGAAATGCCGTTCGCCGGCCATCCGACCGTCGGTTCGGCGATCGCGCTTGCCGACCTGGCCGGCGAGACCGCCGGCATCTTCGTGCTCGAGGAGAATATCGGCCCGGTGCGCTGCGCGGTGAGCAGGCATGACGGCGCCACCTTCGCCGAGTTCGACCTGGCGAAGCTGCCGGAGCCGCTGGAGCTCTCCGCCGACGCGGAAGCGATCGGCGCCGCGCTTGGCCTTGGACCGCATGAGATCGGCTTCGAGAATCACCGGGTCTCGTTCTGGTCGGCCGGCGTGCCCTACGTGACCATTCCGGTCGCCGACCTGAAGGCGGCGGGCCAGATCCGGCTGGACAACCAGGCCTGGTCGGAACTGGCGCCGCGCAAGAGCGAATGGGCTTTCGCCAGCCCCTATGTCTATTGCCGCGAAACGGTGAACCACGAGAGCGCCTTCCATGTGCGCATGATCGTGCCCGGCAGCCCCTCCTATGAGGACCCGGCGACCGGCTCGGCAGCGGCCGCCTTTGCCGGCGCCATCATGCATTTCGACGGCCCGACCGACGGCATTTCGCAACTCTGGATCGAGCAGGGGCTGGAGATGGGACGGCCGTCGCGAATCCGCCTCGAGCTCAATGTCGATGGCGGCAAACTGGCCGCCGCCCGCATTGGCGGACATGCCGTCAAGGTGGCGGAAGGCAAGCTTTTTGTATGATGGGTGCGGCACTTAGGCGATTTGTCGGGAAATGATCCCGGCAGGGCTAGACATCCCCAAGATCGGCGGCTATATGCCCGCCGACGCTGGGTTTCCCGGCCGCGTGGGTGTGTAGCTCAGTTGGTAGAGCAGCTGACTCTTAATCAGCGGGTCCACAGTTCGATCCTGTGCACACCCACCAATTTTTCCGCTGAACTTTTCTTTTTTCATGTGCGGCGAAACCAGCCGCCAAGGGCTGTGAGACGCAGCGATCGCCAGCCCAGTTAGCCCAACTGGCGAGCGCCGGATCGGATAGTGGCGGCCAACGCCGCGCATAGCGATGGCAAGACGTCCGCTATGCCTGGAAGAATTGTTCGATGTCATCCAAAACGGTGATGGTCACCACAATGTCCAGGGGGCTGTTCCAGTCGACGTGAAGGAGGAATTCAACGCCTCCTGCTTCCACGCCAGCCCGGCCGTGAGGCCCAACATTGGTCACATAGACGTTTGCCAGGCCAAGGTTGGGGCGCCCAAGTGTCTTGGGGCCGCCGCCGAGGCCGCCGAAGGCGGGTGTGAATTCCGCCGCCGTTATGACCACAGTGGAGTCAAGATTGATCGGGTCCCAATTGAAATTCTTGCGAATTGTACCATGCTGACCCCTGTAGAGGACACGAATTGAACGAGCCATGTCTTCCTCCGTTGCAGTAATATTTCCACAATCAGAAATATTGGCTCGAGGTAATT
The DNA here is from genome assembly GCF_004792275.1 of Mesorhizobium sp. M4B.F.Ca.ET.143.01.1.1. NCBI lineage: Bacteria > Pseudomonadati > Pseudomonadota > Alphaproteobacteria > Hyphomicrobiales > Phyllobacteriaceae > Mesorhizobium > Mesorhizobium sp. M4B.F.Ca.ET.143.01.1.1. Next base: position 526,825 of record NZ_SRSR01000003.1, read on the forward strand.
GGCATGGCTGTTGTCTTTGAGATGTGAGCTGAATCACAAATCATTCGCAATTGTTGGTAATTGGCGCGGCATGGTTAATAGACCAGCCCCTCGCGATCTCAGGGGCTGGCTTTTAGTATCTGAGATTCGCTTGATTAGGCTGCTATACCTATGGGCAGTCTCGTCACTTCTCCGACACACCTGCCTCTGCGAAGCTCGCCATACGGGCGTGGCATTCCAGCGCCGAGCGCACGATGTTGACGGCAAGGCAGGCGCCGGAGCCTTCGCCGAGCCGCATGCCGAGGTCGAGCAGCGGCGGGAGGCCGAGCGCTTCGAGAAGGCGGCGGTGGCCGGATTCGGCCGAGACATGGGCGGCGATGGTGTGGGCGAGGCCGGTCGGGTGCAGCCGCGCCAGCGGCGCCGCGGCGGCGGTGCAGACGAAGCCGTCGAGCAGCACCGGCACGTTGTTGCGGCGCGCGGCGAGCGTGGCGCCGAAGATGGCGGCGAGTTCGCGGCCGCCGAGGGCTGCGGCGATCTTCAGCGGGTCGGACAGCGCGTCGGCATGGCGCTTGAGGCCGGCTTCGATCGCGGTCACCTTGCGCTTCAGGCCGGAATCGTCGACGCCGGTGCCGCGCCCGGTCCATTTCTCGGCGCCGCCACCGAACAGGGCGGCAGAAATCGCCGCCGCCGGCGTGGTGTTGCCGATGCCCATTTCGCCGAAGCAGACGAGGTCGATATCCTTGGTCACCGCGTCATGGCCGGCCGAGACGGCGGCGAGGAAAGCCTTCTCGTCCATCGCCGGCACTTCGGTGAAGTCGCCGGTCGGATGGTCGAGGTCGAGCGGAATGACGTCGAGATCGGCTCCGGCGATGCGGGCGAGCTGGTTGATGGCGGCGCCGCCGCCGGCGAAATTCGCCACCATCTGCACGGTGACTTCCGACGGGAAGGCCGAGACGCCCTGCGCGGTGACGCCGTGATTGCCGGCAAAGACGAAGACCTTGACCTTGTCCAGCTTCGGCATGTCGCGACCCTGCCAGCGCCCCAGCCAGGCGGCGATGGTTTCCAGCCGGCCGAGGCTGCCTTGCGGCTTGGTCAGCGTGTCCTGGCGGCGGGCGACGGCATTGGCCGCGGTGTCGCTGCCGGCCGGCAGATCGAGGCAGGCAGCGCGAAGTTCATCAAGCGATTTGAAAGACATGGGGGCAAAGTCTCCGAAAGAGAGTCAGGATAGGGATACGGAAGCGACGAGCAGGACTGCGATCTCGCCAAGTTGCTGAAGGGCGCCGATCGTGTCGCCGGTCTGGCCATCGATCTGGCTGAGGCACAGGGCGCGGAACGCGGCAAACAGCAGACCAAGCAGGACGATCGCGACAATGGCGCCGCCTGGCCCGAGCAGGAGGAGCGGTATAGCGCCGAGCACGGCGCCGGCTATTGCGGCCTCGGCCGAGACGCTGCCGGCGCCGGCCGAGAGGCCGTCGGACCGCGCCGGGGGCAAGAGATGCATGAAGGCGCCCAGCAATCCGCGCGAGGCGGCGTGCGCGGGAATGAGCGCCAGGAGGGCTTGTGTGGGGTCGGCGAATTCCGAAATCGCGCTCCAGCGGATCAGCAGCGACAGGGCCAGTGCCGACGCGCCATAGGCGCCGATGCGGCTGTCGCGCATGATCTCCAGTTTTCCACCGCGCGACTTGCCGCCGCCAAAGCCATCGGCGACATCGGACAGCCCATCCTCGTGCAGGCAGCCGGTGGTGAGCAATGTTGCGGCAAGCGCAAGTGCTGCCGCCGGACCCATGGCAAGGCCGAATCGTTCCGCAGTGGCGTAGACGACCGCGCCGATCAGTCCGACGGCAAGCCCGGCGAGCGGGGCGGCCCAGATCGCGGCGGCGAGGCTGCGCCCGCGAAAATCAAAGACGGGCAGCGGCAGCCTGGTGAAGAAGACCAGGCAAAGGGCGATGTCATCGAGGACTTGCCGGAGCGAAAGGGGAAAGTTCTGGAGCTTCATGCCCTAGCCCCTCGCAATGGCATGGAAGAACGTCCCGCTGACATGGCCGCGCCGGTAGCCGGAGGCGCCGAGCGGATTGCCCTGGCCGTCGGCAAGGTCGGCCAGCGGCTCGTCGTTGCCGGTGGCCGTCATCTGCGCATAGTGGAATTCATGGCCGCGGATCAGCGTGCCCTCGGCTCCGAGCGGGCAAGCGGCGCGCAGCCGCGCCTCGCGGTAGCCGAGGTTCATCTTGCGCTTGGCGAAGCTGGTCGAATGGCCGAGCAGGCCAAGCATCGGATGCGTGTCGCCTGCCGCGTCCTCAAGAGTCTCGCCCAGCACCATGAAGCCACCGCACTCGCCGTGGATCGGCTTGGTCGCGGCGAAGCGCGCCATTGCGGCCCGGAAGTTGGTGGCGGCGGCCAGCCTGCCGGCATGAAGCTCGGGATAGCCGCCGGGCAGCCAGCAGACATCGCAGCTGTCGTGGGGTGCTTCGTCGGCGAGCGGCGAGAAGGTAACGATCTCGGCGCCGGCCTTGTGCCAGTGCGCGGCGACGTGCGGGTAGACGAAGGTGAAGGCGGCGTCCTCCGCCAGCGCAATGCGCTGTCCAGGTGGCGGCAGCGCGTCGCCGAAATCGCCAGCCGCGGGCACCAGCGGCGTGGCCAGCGCCATGATGGCGTCGAGATCGAGCGACTTCTCGGCCATATCGGCCAGCCGGTCGAGATGCGCCATCAGGTTCTGGTATTCGCCGGCCTGGACGAGGCCGAGATGGCGCTCAGGCAGGTTGAGCGTGGGATCGCGCAGGATGGCGCCGACGACCGGCAGGCCGATCGCCTCGATGGCATCGCCGGACAGCCGCCGGTGGCGCTCACTGCCGAGCCGGTTAAGGACGACGCCGGCCATGCGCACGTCCGGGTCGTAGGTTGCAAAACCCTTGGCAACGGCGGCAGCAGTTGTCGATTGGCCCGATACGTCGAGCACGAGCAGCACCGGCAGGCCGTAGAGCCGCGCAAGGTCGGCGGCCGAACCCGTGCGGCCTTCTGGGGCGGGAATGCCGTCGAACAGGCCCATGGCGCTTTCGAGGACGACGAAGTCGGCATCGTCGGCCGCTTGCCTGGCCAGCGCATTGAGCAGGGAAGGCGGCATTGCCCAGCTGTCGAGGTTGACGCCGGAGAGGCCGGTGGCGGCGGTGTGGAAGCCCGGGTCGATGTAGTCAGGCCCGGACTTGGCGCCGCGCACCTTCAGGCCGCGCCGGGCGAGCGCGCGCAGGATGCCGATGGTGACGCTGGTCTTGCCCGAACCGGAGCGCGGCGCGCCGATGATGATGGCGCGCGCCGTCATGGTTCGCCCGCCAGTGCCGCGCGCATGGCGACGATGCCGCCGACGACGATCAGCGCCGGCGGGGCGAGCCCGGCGGCTGCGGCTTCCTCGGCGATGGTGGCGAGCGTGGCGACGACGATGCGCTCCTGCGGCGTCGTCGCGGAAACGATCACCGCCGCCGGCGTCGACGGCGCCAGGCCGCCCTCCAGCAGCGAAGCCGCGATCCGCGGCAGGTTGGCCATGCCCATATAGATGACGACCGGCTGGCCGGTGCGGGCGATCGCCGCCCAGTCGAGATCGTCCTCGGTGCCGGCGGCGTGGCCTGTGGCCAGGATGACCGCCTTGTTGATGCCGCGCATGGTGGCGGGGATGCCGGTGGCGGCGAGTGCGCTCAGCCCGGAGGTCAGGCCGGACAGCACGCGGAAAGGAATAGCCTCCCGCGCCAGCGCCAAAGCCTCTTCGCCGCCGCGTCCAAAGATGTAGGGGTCGCCGCCCTTGAGACGGACGACGCGGCGTCCCTCGCGGGCCAGCCGCACCAGCAAAGCGGTGATGTCGTCCTGCTTCATCGACGGCTGGCCGCCGCGTTTGCCGGCATAGAAGAGCTCGGCGCTTTCGGCGACCGCGACGATATCGGGCGAGACCAGCGCGTCGTAGACGAGCGCGTCGCATTGCCCGAGCGCGGCCAGCACTTCGAGCGTCAGGCAGCCGGGATCGCCGGGGCCGGCGCCGGCCAGCCAGACATGGCCGGGCTCCAGCGCACGCGGCTTGAAGTTCAGCCGCGCCAGCGCCTGCTCCACCGTGGCCCGTCCGTTTCTGTTGGTGCTGCCGTTCACAATCCGTCCCGTCCGCGAAAACGCCGCTGGTAGTGGGCGTCGTAAAGTGAGCTTTCGCCGAAATCCTGAACCGCGAGCGCGCTGCCGACAAAGATGATCGCCGTGCGTTCCATCGGGTTTTCCGCCAGCTGCGCCTCGATGGTGCCGAGCGTGCCGGTCAGCACGCGCTCGTCCGGCCAGGAAGCGCGAAAGACGACCGCGACCGGACATTCGGAGCCGTAGTGCGGTGTCAGTTCGGCAACGATGCGGTCGATGGCGTGGATGGCGAGGTGGATGGCGAGCGTGGCGCCGGTGCGGCCGAAGCCGGCCAGCGTTTCACCCGGCGGCATCTTCGAGGCGCGGCCTGAGACGCGCGTGAGCACCAGGCTCTGCGCCAGTTCGGGAATGGTGAGCTCGCGCCGCAGCGCGGCAGCCGCTGCCGCAAAGGAGGGCACGCCCGGCGTCAGCGTGTAGGGGATGCCGTGCTTCTCCAGACGCCTGATCTGCTCGGCCACCGCGCTCCACACCGAAAGGTCGCCGGAATGCAGGCGTGCGACATCGTCGCCGGCCCTGTGGGCGGCGACATATTCGGCCTCGATCTCGTCGAGCGACATCGGCGCGGTGTCGATCAGCTTTGTCCCCGGCGCGCAATGTTCGAGCAGTTCGGGCGCAACAATGGAGCCGGCATAGAGGCACACAGGGCAGGAGGCCAGCAGCCGGCTGCCGCGCAGAGTGATGAGGTCGGCCGCGCCCGGTCCGGCGCCGATGAAATGAACGGTCATGCGGCATCTCCGCCGAGCGCGATGGCGCAGGTGACAGGACCGAGCACCGTGCGCGGCCCGAGCAGTTTCGCGCCCTTGCCGGCAGCGGCGAGCGCGGAGGCCTCCGAAACCGACGGCGTGCCGGCCTTCGACTGCGAGAGAATGGAGTGGCTGAGCACGCCGGACGATACGGCTCGCATGGCATCGTTCGAGACGACGATCACAGGCAAAGCGAGGTCGCTGCCGGCGAGGAAGATCGCTTCCTCGTCGCGTTTGATTTCACCGGTCGCCAGGGCCGAAAGCGCCGTCATTGCCAATCCATGCGCTTCGAGCGCAGTCTCGACGGCGGCGCGCACGTCGCTCGCCGTCACGCCCTTCCGGCTGCCGATGCCCGCGACCATCATGGCTTCACCCAGCTCCACTGTGTGACCGGCATGGCCGGCCGCCAGGCTTGCATCGAGCCGACGGGCGAGGCCCGGGAGATGGCGATGCGGATGAGATCGCCGCCGTGCTTGTTATGCTGGGCGAGGAGCAATCCCTCCATCTCCAGCGTCACGGCATTGGCGACGAGGCGGCCGCCCGTCCGCAAAGCCTTGATGGCTTTCTCCAGCACGCCGGCGTCGCTGCCGCCGCCGCCGATGAAGATGGCGTCCGGCGCCTCCAGTCTGGCGAACGCCTTGGGCGCCGGGCCCTCGATCACGACAAGACCGGGCACGCCGCAATGCGAGGCGTTACGGCGGATGCGGGCGGCGCGCTCCTGGTCGGCCTCGACGGCGATGGCGCGCAGCGAGGGGTGAGCGAGCATCCATTCGATGCCGACCGAGCCTGAGCCGGCGCCGATGTCCCACAGCAGTTCGCCGCGCCGCGGCGCCAGCGCCGACAGCGTCATGGCGCGGATCTCGCGCTTGGTGATCTGGCCGTCATGCTCGAACAGGTGGTCGGCAAGCCCCGACGCAAGCGGCAGGACACGGGCATCCGGTGTCGATTCAACGTCCAGCGCCAGCACGTTGAGCGGATTGATGTTCTCGAGATCGAAGCTGTCGGCGCGTGCGCTTCGGCGCGCTTCATCGGGGCCGCCGAGCGCTTCGAGGACGGTCAACCGCGATGGACCGAAGCCGAGTTCGTCGAGCAGCCCGGCGATCGCCGCCGGCGCATCGCCGTCGGATGTCAGCGCAAGGATGCGCGCGCCGTGGTGGAGGAGGGGGCGGATCAGGTCGATCGCATGGGCGTGGAGCGAGATCGCCTCGACATCCTGCAATGCCCAGCCCAGCCGGGCTGCCGCCAGCGACAGCGATGAAGGCGCCGGCAGCACCCGCATTTGCTCGGGTTTCACCTTGCGCGCCAGCGTGACGCCGACGCCGTGGAAAAACGGGTCGCCGGACGCAAGCACGCAGATTTTTTTGCCGGCCATCGCCAGGACATCGCCCATTTCGGTGTCGAATGGTGTCGGCCAGGCACGGCTCTCACCCGTCGCCAAGGATGCGACGAGCGCGAGGTGCCGTTTGCCGCCGAAGATGAATTCGGCTTGCGCTATGTGCTGCTTGGCCTCGTCGCCGAGACCCGCTACACCGTCCTCGCCGATGCCGACGATGGTGAGCCATTGAGGTTTTGGCTGCTTGTTTTTTGACATGCCGCGCCGTCCCTCATCCGCCTGCCGGCACCTTCTCCCCGTATAGTGACGGGGAGAAGGGGGCTGGTTGCAACGTCGGCGACTCCCTCTCCCCGTCCTTACGGGGAGAGGGTAAGGGTGAGGGGCCGCGCCGGCGCTGCGCATCGTGGTGCTCATGACGAATATTCTGATCCTCGGCGGAACCACCGAAGCCCGGCAGTTGGCGGGAAAGCTCGCCGCGCGCGCCGATCTCGCGGTCACGCTGTCGCTGGCCGGCCGCACGGAAAGCCCTGTCGCGCAAGGCGTGCCGTTGCGCGTTGGCGGTTTCGGCGGCGCGCAGGGGCTGGCGGCCTATCTCAAGGAAACCGGCACGGCCCTGCTGATCGACGCCACGCATCCCTACGCGGCGCGCATCTCGGCGAACGCCGCTGAAGCTGCCGGGCAAGCCGGCGTGCCGATCCTTGCCTTGCGGCGTCCCGGCTGGGAGCCCGTGGCGGGCGATCGCTGGACGCTGGTCGACAGCGTGGCGGAGGCGGCAACGGCGCTCGGCACGGCGCCGCGCCGGGTCTTCCTGGCGATCGGCAGGCAGGAGGCCGGCGCCTTCGAGGCCGCTCCCCAGCACCACTATCTCATTCGCAGCGTCGACCCGGTCGAGCCGAAGCTGGCTGTGCCCGACGCGATCTATCTGCTGGCGCGCGGACCGTTTCCGGAAGCGGACGAACGCGCGTTGCTCGAAAGCCACGGGATCGAGGCCATCGTGTCCAAGAACAGCGGCGGCGAGGCGACCTACGGCAAGATCGCCGCGGCGCGGGCGCTCGGCATCGATGTGATCATGGTCCGTCGGCCGTCCGTACCCGACGTTCCATCGGCCGACGCCGTCGATCAGCTGGCCGCCAAGGTCGATCATCTTTTCGAGCCCGTTGCCGAGCGTGGCGTGTAGACCAGCGACGGCTTGTCACCGCGCCGAATGATCCTGGTTTCCGGCGAGCCGATGATGATGCAGGTGGCCATGTCGGCCTTTTCCGCATCGGCATCGGCGAGCAGATGCACGTCGATACGCTCGTCCGGCCGGCCGGCGGCGCGGCCGAAGATGACCGGGGTGGTGCCGGGCAGGATCGCCTTCAGGCATTCGAAGGCGCGGCCGAGCTGCCAGGGGCGCGCCTTGCTGATCGGGTTGTAGAGCGCGATGACGAAGCCGGCGCCGGCGGCGGCCAGCAGGCGCAGCTCGATCAGATCCCAGGGCTTCAGATTGTCGGAGAGCGAGATGGCGCAGAAGTCGTGGCCGAGCGGGGCGCCGATGCGGGCGGCGACGGCAAGCATGGCGGTGACGCCGGGAACGACCGCAAGGTCGATCGCGCGCCATTCCGTCGGGCCGGCCTCGATCGCCTCGCAGACGGCGGCTGCCATGGCGAAGACGCCGGGGTCGCCGCCGGAGACGACGGCGACGTCATGGCCCTCGGCGGCCTTGGCCAGCGCTTCGTTGGAGCGGGCAAGCTCCTCCCGGTTGTCGGATGCGATGCGGGTCTGGTCCGGCCTCAGCTCGAGGCGGTCGACATAGGGCTTGTAGCCGTAGAAGAACTTGGCCTCGGACACGGCGCGGCTCGCTTCCGGCGTAACCTGATCGGCGTTGCCGGGGCCGAGGCCGATGACGGTAAGGCGGCCGCTCATGCCTTGGCTCCGGCAGCACCGGGACGGGCGGACCAGCCGGCGACCAGCACGATGGCGAAATAGGGGGCCTTGTCGTCCGGCTTGTCGGCTAGCCGCATCGAGACGCTGCCCGGCATGGTGCCGCGCTCGACATAGACGGCTTTGGCAAGCTTGCCGGTCGCCTGCAGCGCGCGGCGGATTTTCGGCAGGTTGCGGCCGACCTTCATGATCACCGCTGCGTCGGTGTCGGCCAGCCGCCGCGTCAGCTCGAACTCGCTCATCGTGCCTGGCAGGACAGTCAGCACGTCGTCGCCCTGGACGATAGGCAGGCCGGTCGCCGACCAGCAGCCGGACATGGCGGTGACGCCGGGAATGACCTCGGTCGGGAAGCGATGCGCGAGACGCACGTGCAGGTGCATGTAGGAGCCGTAGAACAGTGGGTCGCCTTCCGACAGCACGGCCACCATCCTGCCGGCGGCAAGATGCTCTGCGACCGCCTCCGCCGACTGCTCGTAGAAATCGGCGATCTGCGAGCGATAGTCGTCGTGATCCTTGTCGATCTCCGTCGTCACCGGATAGAGCAGCGGCAGCTCGATCATGTCCGGCCGGAAGCGGGCCTCGACGATGGCGCGCGCATTGCTGTTGTTGCCGCGCTTGGCGAAATAGGCGACGACGTCGGCCTCTGCCAATGCCCGCGCAGCCTTGAGCGTCAGTAGCTCGGGATCGCCGGGACCGGTGCCGACGCCGACGAGGCGGCCTTTTACAATCGCGTTCACAGGCCGGGCCTCGCCAATGCGTTGAGGGCTGCGGCGGTCATGGCGCTGCCGCCCAGCCTGCCGCGCACGATGGCGTAGGGCACGCCATAGGAATTCTCGGCCAGCGCGTCCTTCGATTCGGCGGCCCCCACGAAGCCGACTGGCATGCCGATGATCGCCTTCGGCTTCGGCGCGCCGTCGCGCAGTTTTTCCAGCAGATAGAAGAGCGCCGTTGGCGCGTTGCCGATGGCGACGACCGAGCCGGCGATGCGCTCGCCCCAGAGGTCGATTGCTGCGGCCGAGCGGGTGTTGCCGATTTCTTTCGCGATCTCATGCGTACGCGGATCGCGCAGCTTGCAGATCACCTCGTTGCCGGCCGGCAGGCGGGCGCGGGTCACCCCATGCGAAACCATCTCGGCGTCGCAGAAGATCGGCGCGCCGGCGGCCAAAGCGGCGCGCGCGGCGGCAACGAAATCGCCGGAGAAGACGAAATGGCTGGCGGCCTCGACCTGGCCGCAGGCATGGATCATGCGGATCGCAACATCGGCCTCGGCTTCCGAGAAGCGCGACAGGTCGGCCTCGGCGCGGATGATGGCGAAGGAGCGCTCATAGATCGCCGTGCCGTCGTGGATGTAGTCGTAGGCCGCCATGCTCATTCCTGTCGGTAGATTTCGGCGATGCCGGCCGCGCCAAGCCTTGTGAGGCAAGCGGCGGCGGTTTCGCCTCGATGTCGTTGCGCGCGGATCGCTGCAAGGATGCCGCTTATGCCGCGCGCGGCGTCATAGCCCGGCCTGTATCCGGCAGGAAGAGCCTTTGCCGTCCCGCCAACGACAAGTCCGGCTCCGTTTTCGTCGCCGACCAGTGTGAGGGCGGCCAAGCCGGGGTGCGCGCAGCCTTTGGCGCAGCCGGAAACGTGCAGGCTGAGCGAGGCGTCGAGGAGGCCGCTGTTTTGCGCCGCGATGGTTTCGGCGATGGCACGGGTGGCGATGCGGCCAGAGGCGCAGGCCGGTGTGCCGGGGCAGGCAGCGATGCGGGTTCGCGGATCGGCGGCGTCGGTGACGAAGCCGAGGGCGGCGGCGGTGGCTTGCAGCGAGGCGCAGGCGGATGGGGCGAGGCCACGGAAGAGCATGGCGCGGCCGGGGGACAGGCGGATCTCGGTGGTGCCGAGGCCGGCGGCTTGCGTGGCAAGTTCGATGAGCGATTGTGCCGGCATGCTGCCGTAGGGCAGGCCGATACCGAGAGCTTGGCCGGCATTCAAGCCGAAAATGCCAATCGGCGGGAGGGGGCGCTCTACGGCGCCCCCCTCTGTCCTGCCGGACATCTCCCCCACAAGGGGGGAGATTGGCAGCTTCGGCGGGGGCGCTTCTCTTGCGAGGGTGGATATATGCTGCGCCCTGCCAATGTTGGGGATTGGCGAAACCGTCGGCGACGGGTCAATCTCCCCCCTTGAGGGGGAAATGTCCGGCAGGACAGAGAGGGGGGCGACAGAGTGCCAACTTGCGAGTGAATTAAGCTGCCGCTCCGACAAGTCGCGGGTATGCGCCTCACGGCCTTTTTCCGCGACCATCCTGAGTGCCGCCACAGTGATGTCGCGTGCAGCATCCTCGTCGGCCGTCGCCAGCGGCATTGCATTGCGCGCGTCTCCGACGACAGACAAACTCCAGTGCACGGCCGCGTCGGCCCGCACCGCCTTCAGCCTTACGTCGGCCGTGACCGCGTCCATCGCCAGTTGCCCGCCGCCGTCGACAACCACCGACACCTTCGGCCCCAGCCTTGCTGTCAGCCCGGCCTCTTCAATCGCCGTTCTGATCTGCTCGGCGAGCGGGCGCGGATCGGCGACCTCCTGTGGGTCTATGCCCGCCAGTGGCCCGGTCTCCACCGGAACGCCGGTGCGCACGGCAATGCCCAGCGCATCCACCTCCGCCGCCAGCAGGCGCGCGCTTTCCGCCGTCAGGCCACGGATCTGCAAACTGCCGCGCGCGGTCACTTCCATGATGCCGTTGCCGTGGCGCAAGGCGGATTCGCCGAGTCCGATCAGCGACTTCGGGGCAAGTCCTCCAGCGACCGGATTGAGCCGCACCAGCAGTCCGTCGCCGGTCTGCATCGGGGCGCTGAGGGCAGGGCAGGCGCCACGGCGCGAGAAGGCGTTCATGCCGCCACCTGCTGGGCTTCGGCGATCAGCGCGGCGAGATCGTCGTCGATGGAGTTCCGCAAGGGGTGCCACAGGCCACGCCGTCGCGCGGAGAGGAAGCGTTCCGCGATCACCTTCGCGGCAGCCGGGTTCTCGCGCAGGATGAAGGCGCGAACGTGCGCGTCGCCGAGATAGGCATCGTGCACCGCCTCGATCAGCGCGCCCGATATGGCATGCGTGGTCTCGGCGAAGCCGACGAGGCGATCGACGGTCTCGGCGAATTCGGAGGCGCCGCGCGGGCCATGGCGCATCTGGCCGGCGATGAAGCGCGGGTTGACGGCACGCGCCCGCACCACGCGAGATACCGCTTCGCCGACCGAGCGCGGCTTCGGCTTTTGCGGGTCCGTGGTGTCGAGCACGATGACATCGGCATTTTTGCCCAGTGCTGCCAAGGCGGCCGAAAACCCGCCGATGAAGGCAACGTCGGCCGAGCCTTCGAGGATGTCGCGGCCGGGATCGTCGCCGGTGTGGACGAGCAGGTCGGCCTCGGCGATGCGGCCCTCGAAGGCGCCGGGCGCGGAAGTCGCCTCGCCGTCGGCGCCGCCATAGGCATGCGAGGTGGCGTCGAGATAGGCGCGGCCGATTTCCTCGCGTGCGGCCCAGTCGCCGCGCGACAGCAAATCCTCGACGCCGGCGCCGTAGGTGCCGGGCGAGGTGCCGAAAATGCGCGGGCCGATCTTGCCCTCGGCGCGGGTTGCGGCAGCGAGCGGGTTCTCGGAATCGTCCTCGTCGCGGCTGGCGACGGCGGTGGCGGCGGCGTCGATCAGTGCGATCTGGGTCGGGAACATGTCGCGGAACAGGCCGGAAATGCGCCAGGTGACGTCGACGCGCGGCCGGCCAAGGGCGGCTGGCGGCAGCACTTCGATGCCGATGACGCGGCCGGTGGCGCCATCCCATTGCGGCCGGCAGCCCATCAGCGCCAGGCCTTGCGCGATCTCCTCGCCGCCGGTGCGCAGCGAGGCCGAGCCCCAGAGGTCGATGACCAGCGAGCGCGGCCAGTCGCCATGCAATTGCATGTAGCTGCGCACGACTTCTTCCGCCGCCGCCTGGCCAAGGTCATAGGCGGTCGGCGTCGGCATGGTGCGCGGGTCGGCGGTGAACAGGTTGCGGCCGGTCGGCAGCACGTCGGAGCGGCCGCGCGCCGGCGCGCCGGCCGGTCCGGCCTTGATGTGGCGGCCATCGAGCGCGGCGAGAAGGGCCGCTCTCTCCGCTTCCGCGCTTTGGGTGCGCAGCGAATCCGCTTCGCCCTCCGGCGCGCGGCCATAGACATGCAGCCCGTCCTTGACGGCGAAATCCTTGAGATCGCAGAGCCAGGCGTCGATGCGGCGCAGCGCCTCGTCCGGCGCGTCGGTCCTGGCCACTCCGGCTTCGGAGGCAAGCCCGGTCTTGCGTGCGGTTTCGACGATCAGCTTGGCCAGGCGGTCGCGGCGGCGGCGGTCGAGCCCGTCGGCCTGCGCATATTCGTCGACCAACCGCTCGAGGCGCTGCTGGTTCTCGTCCAGTCCGGCGCCGGTCAGCGGCGGCGGCAGGTGGCCGAGCGTGACGGCGGCGATGCGGCGCTTGGCTTGCGCCGCCTCGCCGGGATTGGAGACGATGAAGGGATAGATGACGGGCAGCGCGCCGGTGACGATCTCGGGGAAGCAGATATCGGAGAGCGCGACCGTCTTGCCCGGCAGCCATTCCAGCGTGCCGTGCGCGCCGACATGGATGAGGGCGTGGACCCCGAGCGATTTTTGCAGCCAGAGGCCGAAGGCGATCAGGTCGTGGCGCGGGGGCAAAGTGGGGTCATGGTAGTCGGCGCGGCGGTCGACTGAGCGGCCACGATCGGGGGCGAGTGCCACGGTGACGTTACCGAAGGTCGCTGCGCGGAAGGGGAAGTGGGTTTCGTGCGCTAGCCGCGAAGGCTCGCGTTCTGTCGCGCCCCCCTCCGTCCTGCCGGACATCTCCCCCACAAGGGGGGAGATCAGGCTCGCGCCGTCGATTTCGCCAATCTCCGACTTCGCAGGGGGAAAGCCGGCGGAGGAACTGCCAATCTCCCCCCACGTGGGGGAGATGTCCGGCAGGACAGAGGGGGGCGCCTCGCGCGAACCTTTCCCTTCTGCCTTGCCCCACGCGGCCTCTATTGCATCGTGCGCTGGCCTCGGTAGTTCGGCCGAAAAGGCGAAGTAGGCCTCTACGGAGAGGCCTTGCCCACCCACCTCCAGCGCATCCAGCAGTTCCCGCGGCGATTGCGGAATCGCCTCAACCGCGTAGCCCTGTTCCTTCAGGTCGTGCAGCATCGCGAGCACGCTCGACGGCACGTCGAGGCCGACGGCATAGCCCGTTCGCCCCGCAGCGCTCGGATAATCCGGTATCAGGATCGCCAGCTTGCGCTCGGCCCGCTCGGTCCGCCGCAGGCGAATGAACGCCGCGATGCGCTTGGCGACCTGCGCGACGCGACCTGCCTCCGGCCGGTTGGCGAAGGCGCGGAAAGCCAGCGCCGGGTCGGTTTCGCTCTCGCCCTTGAACGAAATCGCGCCGGCCAGGATGCGGCCGTCGAGTTCCGGCAGCACGACATGCATGGCAAGGTCGGCGGGCGCCAGGCCGCGCTGGTTCTTCTCCCAGACCTCGCGTCTGGTCGTGGCGACGATGACCTGGAAGACCGGCACGCCGGCACGGTCGAACAGGGTTTCCGCGCCGGGTTCGGCGCCGGAGGCGAATGCGGTGGCGGTGACGATGGCGGCCGGGTTCAGTGAGGCGAGGGCGTTCTCGACAAAGGCCAGAGACGCCTGATCCTTGAGGCTCGAAACGAAGATCGGCACCGGCGCGATGCCTTGCGCGTGCAGTGCGTCGACCAGCGCATCGATCGGTGCGACATCGGCGGCGAGCAGCATCGAGCGGTAGAAGAGGATGGGGATGACAGGCGCGCCGTCTCCCTCCCCCTCGAGGGGAGGGTGGCCCGCAGGGCCGGGAGGGGTCGGGACGACTGGGCTTAACGTCTCTTCCTGCGGTCGTTCTTCAGGGTGTCGGCGCGTGTCGCGGAGGACCCCACCCCCGGCCTGCGGCCGGACCCTCCCCTCAAGGGGGAGGGGGACGACGCCGCGGCCCGGCTCGTAGTATCCAGCCTTCGGGACGCAGACCGGGTCGGTCACCGCCGTGTCCGACCCCGCCAGCCGCGCCAGCCTCTTCACCAGCGCTGTCATATTCGCAGGCCCGCCTTCGCGGAAATAGCCGAGCAATCCGTCCAGCTCGGCGCGCGGCAGGGTCGAGGCCTCGATCAGCCGCAGATCCTCGTCGTGGCTTTCGCCGGGCAGCAGCGCCAGCTTGATGCCGCGTTCGCGCGCGACCGCGGCGAGCTGGTCGCAACCGTAGCGCCACCAGTCATAGCCGCCGAGGATGCGGACCAGGATGACTTTGGCGTGGCGGGCGACGCTGTCGATCCAGAGGTCGACCGACATCGGATGGCGGAGATCGCGAAGTGCCGCCAGCCGCATTGAGGGCAATCGTTCCGCGTCCGCCTTCCACGCCGCAGCCAGTCCGGAAAGATCGCTGTCGGTGAAGGACAGCGCCACGACATCCGCAGGCATCTGCCTGAGATCGACAGGCTCGGCGAGATCGTCGAGCGAGGCGGATGTGGTGGTGAGGATGTGCATCGTGGTTCGGGTTTGCCTCAGCCGGCGAGGATACGCTCGATCGCCGGGCGGTTCAGCCCCTTCAGGCCGATGACGACGAGGCGCGAGCGGCGATCGTCCTCGGCCGTCCAGGCGCGGTCGTAGTAATGGTTGACACGTGGCCCGACGGCCTGCAGCAAAAGCCGCATCGGCTTGCCGCCGACCTCGACGAAGCCCTTGACGCGCAGCACATTCTCCTGTTCGGCAGCGGTGGCGACGCGTTGTGCCAGTTCATCCGGATTGGCGATCGACGGGATGTCGATGACGAAGGAGTCAAAATCGTCATGCTCGTGGTCGAGCTCGTCATCGTGATGGGTCTTGCGGTTCTCGATGTCGTCCTCGACGGCGAGGCCAAGACCGAGCAGCACGGACGGGTCGACCTTGCCCTGGGCGGTCGGCACGACCTTGACGGCGCGAGCCACATGCTCGCCGATGACGGCGTTGGCGCGCGCCGAGCCGGCGGCGTCCATCAAATCGCTCTTCGACAGGATGATCAGGTCGGCGCAGGCGATCTGGTCCTCGAACACTTCTTCGACCGGATCGTCATGGTCGAGCGAGTCATCCGCCGCGCGCTGCGCCTGCAGGGCATCCATGTCGGAAGCGACGCGGCCGTCTGCCAGGGCCGGGCCGTCGACCACGGCGACGACGCCGTCGACAGTGACGCGGCTCTTCACGCTCGGCCACTGGAAGGCCTGGACCAGCGGCTTCGGCAGCGCGAGGCCTGAGGTTTCGATCAGGATGTGATCGACCTTCGGCGTCCGCGACAGGATCTGGTCGAGCGCCGGCACGAAATCGTCGGCGACGGTGCAGCAGATGCAGCCATTGGCCAGTTCGACGATGTTTTCCTCCGGGCAGGCATCGACGCCGCAGCCCTTGAGGATTTCGCCGTCGATGCCGACATCGCCGAACTCGTTGACGATGATCGCCAGCCGCTTGCCTTTGGCGTTCTCGAGCAGGTTGCGGATCAGCGTCGTCTTTCCGGCGCCCAGGAAGCCGGTGACGACGGTGCAGGGAACACGGGAGACGGATGCGGTCATGGTCAGTCCTTCAGCAGGTCGAGGGGAGGGATGCGGGCAACAAGGCCGCGCTTCAGGGAATCGGGCCGGCCGCGCCACGGGATGAGGCCGTCGGTCGAGGTGGCGAAGAGCTTTGCGCCAGCAACGAGGTCGGCGCCGCTGGTCGCTGTCAGGTCGCCGAAGACGTAGCTCCAGGAGCCGTCACGCAGAAGCGCTGCGCTTAGGCGACGCTTGCAATTGCCGAGGCATTCGACAGTGCGGATGCGTATGTCCTGGCCGGAAGCAGCCCGGCGCGTGTCCTCGGCGAGCAGCGCGCCGGCGCGCGGATGGGCATCGGAACCCGTTTCGTCGCGGCAGGACGAGCAGACGATGACGGTCACGCCCGCCAAGGCTTCGCCGTCGTCGGACGGTATGTCCGCTCTATCAGCCGGAAAACTGCTGTCGCGCTCCAAATCAGGCTCCTTGCCCGGAAAACCCGCCAGGCGATCGGATTCATCTGTCTCAGACGGCAGGTCTCCTGGCTCGCGGGTCATCGCCTTGGTTGCCGCCTTCCCGGGGAACATCCCAGTGGCTTTCGGCCTTGGCTCTTCGCTTACAGTTGCGGGGACAGCCGCGGATTTGGGCATTTTTCCCTCACCGCATTCCCTCTTGGCTCCTCCCTTTGCCGGGAGAAGACCGTCTGCGGCGGATTTAGGCTTACGGGTGTGGGCCTGTCAACGCACGTCTACGACGCGCTAAGGCCTGCCAGCGCCGGGCCGAGGTCGCCGGCCGGCGTCACTTCGATGCTCTCGAGGCCAAGCCAGCCCTGCATTCGCTTGAGCTCCTCGAAGAGTTCTGCCGCAGTTTCCGGCGGCGTATCAGGCTCAGCATAGGCGGCGTGGACGCGCAGCACGCTGGCCGGGCGGTCGGCGCGGAGATCGACGCGGGCGACGATCCGGTCGCCGAGCAGGAAGGGCAGCACGTAGTAGCCGTATTGGCGCTTTTCGGCCGGGGTGTAGATCTCGATGCGGTAGCGGAAGTCGAACAGCTTTTCCGTCCGCGTGCGCTCGAAAACGACGGGATCGAACGGCGCGAGCAGGGCGCGCGCCTCGATTTTGCGCGGAAAGCGGGCGTCCTTGTGCAGGTAGGCGGGCTTGTCCCAGCCTTCGACCCGCATCGGCAGCAGATCGCCCATCTCGACCAGGTCCTCGATGCGGTCCTTCGTGTCGCCGGGGGCGAGGCGAAAATAATCGCGCAGGTCGCTGTAGGTGGCGATGCCATGCGCGCGGGCGGAAATGCGAAGCAATTCGCGATGCGCGTCCTCGACGGAGGGAACCGGCAGATCGAGCACGGCCTGCGGCAGCACGCGCTCCGGCAAATCGTAGTAGCGCTCGAAGCCGCGTCGGTAGGCGGTGGTGATGCGGCCGGCCCAGAACAGCCACTCGAAGGCGTGCTTGGCCGCGCTCCAGCCCCACCAGCCGCCATTGCCCTTGTGGCCTTCTATGTCGGAGGCGGCGATCGGCCCGCGTTCGGCGACCTCGTTGTAGACGTCGTCAATCATCTGGCGCTGCTCACGGCCCCATTTCGCGAGGCCGAGATACATTTCCTCGCCCTGTTCGGCGCGCTGCATGCGCCAGCGCAGCAGCGGCCAGGTCTCGACCGGCAGGAAGGAGGCCTCATGCGCCCAATATTCAAAGACGGTGCGCTTGCGCGTGAGCGCGGCGTTGTCGAGCAGGGAAAGCGGGTAGGGGCCGAGGCGCGAATAGAGCGGCATATAGTGCGCGCGCACCACGGCGCTGACGGAATCGATCTGCAGCAGGCCGGTGCGGGACAGCACGCGGGCGAGGTGCCGGCGGTCCGGCGTGCCGCCCGGCTGCGGGTCAGTGAAACCTTGCGCGCCGAGCGCGATGCGCCTGGCCATGGCGAGCGATATCTTTTCCTTCATCCAGAAGCCTTGCCCCGATCCGTCTACCCGAATTTCCAGTCAATGATTCCAGCCATGCTAGCAGGCAAATGGCGGGAGATATGTCAGGAGAGAAAAGTGGAGTAAAAAGCGAAGGAAATCAAACAGGAGCGGATCGGACCAGTTTCTTCCGATCTGGCGTCCAGCGCCAGGTTTTGAACAAGGTTTGACTTGCTTCGCCGAAAGCGCTGCGCTAACCCTCGCCGCGTTGCAGCATAGGCCCTTAAAACGGTTCAGCGGTGAATCTGTCACGCTTCCGCAATAGGATCGGTTGCTGTAATCAACGTGGATTGACCGCCAACGGAAAGCCGCAGCATGAACGCACTTTTGAGTTCGTATCTGCCCATCGTCCTGTTTATCGGCGTGGCGCTTGTCGTCGGCCTGGCGCTGCTTGCGGCGCCGTTCCTGGTGGCCTACCGCAACCCCGACCCGGAAAAGCTTTCCGCCTATGAATGCGGTTTCAACTCGTTCGACGACGCCCGCATGAAGTTCGACATCCGCTTCTACCTGGTGTCGATCCTGTTCATCATCTTCGATCTGGAAGTGGCCTTCCTGTTCCCGTGGGCGGTGTCCTTCTCGAAGATCGGCATGCTCGGTTTCTGGTCGATGATGGTGTTTCTGGCGGTGCTGACCATCGGCTTCGCCTATGAATGGAAAAAAGGAGCGCTGGAATGGGATTGAACGACAGTTCAGGCACCCTCGTCGCGCCGAAGCCCAAGGGCATCATCGACCCCAATACCGGCCGGCCGGTGGGGCAGGATGACCCGTTCTTCCTCGAGATCAACAACGAGCTCGCCGACAAGGGTTTTCTTGTCACCTCGACCGAGGCGCTGATCACCTGGGCGCGCAGCGGCTCGCTGATGTTCATGACCTTCGGCCTCGCCTGCTGCGCGGTCGAGATGATCCACACCTCGATGCCGCGCTACGACTCTGAGCGGTTCGGCGTCGCGCCGCGCGCGTCCCCGCGCCAGTCCGACATCATGATCGTCGCCGGCACGCTGACCAACAAGATGGCGCCGGCGCTGCGCAAGGTCTACGACCAGATGCCGGAGCCGCGCTACGTCATCTCCATGGGCTCCTGCGCCAATGGCGGCGGCTACTATCACTATTCCTATTCGGTGGTGCGCGGCTGCGACCGCGTCGTGCCGGTCGACATCTATGTGCCTGGCTGCCCGCCGAGCGCGGAAGCGCTGCTTTACGGCATTCTTCTGTTGCAGAAGAAGATCCGCCGCACCGGCACGATCGAGCGGTGAGCCGATGAGCCAGAAGTTGAACGAACTCTCCACCTATCTCGGCGAGAAGCTCACCAGCCGTATCGGCGAAGCCGTGCTGGCCTATGGCGAGCTGACGGTTTCCGTCGAGCCGGGCAGCCTGATCGAGGTGGCAACCTTCCTGCGCGACGATCCGCGTTGCCAGTTCGTCTCGTTCATCGACGTCAGCGGTGCCGACTATCCGTCGCGCGCCAAGCGCTTCGACGTGGTCTACCACCTGCTGTCGCCGAAGCAGAATGTCCGCATCCGGCTCAAGGTCCAGGCCGACGAGGAGACGCTGGTTCCCTCGCTGACCGCCGTCTACCCGGGCGCCGACTGGTTCGAGCGCGAGACCTATGACCTCTACGGCGTGCTGTTCTCCGGCCATCCGGACCTGCGCCGCATCCTCACCGACTACGGCTTCGAGGGGCATCCGCTGCGCAAGGATTTCCCGCTGACCGGCTTCGTCGAGGTGCGTTACGACGACGAGGCCAAGCGCGTGATCTACGAGCCGGTCGAGCTCAAGCAGGAATTCCGCAATTTCGATTTTCTTTCCCCGTGGGAAGGCACCGACTACGTGCTGCCGGGGGATGAAAAAGCGAAACAGTGAGTGGTCAGTAGTCAGTAGTAAGTAGGGAAGGAATTGGGAAAGCGGATCGAATCTTATCGCGACCTGATGGTGTGGCAAGCGGCGATGGTTCTCGCCGAAGATTGCTATCGCGTCACCAAAGGTTTTCCGAAAGACGAGATCTATGGAATGACCTCCCAGATGCGCCGCTCGGCGGTATCGATCGCCGCTAATATCGCTGAGGGGTACGGTCGTGAGAACAGAGGCTCGTTCGTTCAATTTCTGCGCATGGCGCAGGGTTCGTTGAAGGAACTAGAAACTCACATATTGTTGGCGTGCCGTGTCGGTATGCTGGAGCGAGACAACGAGACTGAACTGCTGCTGCGATGCGAAGAGATTGGGAAAATGATGCGATCTCTGATCAGAACGGTGCAGGCGAAACAGGCGGAATAGTAGGCGTTGAGCTGATGATCACTACTCACTACTCACTACTGGCTCTTCGCCAGAGGCGCCACAATGGCTGAAACCTCCGTCCGCAACTTCAACATCAACTTCGGACCGCAGCATCCTGCGGCGCATGGTGTTTTGCGCCTCGTGCTGGAACTGGACGGCGAGGTGGTCGACCGTGTCGACCCGCATATCGGACTGCTGCATCGCGGCACCGAGAAGCTGATCGAGGCCAAGACCTATCTGCAGGCGGTGCCCTATCTCGACCGGCTCGACTATTGCGCGCCGATGAACCAGGAGCACGCCTTCGCGCTCGCCGCCGAGCGGCTGCTCGGCATCGAGGTGCCGAAGCGCGGCCAGCTGATCCGCGTGCTCTATTCCGAGATGGGCCGCATCATGTCGCACATCCTCAATGTGACGACGCAGGCGATGGACGTCGGCGCGCTGACGCCGCCGCTGTGGGGCTTCGTCGAGCGCGAAAAGCTGATGGTGTTCTACGAGCGCGCCTCGGGCTCGCGCATGCACGCGGCCTATTTCCGCCCCGGCGGCGTGCACCAGGACCTGCCGCAGAAGCTCGTCGAGGACATCGGCAAGTGGATCGAACCGTTCCTGAAGTCGATCGACGACCTCGACGCGCTGCTGACGCCGAACCGCATCTTCAAGCAGCGCAATGTCGATATCGGCACCGTGTCGCTGGCCGATGCCTGGGCCTGGGGCTTCTCCGGCGTGATGGTGCGCGGCTCGGGTGCTGCCTGGGACCTGCGCAAGTCGCAGCCCTACGAATGCTATTCCGAGATGGATTTCGACATCCCGATCGGCAAGAACGGCGACTGCTACGACCGCTACCTCGTGCGCATGGAAGAGATGCGCCAGTCGGCGAAGATCATGCGCCAGTGCGTCGACCTGCTGCTCGGCAAGGAAGGCAGCGGCCCGGTGTCCAACCTCGACGGCAAGGTGGTGCCGCCGAAGCGCGCGGCGATGAAGCGTTCGATGGAAGCGCTGATCCATCACTTCAAGCTCTACACCGAAGGCTATCGCGTGCCGGCCGGCGAGGTCTATGCGGCCGTCGAGGCGCCGAAGGGCGAGTTCGGCGTCTATCTCGTCTCCGACGGCACCAACAAGCCTTACCGCTGCAAGCTGCGCGCGCCGGGCTTCGCGCATCTGCAGGCCATGGATTTCCTGTGCCGGGGCCACATGCTGGCCGATGTCACCGCCGTGCTCGGTTCGCTCGATATCGTCTTTGGTGAGGTCGATCGCTAAATGTCAGTCCGCCGTCTCGCAGATGCCAGCGTCCAGCCAGCTTCCTTCGCCTTCAACAAGGCGAATACGGCGGCGGCCAAGCAGTGGATCAAGAAATATCCGAAGGGCCGCGAGCAGTCGGCCATCATTCCGCTGCTGATGATCGCGCAGGAACAGGAAGGCTGGGTGACGAAGGCGGCGATCGAGACGATCTCCGACATGCTCGGCATGCCGCGCATCCGCGGGCTCGAGGTCGCGACCTTCTATACGCAGTACCAGCTCAATCCGGTCGGCACGCGCGCGCACATCCAGGTCTGCGGCACCACGCCCTGCATGCTGCGCGGCTCGGAAGCGCTGATGGATGTCTGCCGCTCGAAGATCCATCACGACCAGTTCCACACCAATGAAAAAGGCACGCTGTCGTGGGAGGAGGTCGAATGCCTCGGCGCCTGCGTCAACGCGCCGATGGTGATGATCTTCAAGGACACGTTCGAGGATTTGACGCCGGAGCGGCTGGCCGAGATCATCGACCTTTACGAGGGCGGCAAGGGCGCCTCGGTGACGCCTGGCCCGCAGAACGGCCGCACCGGCTCGGAACCGGCCACCGGCCTGACGACGCTGAAGAGCGAAAAGGCGATCCTGAAGTCGATGCGCGAGAAGGAAGCCAAGGCGGCGGCCAAGGCCGCCAAGGCGGCGCCGGATGCGATCATCGCGGCGCCGGTGCCGGCGCCGGCTGCCCCGGTCGCGCCCTCCAAGGCCAGCAAGCCGAAGACCGACGCGCCCGAAACCAGCCCGGCGCTGAAGACGCCGTCGCCGGTCAAGGTCGCGCCGGCCGTGGAAAGAGCGGCTAGCGTCTCAGCGCCGCGGCATTCCGCCGCCAACGCCAACAAGGCCTCGCCGGAAGTCGAGGGGGTCTCGAAGCAGCGCAACGGACCGAAGAACAAGGGCGAGCCGGTTGCCGCCTTCAAGTCGCCGGAAGCCAAGCAGCCTGCCGCCGCAAAACCTTCGCTCGACGACAGGAACCGGCCCGCCGGCATGGAACGGCCCGCCGCGGTCGACGACCTCAAGCTGATCTCCGGCGTCGGTCCGAAGATCGAGGGCACGCTGCAATCGCTCGGCATCTATACCTTCGCGCAGGTCGCGTCCTGGAAGAAGGCCGAGCGCGAATGGGTCGACGGCTACCTGAACTTCAAGGGCCGTATCGAGCGCGACGACTGGGTCAAGCAGGCCAAGGCGCTCGCCAAGGGCGGCGTCGCCGAATACATCCGTGTCTTCGGCAAGAAGCCGGTCTGAGGGACGAACCATGCTTCAGGACAAAGACCGCATCTTCACCAACATCTACGGCCTCTTCGACAAGTCGCTCAACGGCGCGATGGCGCGCGGCGCCTGGGACAACACGCCAGGCATCGTCGCCAAGGGCCGCGAGTGGATCGTCAACGAGATGAAGGCGTCGGGCCTGCGCGGCCGCGGCGGCGCCGGCTTCCCGACCGGCCTGAAATGGTCGTTCATGCCGAAGCAGAGCGACGGCCGGCCGAGCTACCTGGTCATCAATGCCGACGAATCCGAGCCCGGCACCTGCAAGGACCGCGACATCCTGCGCAACGATCCGCACACGCTGGTCGAGGGCGCGCTGCTCGCCGGCTTCGCCATGGGCGCGATCGCCGCCTACATCTATGTGCGCGGCGAGTTCATCCGCGAGCGCGAGGCGCTGCAACGGGCGATCGACGAGGCCTACGAGGCCAAGCTGATCGGCAAGAACAACACCTCCGGCTACGACTTCGACGTCTACATGCACCATGGCGCCGGCGCCTATATTTGCGGCGAGGAGACGGCCCTGCTCGAAAGCCTCGAAGGCAAGAAGGGCCAGCCACGGCTGAAGCCGCCATTCCCGGCCAATGTCGGCCTCTATGGCTGCCCGACCACCGTCAACAATGTCGAGTCGATCGCGGTCGCGCCGACCATCCTGCGGCGGGGCGCGGCCTGGTTCTCGTCCTTCGGCCGGCCGAACAATGTCGGCACCAAGCTGTTCTGCGTCTCCGGCCACGTCAACAATCCGTGCACCGTCGAAGAGGCGATGTCGATCCCGTTCCGCGAGCTGATCGACACGCATTGCGGCGGCATCCGCGGCGGCTGGGACAATCTGCTGGCGGTCATTCCGGGCGGCGCGTCGGTGCCGCTGGTGCCGGCCGAGCAGATCATCGACACGCCGATGGATTTCGACGCGCTGCGCGACCTGAAATCCGGCCTCGGCACGGCGGCGGTCATCGTGATGGACAAGTCGACCGATATCGTGAAGGCGATCGCCAGGCTCTCCTACTTCTACAAGCATGAGAGCTGCGGCCAGTGCACGCCGTGCCGCGAAGGCACCGGCTGGATGTGGCGGGTGATGGAGCGGCTGGTGCGCGGCGAGGCGCAGAAGCGCGAGATCGACATGCTGCTCGACGTCACCAAGCAGGTCGAGGGCCACACGATCTGCGCGCTGGGCGACGCGGCGGCGTGGCCGATCCAGGGCCTGATGCGGCATTTCCGCGGCGAGGTGGAGCGCCGCATCGACGAGTTTTCGCGCAACGCGCACCGGGTCGAGCCGGTGATGGTGGCGGCGGAGTAAGGTTGGAATTGCGGGCGAAAGCCCGGCGACAGGAATAACGGGCGGGGCATACGAAGAAACGACCAGGAGCACTCGATGGCGCTGTATTCGATACCCTATGCACTGATGCCCGACATGGAACAGTTGGAGAAGATGAACCAGGATCTGACCAGGATGATGCCTAAGGAGATGGCCAGCGCCGTCAATCTCCTGGCGCACCCTGTTGCCGGAGTCGCCGCCATGTCGGCGATAAGCATCGGGCTGGCCAATCATGCCTTCGGTGTCTGGCTGGGTGCGCTTTCGGGCGCCGCAGAAGCCTCGCAGCGGCTGTTCCAGCCGATCGTCGACGATTTCGAGGCGCGGAGCGAGGAGCTCGCGGAAGCCCAGAAGACCTCGTCCAAGGCGCGCAAGGCGGCAAAGACGCTGATCGCCGAGGCGCAGACCTTCGCCAGGGACGTGACCGACATCGGCCAGACCAGCGTCGAGAAGGCGCAAGACACCGGCGGCGCCGACACGGTGGCCAGCAGTGCCGCGGCCGGACTGATGCCGGAGGATTTCAGGCAGCCCAAGGCCATCGACAGGCCGGTGGAGCCGGCCGACCTCAAGGCGATCTCGGGCATCGGCCCGAAGCTGGAGAAGGTGCTGAACGGGCTCGGCATCTGGTCATACGGCCAGATCGCGGCCTGGACGGCGGAAGAGATCGCCTGGGTCGAGGACTATCTGTCGCTCGCCGGCCGCGTCGGCCGCGACGACTGGACCAGCCAGGCAACGGCGCTGGCGGCCAAGGGTTGAAATTCAATGCCGGGCGCGGCTCTGGTCGCGCCCGCAAGAGGGATTGCGGGACGTCCGCAGAGGTTTGAGGCGAGATGGCAAAGCTCAAGGTCGACGGGAAAGAGATCACTGTACCCGACCACTACACGCTGCTGCAGGCGGCCGAGGACGCCGGCGCGGAAGTGCCGCGCTTCTGCTTCCATGAGCGGCTGTCGATCGCCGGCAACTGCCGCATGTGCCTGATCGAGGTGAAGGGTGGCCCGCCCAAGCCGCAGGCCTCCTGCGCCATGGGCGTGCGCGATTTGCGCCCCGGCCCGAATGGCGAGGCGCCCGAAATCTTCACCAACACGCCGATGGTCAAGAAGGCCCGCGAAGGCGTGATGGAGTTCCTGCTGATCAACCATCCGCTCGACTGCCCGATCTGCGACCAGGGCGGCGAATGCGACCTGCAGGACCAGGCGATGGCCTTCGGCGTCGATTCCTCGCGCTACCACGAGAACAAGCGCGCGGTGGAAGACAAGTATATCGGGCCGCTGGTCAAGACGGTGATGAACCGCTGCATCCACTGCACGCGCTGCGTCCGCTTCACCACCGAGGTCGCCGGCATTTCCGAGCTCGGCCTGATCGGCCGCGGCGAGGATGCAGAGATCACCACCTATCTCGAGCAGGCGATGACCTCGGAGCTGCAGGGCAATGTCATCGACCTTTGCCCGGTCGGCGCGCTGACCTCCAAGCCGTTCGCCTTCCAGGCGCGGCCGTGGGAGCTGACCAAGACCGAATCCATCGACGTCATGGATGCGGTCGGCTCGGCGATCCGCGTCGACAGCCGCGGTCGCGAGGTGATGCGCATCCTGCCGCGCGTCAACGAGGCGGTGAACGAGGAATGGATCTCGGACAAGACCCGCTTCATCTGGGACGGCCTGCGCACGCAGCGCCTCGACCGCCCCTATGTGCGCAAGGATGGCAAGCTCGTTGCGGCAAGCTGGGCGGAGGCCTTCGCGGCGATCAAGGACGAGGTCTCGAAGACGGCGCCCGAGCGGATCGGCGCCATTGCCGGCGATCTCGCCGCGGTCGAGGAAATCTATGCGCTGAAGCTTCTGATGGCGGCGCTCGGCTCGAAGAATACCGACTGTCGCCAGGACGGCGCCGCGCTCGATCCGTCGCTCGGACGCGCCAGCTACATCTTCAACCCGACCATCGAGGGCATTGAGCAGGCCGACGCGGTGCTGATCATCGGCGCCAATCCGCGCTTCGAGGCCTCGGTGCTCAATGCGCGCATCCGCAAGCGCTGGCGCATCGGCAACCTGCCGGTCGGCGTCATCGGCGAGGTCGGCGACACGCGCTACGACTATGAGCAGATCGGCGCCGGTCCGGAATCGCTGAAGGACCTGGCCGACGGCAACGGCAAGTTCTTCCAGGTGCTGAAGAAGGCGACGCATCCCCTGATCATCGTCGGCCAGGGCGCGCTGGCGCGCGCCGATGGTGCCGCCGTGCTCGGCCAGGCGGCCAAACTCGGGGCGTCCGTCAACGCCGCCCGCGCCGACTGGAACGGTTTTGCCGTGCTCCACAATGCCGCCGGCCGCGTCGGCGGCCTCGACCTCGGCTTCGTGCCGGGCGAGGGCGGCAAGGGCGCTGCTGCCATGCTCGGCGAGACGGACGTGCTGTTCCTGCTCGGAGCCGACGAGATCGACATGGCCAAGACCGGCGGCGCGTTCGTCGTCTATGTCGGCACGCATGGCGACGCCGGCGCGCACCGTGCCAACGTCATCCTGCCGGCGGCGGCCTACACCGAAAAGTCCGGCACCTACGTCAACACCGAAGGCCGCGTGCAGCAGACCAATCGCGCCGGTTTCGCGCCCGGCGACGCGCGCGAGGACTGGGCGATCCTCAGGGCATTGTCGGATGTGCTCGGCAAGAAGCTGCCATTCGATTCGCTGCCGCAGCTGCGCGCCAGGCTCTATGGCGAATATCCGCATCTTGCCCGCATCGACCAGGTTCTGGCCGGCAGCGCCGACGACGTTGCCAACGTGGCGAAGCTCGGCGGTCGGCTGAACAAGGGCACCTTCACCTCGCCGGTGAAGGATTTCTACCTGACCAACCCGATCGCGCGGGCCTCTGCCGTGATGGCGGAATGCTCGGCGCTGGCCAAGAGCGGCTTCAAGCAGGCGGCGGAATAAGCATGGAAACCTTCTTCTCCTTCTACGTGCTGCCGGCGCTGCTGATCCTGCTGAAGTCGGTCGTGCTGATCGTCGTGCTGCTGATCTTCGTCGCCTACATCCTCTACGCCGACCGCAAGATCTGGGCGGCGGTGCAGTTGCGCCGCGGTCCGAACGTGGTCGGCCCCTGGGGCACGCTGCAGGCCTTCGCCGACCTGTTGAAGTTCGTCTTCAAGGAGCCGGTGATCCCGTCAGGCGCCAACAAGGGCGTCTTCCTGCTGGCGCCGCTGGTGTCGGCGGTGCTGGCGATCTCGGCCTGGGCGGTCATTCCGGTCAACGAGGGCTGGGCGATCGCCAACGTCAATGTCGGCATCCTCTACGTCTTCGCCATCTCCTCGCTCGAGGTCTATGGCGTGATCATGGGCGGCTGGGCGTCCAATTCGAAATATCCGTTCCTCGGCGCGCTGCGCTCGGCCGCGCAGATGGTGTCCTACGAAGTCTCGATCGGCTTCGTCATCGTCACCGTGCTGCTTTGCGTCGGCTCGCTCAACCTGTCCGACATCGTCATGTCGCAGCATGATGGGCTCGGCACGCGGCTTGGCCTGCCCAACACCTTCCTCGACTGGCACTGGCTGTCGCTGTTCCCGATGTTCGTCATCTTCTTCATCTCGGCGCTGGCCGAGACGAACCGCCCGCCCTTCGACCTGGTGGAGGCCGAATCGGAACTTGTCGCCGGCCACATGGTCGAATATTCGTCGACGCCGTTCCTGCTCTTCTTCCTCGGCGAATATGTCGCCATCGTCCTGATGTGCGCGCTGGCCACCATCCTGTTCCTCGGCGGCTGGCTGCCCCCGTTCGACTTCGCCCCCTTCACCTGGGTGCCAGGGCTGATCTGGTTCGTGCTCAAGGTCTGCCTGGTGTTCTTCGGCATTTCCATGGTCAAGGCGTTCGTG
Organism: Mesorhizobium sp. M4B.F.Ca.ET.143.01.1.1; assembly: GCF_004792275.1. NCBI lineage: Bacteria > Pseudomonadati > Pseudomonadota > Alphaproteobacteria > Hyphomicrobiales > Phyllobacteriaceae > Mesorhizobium > Mesorhizobium sp. M4B.F.Ca.ET.143.01.1.1. Next base: position 554,450 of record NZ_SRSR01000003.1, read on the forward strand.
CCGCGCTACCGCTACGACCAGCTGATGCGGCTGGGCTGGAAGGTCTTCCTGCCGATCTCGCTGTTCATGGTAATCGCCACCGCGGCCTTCCTCAAGCTCACGGGATTTGCGTGATGTCCGCTCTCGCCCAAGCCGCAAAGGCGCTGCTGCTGAAGGATTTCGTCAGCGCTTTCTTCCTGTCGATGCGCCAGTTCTTCGCGCCGAAGGAGACGATCAACTATCCGCACGAGAAAGGGCCGATCAGCCCGCGCTTCCGCGGCGAGCATGCGCTGCGCCGCTATCCGAACGGCGAGGAACGCTGCATCGCCTGCAAGCTGTGCGAGGCGATCTGCCCGGCGCAGGCCATCACCATCGAGGCCGGCCCGCGCCGCAACGACGGCACGCGCCGCACCGTGCGCTACGACATCGACATGGTGAAGTGCATCTATTGCGGCTTCTGCCAGGAGGCTTGCCCGGTCGACGCCATCGTCGAAGGGCCGAATTTCGAATTCGCGACGGAGACGCGCGAGGAGCTTTACTACGACAAGGACAGGCTGCTCGCGAACGGCGACCGGTGGGAGCGCGAACTGGCGCGCAACATCGCGCTGGACTCGCCCTATCGCTGACATTTGACGCATGGACGGGGCGAGGGGCCTCGTCTAAGGAACACGCGGCTTCGCAACCGGAGGCGGAAACGAAGCCAGAAAGAGCAAACAGGACGAACGTCCTGTTTGGACAGGAACCCGGGGGAACCCCATGCTGAGTGGACTAGAGGCGGCTTTCTTCTACCTCTTCGCCTTTGTCGCGGTGGCGTCGGCGTTCATGGTCATTTCGTCGCGCAACCCCGTGCATTCGGTGCTGTTCCTGATCCTGACCTTCTTCAACGCCGCCGGCCTGTTCATGCTGACCGGCGCCGAGTTCCTGGCGATGATCCTGCTCGTCGTTTATGTCGGCGCGGTCATGGTGCTGTTCCTGTTCGTCGTTATGATGCTCGACGTCGACTTCGCCGAGATGAAGGAAGGCGCGCTGCAATACGCCCCGATCGGCGCGCTCGTCGGGCTGATCCTGGCGGCGGAGCTGATCGTCGTGCTCGGCGGCTACACTTTCGCGCCGCAGCTGGCCTCGACGGTGGCCAAGCCCATTCCGGATCTCGCCCAGCGCACCAACACCGCCGCGCTCGGCGACATCCTCTACACGGACTACCTCTATTACTTCCAGATCGCCGGCCTCGTGCTGCTGGTCGCCATGATCGGCGCCATCGTGCTGACGCTGCGCCACAAGCCGGGCGTCAAGCGGCAGTCGATCGCAGCCCAGGTCGGCCGCACGCCGGCGACGGGCATGGAAATCCGCAAGGTCAAATCGGGCGAGGGCATCTGAGATGGTCGTCGGCATCGCGCACTACCTCACCGTATCGGCGATCCTGTTCACGCTCGGCGTGTTCGGCATCTTCCTGAACCGCAAGAACGTCATCGTCATCCTGATGTCGGTCGAACTGATCCTGCTGGCGGTCAACATCAATTTCGTCGCCTTCTCGGCGGCGCTCGGCGATCTCGTCGGACAGGTGTTCGCGCTGTTCGTGCTGACGGTCGCCGCGGCCGAGGCCGCGATCGGTCTTGCCATTCTCGTCGTCTTCTTCCGCAACCGCGGCTCGATCGCGGTCGAAGACGTCAACATGATGAAGGGTTGACGGGACAGTCATGTATCAAGCGATCGTCTTCCTTCCGCTACTCGGCTTCCTGATCGTCGGCCTGTTCGGCACGTCGCTCGGCGCCAAGGCGTCCGAATACATCACCTCCGGCTTCCTGGTGATCTCGGCCGTGCTGTCGTGGATCGCCTTCTTCTCGGTCGGCTTCGGCGAAGGCGAGGTGTTCACCGTACCCGTGCTGCGCTGGATCCAGTCGGGCGGGCTCGACGCGTCCTGGGCGCTCAGGATCGACACGCTGACGGTGGTGATGCTGGTCGTCGTCAACACCGTGTCGGCGCTGGTCCACATCTACTCGATCGGCTACATGCACCACGATCCGAACCGGCCGCGCTTCTTCGCCTATCTGTCGCTGTTCACCTTCGCCATGCTGATGTTGGTGACGGCCGACAATCTGGTGCAGATGTTCTTCGGCTGGGAAGGCGTCGGTCTCGCCTCCTATCTGCTGATCGGCTTCTGGTACAAGAAGCCGTCGGCCAATGCCGCGGCGATCAAGGCCTTCGTCGTCAACCGCGTCGGCGATTTCGGCTTCGCGCTCGGCATCTTCGGCGTCTTCGTGCTGTTCGGCTCGGTCAATCTCGGCACCATCTTCGCCAATGCGGCGAGCTTCGTTCCGGTGGAGGGCGCCGAGCACGGCGCCGCCGTGCTCACCTTCCTTGGTTATGCGCTCGACAAGCACTCGGCGATGACCGTGGTCTGCCTGCTGCTCTTCATGGGCGCGATGGGCAAGTCGGCGCAGGTGCCGCTGCACACCTGGCTGCCCGACGCCATGGAAGGCCCGACGCCGGTCTCGGCGCTGATCCATGCCGCCACCATGGTGACGGCGGGCGTGTTCATGCTGGCCCGGCTGTCGCCGCTGTTCGAGCTGTCGCATTCGGCGCTGACGGTCGTCACCTTCATCGGCGCCTTCACCGCCTTCTTCGCGGCCACGGTCGGCCTGGTCCAGAACGACATCAAGCGCGTCATCGCCTATTCGACCTGCTCGCAGCTCGGCTACATGTTCGTGGCGCTCGGCGTCGGCGCCTATGGCGCGGCGATCTTCCATCTGTTCACGCACGCCTTCTTCAAGGCACTGTTGTTCCTCGGTTCGGGCTCGGTGATCCACGCCGTGTCCGACGAGCAGGACATGCGCAACATGGGCGGCCTGAGGACGCTCATTCCGAAGACCTACTGGATGATGGTGATCGGCACGCTGGCGCTGACCGGCGTCGGCATTCCGGTGACGGTCATCGGCACCGCCGGCTTCTTCTCCAAGGACGCCATCATCGAGAGCGCCTTTGCCAGCCACAACCTGTTCGCCGGCACCGCCTTCGTGCTGCTGGTCGTCGCCGCAGCCTTCACGTCCTTCTACTCCTGGCGGCTGATTTTCATGACCTTCCACGGCCAGCCGCGCGCCAGCCACGAGGTCATGCACCATGTCCATGAATCGCCGCCCGTGATGCTGGTGCCGCTGTTCATCCTGGCCGCGGGCGCGCTGTTTGCCGGCATCATCTTCCACGGCGCCTTCATCGGCGAGGGCTATGCCGAGTTCTGGAAGGCATCGCTGTTCACGCTGCCGGACAACCACATCCTGCACGAGATCCACGAACTGCCGCTGTGGGTCGAATTGGCGCCGTTCATCGCCATGGTCATCGGCTTCGCGGTCGCCTGGAAGTTCTACATCCGCTCGCCGGAACTGCCCGCCAGCGTCGCCGCCAACCATCGCCTGCTGTACGCCTTCCTGCTCAACAAGTGGTATTTCGACGAGCTCTACGACGTCCTGTTCGTGCGGCCGGCGAAACGCCTCGGCAGGTTCCTGTGGAAGACCGGCGACGGCGCCATCATCGACGGGCTCGGGCCTGACGGGGTCTCGGCGCGCGTCGTCGATGTCACCAACCGCGTCGTCAAGCTGCAGACCGGCTACCTCTACCACTACGCCTTCGCCATGCTGATCGGCGTTGCCGCACTCGTCACCTGGATGATGCTCTGATGACCGCCTGGCCAATCCTCTCGCTGGTCACCTTCCTGCCGCTGGTAGGGGTGCTGCTCATCCTGTTCATAAACGACGACAGCGAAAACGCGCGCCGCAACATCCGCGCCATCGCGCTGTGGACGACGAGCATCACCTTCGTCATCTCGCTGTTCATCTGGAAGGGTTTTGACAATTCGCAGGCCGGCTTCCAGTTCGTCGAGAAGGCCGCCTGGCTGGATTCGGGCATTTCCTACCACATGGGCGTCGACGGCATCTCGATGCTGTTCGTCATCCTGACCACCTTCCTGATGCCGCTCTGCATCCTGGCGTCGTGGGAAGCGATAGACAAGCGGGTCAAGGCCTACATGATCGCCTTCCTGCTCCTGGAAACGCTGATGATCGGCGTCTTCTGCGCGCTCGACATCGTGCTGTTCTACGTCTTCTTCGAAGCCGGCCTGATCCCGATGTTCATCATCATCGGCGTCTGGGGCGGCAAGCGGCGCGTCTACGCCTCGTTCAAGTTCTTCCTCTACACGCTCGCCGGCTCGGTGCTGATGCTGCTCGCCATCATGGCGATGTTCTACCAGTCCGGCACCACCGACATCACGACGCTTTTGACGCACAACTTCCCGGCCAACATGCAGACCTGGCTGTGGCTCGCCTTCTTCGCCTCCTTCGCGGTGAAGATGCCGATGTGGCCGGTGCACACCTGGCTGCCGGACGCGCACGTCGAGGCGCCGACGGCGGGCTCGGTGATCCTGGCCGCGATCCTCCTGAAGATGGGCGGGTACGGCTTCCTGCGCTTCTCGCTGCCGATGTTCCCGCTGGCGTCCGAGATGTTCGCGCCGCTGGTGTTCACGCTCTCGGTCGTCGCCATCATCTACACTTCGCTGGTGGCGCTGATGCAGGAGGACATGAAGAAGCTGATCGCCTATTCGTCGGTCGCCCATATGGGCTTCGTCACCATGGGCATCTTCGCCATGAACCAGGAAGGCGTGCAGGGCGCGATCTTCCAGATGCTCAGCCACGGCCTCGTCTCCGGCGCGCTGTTCCTGTGCGTCGGCGTCATCTACGACCGCATGCACACGCGCGAGATCGATGCCTATGGCGGGCTGGTCAACAACATGCCGAAATATGCCACCGTGTTCATGGTCTTCACCATGGCCAATGTCGGCCTGCCCGGCACCAGCGGCTTCGTCGGCGAATTCCTGACCATGCTCGGCGTGTTCCGGGTCAACACCTGGGTGGCGTTCTTCGCCGCCACCGGCGTCATCCTGTCGGCGGCCTACGCGCTCTGGCTCTACCGCCGGGTGATCTTCGGCTCGCTGACCAAGGACAGCCTGAAGGGCCTGCTGGACCTGTCGACGCGCGAGAAGGCGATCATCTACCCGCTGGTGGTGCTGGTCATCTTCTTCGGCGTCTATCCCGCGCCCGTCTTCGACGCCACGGCCGCATCGGTCAAGGCGCTCGTCACCAATGTCACCGCATCCATCGGCTCCGCGCAGACCGCGGCGGCGAACTGACCAGGGGTTTTGCGAACCATGACGCCGGACCTTCTCTCCAGCTTTTCGCTCTCGACGCCGGAGCTGATCCTCGCCATCGGCGCGCTGGCGCTGCTGATGGTGGGCGCCTATTCGCGCTCCAACACCACCATGACGGTGACCGGCCTTGCCGTCGCCATACTGGTGCTCGCCGGCTTCTGGGTCGCCTCTTCCGGTGGGCAGGGCACGGCTTACGGCGGCGCTTTCATCCAGGATTCCTTCGCCCGCTTCATGAAGCTGCTGGCGCTGATCGGCTCGGCGGTGACGCTGGTCATGTCGATGCGCTTCGCCAAGCAGGAGCATTTCGACAAGTTCGAGTATCCGGTGCTGATCCTGCTCTGCACGCTGGGCATGATGCTGATGATCTCGGCCAACGGCATGATCGGGCTCTATCTCGGCCTCGAACTCCAGTCGCTGGCGATCTACGTGCTGGCGGCGATCAACCGCGACAGCGTCCGCTCGACCGAAGCGGGCCTCAAATATTTCGTGCTCGGCGCGCTGTCGTCGGGCATGCTGCTCTACGGCATCTCGCTGATCTACGGCTACACCGGCAACACCGGCTTCCAGGAGATCGCGACGGCGCTGGGCAGCGGCGAGCGCCAACTCGGCCTCGTCTTCGGCCTGGTGTTCGTGCTGGCCGGCCTTGCCTTCAAGATCTCGGCGGTGCCGTTCCACATGTGGACGCCGGACGTCTATGAGGGCGCGCCGACCCCGGTGACGGCCTTCCTGGCGGCGGCCCCCAAGATGGCGGCGATGGCGCTGATCGTGCGCGTCACCATGGGCGCGTTCAAGCCGATCGCCGCGGACTGGCAGCAGATCATCGTCTTCATCTCGATCGCCTCGATGGCGCTCGGCGCCTTCGCGGCCATCGGCCAGACCAACATCAAGCGGCTGATGGCCTATTCTTCGATCGGTCACATGGGCTACGCGCTGGTCGGCCTCGCCGCCAACAGCCAGGCCGGCGTGCGCGGCGTCGCCATCTACATGCTGATCTATCTGGTGATGACGCTCGGCACCTTCGCCTTCATCCTCGCCATGCGGCGCAAGGAGGGCAATGTCGAGCAGATCAGCGATCTCGCCGGGCTCGCCTCGACCAACCCGATCATGGCGACGATCCTCACCATCCTGATGTTCTCGCTGGCCGGCATTCCGCCGCTCGCCGGCTTCTGGGGGAAGTGGTACGTCTTCCTCGCCGCCATCAACGCAGGCCTCTACGCGCTGGCGATCATCGGCGTGCTGGCCTCGGTGGTGGGCGCCTACTATTATCTGCGCATCATCAAGATCATGTGGTTCGACGAGCCGGTCGGCGGCTTCGTGCCGATGGCCAGCGAACTGCGCCTCGTGCTTGGCGTCAGCGGCGCCTTCGTGCTGTTCTACGTGCTGATCGGCGGGCCGATCGGCACCTATGCCGAAGCCGCGGCGAAGACCTTCTTCTGACGGGATGGCGTTTCGGCTGGCTCCAACCGCGGCGTCGGAAGGGTTCCGGCTCGAAGCCCATGATACGGTCGGCTCCACCAACGCGCTGGCGCTTGCCCATGCGCGGGCCGGCGATCCGGGCAAGCTGTGGGTCGTTTCCAAAAAGCAGGAAAGCGGGCGCGGCCGGCGGGGCCGGACCTGGGCGACGCCCGAGGGCAACCTGGCCGCGACATTGCTCATCGTCAGCGGCGGCGAATTGCGGCTCGCCGCGACGCTCGGCTTCGTCGCCGGGCTGGCGCTTGCCGATGCGCTCGATGCCGTCGTGCCGCAAGGCAGGATCGCGATCGGCGTTGACGGCGCAAGCCAGGGCAAGAACCGCTTCGAGCTGAAATGGCCGAACGACGTGCTTGCCTCCGGCGCCAAGCTCGCCGGCATCCTGCTGGAATCGGCGCTGCTCGAAGGCGATCGCTTTGCGGTGGCGGTCGGCATCGGCGTCAATGTGGTGGCATATCCCGAGGATTTGCCGTATCCGGCGACATCGCTGCGCGCGCTTGGCGCGAATTGCGATGCCGAGACCCTGTTTCTGGCGCTGTCGGATGCCTGGAACGAGAATGCCCGGCTGTGGGACGACGGGCGCGGGCTTGCCGCCATCAGGCGGCGCTGGCTGGCGCGCGCGGCGGGGCTGGGCGGCGAAGTTGCTGTCACGGTTGACGGTAATGTGGTGCGCGGGACGTTCGAGACCATTGACGAGGACTGCCGTTTCGTGATCCGCGACGATGCGGGAACTGTCGTGACGATCGCCGCCGGCGACGTGCATTTCGGCGCCGTCGCGTCGGCCCGGGTTTGATGGGCCAGGAAGGAAAGAACATGGCGAAAGCGGAAAACGCCGAACTCGTCTTCGTGCCACTCGGCGGCGTCGGCGAGATCGGCATGAACTTCGCCCTTTACGGCTACGGACCGGCCGATGCGCGCGAGTGGATCGTCATCGATGTCGGCGTCACCTTTCCCGACACCGCGCATCCCGGCGTCGACCTGATCCTGCCCGACACGCGCTTCATCGAGGAGAACCTCGACAATCTGCGCGGCATCGTCATCACGCACGCGCACGAGGACCATTACGGCGCGCTGCTCGACATCTGGCCGAGGCTGAAGGCGCCGGTCTGGATGACGCCGTTCACCGCCGGCCTGCTGGAGGCCAAGCGGCAGGGGGAGCAGGGCGCGCCGAAGGTGCCCGCGATGATCTACCGGGCCGGCGAGAAATTCACCATCGGGCCGTTCGAGATCGAGGCCATCCCGGTCGCCCACTCGATTCCCGAGCCGATGTCGCTGGCGATCACCACGCCGGCTGGCACCGTCATCCATACCGGAGACTGGAAGATCGATCCGGAGCCGACGATCGGGCCGAAGACCGACGAGGCGCGCTTCCGCGCCTATGGCGACAAGGGCGTGCTGGCGCTGGTCTGCGATTCGACCAACGCGCTGCGGGAAGGAGAATCGCCATCGGAAGTAGCGGTCGGCGAGGGGCTGAAGGGCGTCATCCAGAGCGCCAAGGGCCGCGTCGCCGTCACCACCTTCTCCTCCAATGTCGGCCGCATCGTTTCCATCGCCAGGGCGGCGCGCGACGCCGGCCGCCAGTGCCTGGTGCTCGGCCGTTCGCTGAAGCGCGTCATCGATGTCGCCGGCGAGCTCGGCTACATGGACGGGCTGCCGGAGTTCATCGCCGAGGAGGATTACGGCTTCATCCCGCGCGAGAACCTGGTCATCATCTGCACCGGCAGCCAAGGCGAGCCGCTGGCGGCACTTGCCAAGCTGTCGCGCGACGAGATGAAATCGGTGTCGCTGACGGCCGGCGACACCGTGGTGTTTTCCTCGCGCACCATCCCCGGCAACGAGAAGGCGATCCTCGAGATCAAGAACCGGCTGATCGACCTCGGCATGAAGATCGTCGAGGACGGCGATGCGCTGGTGCACGTCTCCGGCCATCCGCGCCGCAGCGAATTGCGCAAGATGTATGAATGGGTGCGGCCGCAGATCGGCGTGCCAGTGCATGGCGAGGCGGCGCATCTGGTGGCGCAAGGGTCGCTGATGTCGATGTCCGGCATCGGCCAGGTGGCGCAGGTGCGCGACGGCGACATGCTGAGGCTCTATCCGGGCGCCGCGACCATTGTCGACCAGGTGCCGTTCGGCCGCGTCTACAAGGACGGCCGGCTGATCGGCACCGACCAGGCGATGGGCATCCGCGACCGGCGCAAGCTGTCCTTTGCCGGCCATGTCGCCGTCAACGTCGTGCTCGACGACAAATACGAGCTTGCCGGCGATCCCGACCTGGTGGCGATCGGCGTCGCCGAGGCGGATGCAAGCGGCGAGACGCTGGAGGACCTGATGCTCGATGCGGCAATCGGCGCCGTGGACTCGATCCCCCGTCAGCGCCGAAAAGACCTCGACCTGGTGCAGGAGGCGGTGCGCCGCGCGGTGCGCGGTGCCGCCAACGAAGCCTGGGGCAAGAAGCCGCTGGTGACGGTGTTCGTCACGCGTGACGAACAAGGGAATAGGGGAGTAAGGCAGTAGGGGAATAGGGAAGAATAGCAGTCTGTATTTGTTCAGACTCGTTTCCCTACTCCCATACTGCCCTACTCCCTTACTCCCCTAAAGCGGAGCGCTTTATGCTCGGACGCCTGAACCATGTCGCGCTTGCCGTGCCGGATCTGGCCGCGGCAATGGCGGCCTATCGCGACACACTCGGCGCGCGGCTGAGCGCGCCGCAGGCGCTGCCGGAACATGGCGTGACCGTGGTGTTCGTCGATGTCGGCAACACCAAGATCGAATTGCTGGAACCGTTGGGCGAGAACTCGCCGATCACAGCCTTCCTGGAGAAGAACCCCTCGGGCGGCATGCACCATGTGTGCTATGAGGTGGATGACATCGTGGCCGCGCGCGACCGGCTCAAGGCCAGCGGCGCGCGCGTGCTGGGTGACGGCAGCCCGAAGATCGGCGCGCATGGCAAGCCGGTGCTGTTCCTGCATCCCAAGGATTTCTTCGGCACGCTGGTCGAACTGGAGCAATCATGAGCTGGGTCTCGTTCATCGCGCTGTTCTTCGCCACCTGGTGGGTGGTGCTGTTCGCCGTCCTGCCGTTCAGCCTCAGAACCCAGGATGAGGACAAGGATGTGACGCTGGGCACCGTTCCCAGCGCGCCGCGCGGGCCGCACATGCTGCGCGCGGCGTTCCGGACGACGATCGCCACGCTGGTTCTTCTCGGCATCTTTTACGGCATCACGCGCGGCCTTGGCCTCGGCATCGACGACATCCCGCACATCGTGCCGGACTTCAACCAGACGCCGAAGAATTAACGACGCAGTCGAGCCAAAGTCATCCCATTGCTTGCGAGTCGGCTCAGCCGGAAATCCGGTAGCCGGCTTTCGAATTCTCGTTGCGCTGACGTTGGGTAAAGCAGTTTGGCAATCTGTCGGGCTAAGCAGATGATTGCACAAAAAAAATGCAAGGCACGAGGCCTTGCAATTTAAACGCGTCCGATCTGTTTCCGGTATCCGGCGGCTGCGAGTAACCGCGCCTAGATCGCATCCTCCCAAGACTTTGACCGCGTAGGAGAGCAGATTTTTTTCCGCCCTCTCGGTTATCGGGGCACACTAGCCTAACGCAGATGAAATTGTCACGAAGAATTTTGCCCGGAAACGGGCAATATCGTGCTGCAGTGCACAATAGTACGGCAGGCCTTGCTTGTGAAACGATCAACCCGGGCGGATGCAGCACTTCGGCCGCTCGCTCGGGTTTCCAATCCGCCATGAAATGGCTATGAAGCCGGGGCAAGCAGCCCATGCCGCGCCGATTCCGGCGAGGCCATCCTCACTTACGGACCAGTCCATGCGTTTGTCGCGCTATTTCCTGCCCATTCTCAAAGAAAATCCGCGCGAGGCCGAGATCGTCTCGCACCGGCTGATGCTGCGCGCCGGCATGATCCGCCAGCAGGGGCAGGGCAGCTTCTCCTGGCTGCCGCTCGGCAAGCGCGTGCTGGACAAGGTCTGCCGGATCATCCGCGAGGAGCAGGATAGGGCGGGCGCGCTGGAGATCCTGATGCCGACCATCCAGTCGGCCGAGCTGTGGCGCGAAAGTGGGCGCTATGACGACTACGGCAAGGAGATGCTGCGCATCAAGGACCGGCAGGAGCGCGAGATGCTCTACGGGCCGACCAATGAGGAAATGGTCACCGAGATCTTCCGCGCCTATGTGAAGTCCTACAAGGACCTGCCGCTCAACCTCTACCACATCCAGTGGAAGTTCCGCGACGAGGTGCGGCCGCGCTTCGGCGTCATGCGCTCTCGCGAATTCCTGATGAAGGACGCCTATTCCTTCGACCTCAACTACGAGGGCGCCAAGGCCGCCTACAACCGGATGTTCGTGTCCTATCTCAGGACGTTCACGCGCATGGGCCTGCAGGCGATCCCGATGCGCGCCGACACCGGGCCGATCGGCGGCGACCTAAGCCACGAGTTCATCATCCTGGCCGACACCGGCGAGAGCCAGGTGTTCTGCCATCGCGACTACCTTTCGCTCGCCGTGCCGGGCGCGAACACCGACTTTTCCAACGACGCCGAGATCGCCGACATCGTCAAGACGTGGACGACGCCCTACGCAGCGACCGACGAAATGCATGACGAGGCGGCCTGGGACAAGGTCTCCGAGAGCGACAAAGTCTCGGCGCGCGGCATCGAGGTCGGCCATATCTTCCATTTCGGCGAGAAGTATTCCAAGCCGATGGGCGCCAAGGTGACCGGGCCGGACGGCAAGGATCATTTCGCTTCCGGCGGCTCCTACGGCATCGGACCCTCGCGGCTGGTGGCGGCGATCATCGAGGCCAGCCATGACGACAACGGCATCATCTGGCCCGACGCGGTGGCGCCGTTCGACATCGGCCTGATCAACATGAAGGCGGGCGACGCCGAATGCGACCGCGTATGCGACGAGCTCTATGCCGCGCTCTCCGGCGCCGGCAAGGACGTGCTCTATGACGACACCGACCAGCGACCGGGCGGCAAGTTCGCCACCGCCGACCTGATCGGCCTGCCCTTGCAGGTGATCGTCGGGCCGCGCGGCGTGGCGAGCGGAGAGGTCGAGATCAAGAACCGCAGGACCGGCGAGCGCGAGACGCTACCGATCGAAGCGGCGAAGAAGCGCCTCGGTTTCGCCGCATGAGCCAGGCGGCCGCAGCCAAAGCCCCGGCCGTCAAAGCCCCAGCCGCCGGCGCCTTTTCGGTGTTCGAGCGCATGGTTGCCTGGCGCTATCTGCGCTCGCGGCGCAAGGAGACGGTGATCTCGGTCATCGCCTCGATTTCCTTCCTCGGCATCATGCTGGGGGTGGCGACGTTGATTGTCGTCATGGCGGTTATGAACGGGTTCCGCGCCGAGCTCTTGACCCGCATCCTCGGCGTCAACGGCCATCTGATCGCGCAGCCGCTGGATTCGCCGCTGGAGGACTACGCCCAGGTGGCGGGCCGCATCAACGGCGTGGCCGGCGTCAAATACGCCATTCCGCTGATCGACGGCCAGGTGCTGGCGCAAGGCAATGTCGGCGGCGGCACCGGCGCGCTGGTGCGCGGCATACGCGGCGAGGACCTCGGCAAGATCTCGATCGTCTCCAGCAATATCAGGCAAGGCACGCTTGACGGCTTCGACACCGGCGAGGGCGTGGCGATCGGCAAGCGCATGGCCGAGAATCTCGGCCTCGTGCTCGGCGACACAATCACGCTGATCTCGCCGGACGGCGACGTGACGCCGCTCGGCACGACGCCACGCATGAAGGGCTACAAGATCGCGGCGATCTTCGAGGTCGGCATGTCGGAATATGACAGCTCGATCGTCTACATGCCGTTCTCGGAAGCGCAGCTCTATTTCAACATGGACGGGCGGGCGCAGACCATCGAGATCTATGTCGACAATCCCGACAATGTCGACGCGCTGAAGCCGCTGGTCGAGCAGGCGGCGCAGCGGCCGATCGACCTTGTCGACTGGCGCCAGCGCAACGAGACCTTTTTCTCGGCGCTGCAGGTCGAGCGCAACGTCATGTTCATGATCCTGACGCTGATCGTGCTGGTGGCGGCGCTGAACATCATTTCCGGCCTCGTCATGCTGGTGAAGGACAAGGGCCACGACATCGCCATCCTGCGCACGATGGGCGCCACGCGCGGCGCGATCCTGCGCATCTTCCTGATGACAGGGGCGGCGATCGGCGTCACCGGCACCATCGCCGGCGTTCTGCTCGGCGTCGTCATCTGCCTCAACATCGAATCGATCCGCCAGTTCTTCTCCTGGATGACCGGCAGGATCCTGTTCAATCCCGAGCTCTATTTCCTCAGCCAGCTGCCGGCCAAGATGGATGCGCGCGAGACGACCTATGTCGTCATCATGGCGCTGGGCCTGTCCTTCCTGGCGACGGTGTTTCCGGCGTGGCGGGCGGCGCGGCTCGATCCGGTCGAAGCCTTGAGGTACGAGTGATGGCCGAAGCCATTATCGAGCTGAAGGGCGTCGAGCGGCACTATGTCCAAGGGCCGCGCAAGCTGACCATCTTGAACGGCGCCGATTTCTCGCTGCGGCGCGGCGAGATGGTGGCACTGGTGGCGCCGTCGGGCACCGGCAAGTCGACACTGCTGCACACCGCCGGACTACTGGAACGGCCGGACGCCGGCGACGTGATTCTCGGCGGCCGCGCCTGCGGCCGGCTGTCCGACGAGGACCGCACGGCCATCCGCCGCAACGATGTCGGCTTCGTCTATCAGTTCCATCATCTGCTGCCGGAGTTTTCCGCGCTGGAAAACATCATGATGCCGCAGCTGATCAAGGGGCTGTCGCGCAAGGAAGCGGCCGAGCGGGCGGCACAGCTGCTCGACTACATGCAGATCGGCAAGCGGGCGCAGCATCGCCCGTCGGAGCTCTCCGGCGGCGAGCAGCAGCGGGTGGCGATCGCACGCGCCGTCGCCAATGCGCCGCTGGTGCTGTTGGCCGACGAGCCGACCGGCAATCTCGACCCGGTCACCGCCTCCTATGTGTTCGAGGCGCTGGAAGCGCTGGTCCGGCAATCGGGCCTCGCGGCGCTGATCGCCACCCACAATCACGAGCTGGCTTCGCGCATGGATCGGCGGGTGACGTTGGCCGAGGGCAAGGTCGTCCCCCTTTAGGTCGAGGTGATATTCGGGTGAGGCCGGCCTGCGAAAGGCGGCTTCCAGCGCCTCCGGTGCTCACGTACTTCAAGTGCGCTCCGCTCCGGTTCTCGGAACCCACCATTCTCGACTCGGCCTGACCCGAATCTCGGCGTGCCCCGGTGACCTGACTGCCAAGACTTTCTGTCCGCCGTGAACGCAAGACCGGCGCGCAGCGCCCGTCAACCTTTCCTTAACCCTGCCGGATTGAGCGCCCGAAATTTCCGTGCTGCGCCTTTCTGCGGTCGTTGACATTCGAACAAAATTAGAACAAAATACGAACATACTAACAACTGGAGAGAGTTATGTCGGACCTTGTTCAGGATGTTGTGTCGCTCGTGTGCATGAGCACGTTTCTGATTTCCATGGCGATTTGGATCGGCGCCATGTGAGGACCATGCCTTGCGGCCGGCTGCCGCAAGCGCTTCGACGTTAAGCTTTTCTTGCCGCCATTGACGCTAGGGTGCCCGCGAAGACAGGGAGCAACACCGGTGTCGCCGATCGTGATGGCCATCCTCCTGGCCGGCAATCTCGGACTGATCTTTCTGCTGATGACCCTGCCGCTCGGCCTGCGCACGGTCAGGGTGTCGAGGCTGGTGGCGGCGGACCGCCACCGGCTCTGGCAGGCGCTGTGGCCGTTCGGCAGTGATGCCGGCTGGTCGCGCGAGATCGTTTCCGCTGAGGCGCTGGACGGTCAGGGCATGGCCCGGATCGTCCTGTCCTGGGAAGGGCGCGACGGCCAGCCGATCGAACGCAAGGTCGTGTTGGAGGACGTCGTCGAGGGCGGCCGCTTTTCCATGCGCGTCCTCGATGATTCCTCGCTCGATGCCTCCTTCTGGGCCAGCTATCGCGAGACCACCGAACTGGTGGCCGAGGGCGCCGCGACGCGGGTCAGCCTCGGCCAGACCGATCGCTATCGCGGCGTCGCCTTCCTGATCTTTCGCTATTTCGCCATGCGGCGCGAGCTCGGCAAGTTGCAGCGCTGGGCAAGGACGGGAGAGTATCGCAAGGGCGGCTGGTTCGAGCATCCGCTCAGCCAGGTGGGATTTGCCGTGCTTTCAGCCTTCATCCTGTGGCCGTTCTTCGGCCTCAGCCTCGGTGGCCTGGCGCTGGCCGCGATCCTGACCTCCGTGGTCGCCCTGCACGAACTCGGCCATATGGCGGCATTCCGGCTGATGGGACATAGCAGGGCGCGCATGATCTTCATCCCGTTGCTCGGCGGCATCGCCATCGGCGGCAGGCCCTACGACAGCCGCTTCGAAGTTGCCTTCGTGGCGCTGATGGGCGCCGGCTTCTCGGCCTTCCTGGTGCCGGTGCTGATCGCGGCCAGCGGGCTTGCCAGAGGCGAGGGGCATGGCGCCGTCGCCGCGCTGCTGGCCACGCTCGCCGGCTTTTCCGCGCTCTTCAACATCGCCAATCTGGTGCCGGTGTGGAAGTTCGACGGCGGCCAGGTGCTGCGCCAGATCTGCCCCGGCCCGATCGTCCTGGCGCTGGCTTCGTTCCTGCTGCTGTCCGCCCTGCTGGCGCTCGGCTGGCTGGCCGGCTTTTCGCCGGGCTTCCTGCTTGCGGCGGGCGTCGTGTTCCTGATCCTCAGCCTGCTCACCATGGGCAGCGCGGTGAAGCCGCGCCATGAGCTGAAGCCGATCCGGACCTTCGACCGATTCGCCATGGCCGGCGCGCTGCTCGCGGTCTTCGCCATCCATGGCTATGGCGTGCTGTGGGCGTCCACGCTGCTGGTCTGAACTGGTTCCGGACAGGTTCTCAGCCGGCCTTGCGGGCTAACGGGTGAAGCCGCGACAGGGCCGAACACGTGCTCGAAAGCGGATTTCAGCGCGAGGTCGAGGTCGGTCATGGTCACGGGCAGGCCAAGGTCGACCAGGCTGGTGACGCCATGGTCCTGGACGCCGCACGGCACGATGCCGGTGAAGTGTCCGAGCTCCGGCTCGACATTGATGGCGATGCCGTGAAAGCTCACCCAGCGCCGCAGCCGGATGCCTATTGCCGCGATCTTGTCCTCGGCCGGCGTGCCGTCGGCAAGCGCGGGACGATCCGGCCGCACGACCCAGACGCCGACCCTGTCCTCGCGCCGCTCGCCGCGCACGTTGAAGGCGGCAAGCGTTGCGATGATCCATTCTTCGAGCGCGGCGACAAAGGCGCGCACGTCCTCGCGCCGGCGCTTGAGGTCTAGCATCACATAGGCGACCCGCTGGCCAGGGCCGTGATAGGTGTACTCGCCGCCGCGTCCGGCCGAAAAGACCGGAAACCGGTCGGGCTCGATCAGGTCCTCGATGCGGGCGCTGGTGCCGGCCGTGTAGAGCGGCGGATGCTCGACCAGCCAGACTATCTCGCCGGCCGCACCGCTGCGGATTGCCTCGGCGCGCGCCTCCATGAAGGCGATCGCATCGGGATAGGCGGTGAGGCCGGGCTCGATCCGCCATTCGACGGGTACTGAACCGGGCAGGGGCAGGAACGACGTGGCGATCTGGCTGCGTTCTGGCATGATAAATCTCGTGTGCCCCCTCATATGGCGGCAATGGGCGAAAACGTCCAGTTCCCCGGCATTTTCCAAAGCTGTGGAGCCTTGTGTCGGCAGCTCTGTCAGATGCATGTCGTTCCCCCAAAACCGCTACGCACTTTTGGGCGACATGCATTGGCGATTATTCCGCACGGCGCACTTGTTTCGCCGGAAACGATTTGCTACAGGCCCCGAGCCGGTTCGTTCCGGCTCCTACCACGTGCGGTCGTGGCGGAATTGGTAGACGCGCAGCGTTGAGGTCGCTGTGGGGCAACCCGTGGAAGTTCGAGTCTTCTCGACCGCACCAAAATCTCCCTGTTGAATTTTCAACGGTTGCGGCAAAGAGCCCAACCAGCCGCCGGGACGTCGGGTAGCCTGCCCGGTCAGGCCGCTGTTTGAGGCGTGCGCGCCGGTTTGGCGGCTAAGCTCCTGCGTTGCTATGTCAGGCGCGGCAACCCGCGAGCAAAGGTTGTCATTGCAAGCAAAATGCAACCACAAGGAAACCCAATTTAAAGAATGCCAAAGTACCTTCGCCAGCTGTTCCGGGGGAGGTTCCTTTGCCTTACAATCCTGCGCTGGATGGATTGCGCGCCATCAGCATCCTGGCTGTTTTGGGTTTCCACTGCGAGGTGCCGCTGCTGCATGGCGGCTTCTTCGGGGTCGATCTGTTTTTTGTACTTAGCGGCTTTCTGATCACCACCATGCTGCGCAACGAACTTGACGAGACCAACAGCATCGATCTCGGCCGCTTTTACTGGAACCGGCTGGTACGCCTCACTCCGCCCCTTTATCTGATGCTGGCGGCAATCCTGCTCATCGGTCTGGAGACGCCTCGAAAAATCTTCATCGCAGCCGTCTACCTGACCGATTTCTTCGCGCCCTATGAGCACTTCTACGGTGTCCTGCGGCACACCTGGTCGCTGGCCGTGGAAGAGCAATTCTACCTGGTATGGCCGTTGCTGTTGGTGGGCATATTGCGCCTGCCTCGACCGGCTGCCGTGGTTGTCGCCATGTTTTGCATCGCGACAGCCTGGAGGATCGTGCTGCTGCAGGAATTGCCGAGCGAATGGGTCTACTATCGTCCCGACGCCCGCCTGACAGGCTTGCTTGCGGGTGCGATCGTGGCTTTGGCAAAGCCGGAGTTCAAAGACCTATCCCAACTGGACAGCATCGGCAGAACGGCCGCGGGCACAATCCTGCCGTTCATGGTAGGCACGCAGATATTCACGCCGGTCTCGCTGCTGATCATGCAGCCTCTGGTCGAGGTTTCGGCAGCGGCCTTGGTTGTCGTGGCGACGGACAGCAGGAGTGAAATTCATCGCCTCTTGTCCCACCCCATGCTGGTGCGGGTCGGGGTCCTTTCCTATTCGATCTACCTTTGGCATTACCCGATCGCCAACGTCATGAAGCAGTCCTATGGCTGGGCTCCAACCCTGTTCGTAACGGCTGTCCTGTCGATGGCTCTCGCCGTGCTGACGCACAGTCTCGTCGAGATCCCGATGAGGGCGCTTCGTCTGCGACGTCGCGTCGTTGTAGGCTGATTTTGCAGATCTGCCCCGACTGGGACCGTCGCCGGCGCTATCCCGTCCAGCCAAGGCCGGCCGAGATGCAGTTGATCGAGACGAGCAGGGCGTCGGTCGCCCGCTTTTGATCCGCTGTGCCGGTGTTTGCCCGGACTTCCCGCAGCAGATCGACCTGCAGCCGGTGGATGTCGTCCATCTGTCGTCGCAGATTGTCGAAACGCCGCTTGAACATCGGAAAGCGCGCGGAAAGATCGCCTCCCGTGAGGTCGCCGATCAGGCGTCGCGTCAACTCGTATTCGGCACCGATGCGGGCGTGGATTCGCCCGGCCGCATCGCTGTCGGACACCAGGCCGGCATAGAGGCGCGCGATCTCCATGTCGGACTGGTAAAGCGTCTTCTCGGCCTCGTCGACGATCAGGCGGAAGAAGCGCGAGTGCTCGAACATGCGGGCCAGAAGGTCGCGCCCGGCCTCGCCGCGCACGGTGACGAAGGAACTCATCGCGCTGCCGATGCCATACCAGCCGGTCAACAGGTGGCGGTTCTGGCTCCAGGCGAACACCCATGGAATGGCGCGCAGGTCGGCAATGCCACTGGCGCCGAAACGGCGATCCGGCCGTGAGCCCATTTTCAGGAGCGCCAGCTCCGCCACCGGGCTCGCCTGGTTGAAATAGGCGAGGAAGCCGGGCTCGGCCATCAGCCCGGCATAGGATGCCTGCGACATGCCTGCCAGCGCTTCCAGCGCTTCGTCGAATTCCGGCGTTTCCTTCTTCTCGACATCGCCGGGCGATCCGACACTGTGGGCCAGCACGCCGGCGGCGAGAATCTCGAGCTGGTTGAGGCCGGTGCCGCGATTGGCGAATTTCGACGAGACGACCTCGCCCTGTTCGGTCACCCGCATGGTTCCCGCGACGGTGCCTGCCGGCTGCGCGGCGATCGCCCGGCCGGTCGGCGCGCCGCCACGGCTGACGGAGCCGCCGCGACCGTGGAAGAAACTGATCCTGACCTTATGCTTGCGGCCGACGGCAGCGAGGCGCTTTTGCGCTTTCGCCAATTCCCAATTGGACGCGAGGAAACCCCCATCCTTGTTGGAGTCCGAATAGCCGAGCATGATTTCCTGGCGGGCGCCGAAATCCCGCACCGTGCGCCGCACAAGCGAAACGCCGAGCAATCCGTCCAGGATGCCGGGGGCGGCCTGGAGATCGGCGATGGTCTCGAACAATGGCACGATCCGCAGCCGGATTGTGCCGCCGCCACCACCGGGGGCGGTCGAAAGTCCGCAATATTGCGCCAGCAGATAGACCGCGAGCAGGTCGTCGGCCGAGCGGGTCATGCTGAGAACGAGAGCCCCGACCGCGTCGCCATCCGATCCGGAGATGTGCCTTGCGATGACCGAGAATGTCGAAAGCAGTTCGCCTGCCTCAGGCGAGAGCCGGCCTGCGTCGATCTCCAGCTGCTCGCCCTGGCTCAAGGCAGCGCGAATGCGCGCCGACCATTGCGGCGTGCCGGCTGCCACCGGATCGGCGGGATTTGCCAGGGCAAACAGCTCGGCCAGCACGCGGTTGACGACGGTGGAGTTCTGCCTGACGTCGAGCGAAACCGTGCGAAAGCCGAAGCTTCCGACCTGCCAGAGCAGCGGCTGGACGAAACGCCTGGCCACCGCGCGCCCTCCGATTGCTTCGAGGACCGAAGACAGGGCGTTGAGATCGGCCCGAAACGCCTCCGCCAAGGGGTACGCCGCCGTACCGCCATCCCGCGTGGCGTCCAGCCGGGCAAGCAGGGCCGAGGCGAACTGGCGAAGCGGTTCGTCAGGGTTGCGGGCGGCGATCTCGTCGGCCTGTCCGCTTCTATCGAGCGCCGTTTGCAGCACCGGCTCGAAGCTGGCCGGCAGGTCGATGACGTTCGAACTGGCACTGAGCACCGACACCAGCCGCTGCACCTGCGCCAGATACCAGCCTATGGCGGTGTTGCGGTACTCGGCCATGGCATGGGCCGTGACCGCGGCCGTCACGTTGGGATTGCCATCGCGGTCGCCGCCGATCCACGAGGCATAACGCATGAAGGAGGGAATTCTTATCGGCTCGCCCGGATAGTGACGCTCAAAGGCGCCCTGAAGCTTGCCATAGAGCTGCGGCGTCGCCTCGAAGATGACTTCGCGAAAGAAATGCAGGCCCCAGGCGATCTCGCGCTCGACCGTCGGGCGCTCCAGCCGCAGCTCGCCGGTCATCCACAGAAGCTCGATCTCGCTTTCCAGATCGGCGACCAGCAGGTCGCGTTCGCGCGGCGCCCAGCGCGGCTGGTCGAGCTCGGTCAGCTTGCGATAGATGCGGCGGTGGATCTCCAGCACCGTGACGCGCTTGGCCTCCGTCGGGTGAGCGGTCATGGTCGGGCCGACGCAAAGCTCATTGAGCGCGGCCTGGGCTTCCTGCGCCGAGTGGCCGTTGGCCGCCATCTGCGCGATCACGCTGGCGAAGGAGCCGGGCACTTCGTCGACGCCGGCGCCCTGTTCGAGTTCGCGTCTCGCCCGCATGGCAAGCAACTCGTCGGCGATCGTCAGCAGTTGGAACCACACGCCTGTCGCCTGAAGCGCCGGGATGCGCTGGCCAGGGGCGAGGGAGCCAAGCGACCTGCGTCCGCTCAGAACGGCGGCGATCTCCGGCTCGCGGGCGCTTGCGACCTTGAGCAGCAGGCGCAACAAAAGGCTGCGCTCGTCCTCGCGAAACTTGATGCGTCTGCTCTGTTCCAAGGCGCTCTCCTGATCCGTCGGCATCGACCGCCGCTGTAGCCGCGCCCTGAATCGAGGGTGGCGCCGGCTGTCAGGCGACCCGGTCGGGAACCGGACGCCCCTCGAAGAAGGCGGTCAGGTTCTCCACCACCTTCATGCCCATCGCCACCCGCGTTTCCTCGGTCGCGCTGCCGAGATGCGGCAGCAGCACGACATTCTCCAACTGCTTCAGCCCCTCCGGAACGGCCGGCTCCTCGGCAAAGACGTCTAGGCCAGCGCCGGCGATCTCGCGCCTTTGCAGCGCGCCGATCAGGGCGTCCTGGTCGACGACGTCGCCGCGCGCGGTGTTGATCAGGAACGCGCTACCCTTCATCAACCGCAGGCTTCGGGCATCGATCAGGTGGCGGTTTTCCGCGCCGCCCGGGCAGTGCAGCGACACGAAATCGGATGCCGTGAGCACGCCTTCCAGAGTCTGCATCTGCACCGCGCCCATGGCGCGCGTTTCCTCATCATCGACCGGCGACCGGTTGAAGAACACGATCTTCATGCCGAAGCCGAAATGCGCGCGCCTGGCCGTCGCCTTGCCGATGCGCCCCATGCCGACAATACCCAAGGTCTTGCCCGAAACCTTCGCGCCGGCCATGTGGGTCGGCGACCAGCCGTGCCATTCTCCGGCTCGCAGCTGCCGCTCGCCTTCACCGGTCCGGCGCGCGACCGCCAGCATCAGGCTCAGCGCAAGGTCGGCGGTGCAATCGGTCAGCACGCCAGGCGTGTTGGTCACCACGATGTCGCGGTCGCGGGCCGCCGTGACATCGATGTGGCTGAAGCCGACGCCGAAATTGGCGATGATGCGGGTACGGGCGGCGCTCTCGGGGAACACCGCGACAGGCAAGCGGTCGCTGACCGTCGCCAGGATCGCGTCAAAATCCGCGAAGGCGGACGTCATCGCGGCAGCGCTCAGCGGCGTATCGTCTGCGTTGAGCGTCGTGTCGAAGCGCTCTGCGAGGATCGCCTCGACGGCGGCCGGCCATTTGCGTGTGACAATCAAACGCGGTTTCATCGAATTTCCTGCCGATCGACGGGCCGCCGCGATGCCTGCGCCGGCCCAGATTTCACATTTGCTATGCGGCCTTCGCCGGCGTCACGCCGCCTTCTTGGACCGCGCCAGTGTCTCGGCCACGACCTCGCCGAACGAGGCGGGGGTCGGCACGATGACGACGCCGGCTTCCTTGAGGATCTCGACCTTCTCCTGCGCCGACTCGCCAAAGGCGGAGATAATCGCCCCGGCGTGGCCCATGCGGCGGCCCTTCGGCGCGGAAAGGCCGGCAATGTAGGCGATCAGCGGCTTGCGCATGTTGTCGCGCGCCCAGATCGCGGCTTCGGCTTCCTGCGGGCCGCCGATCTCGCCGATCATCACCACGGCATCGGTATCCTCGTCGCGCTCGAAGAGCTGCAGGATGTCCTTGAACGACGAGCCGTTGATCGGGTCGCCGCCGATGCCGACGCTGGTCGACACGCCGATGCCGAGCGCCTTCATCTGCGAGGCAGCCTCGTAGCCCAGCGTGCCCGAGCGGCCGACGATGCCGACCCGGCCGGGCAGATAGATGCTGCCGGGCATGATTCCCATCAGCGCCTGTCCGGGCGTGATGACGCCGGCGCAGTTCGGGCCGACGAGGCGCATGCGGTCCTCGAAGCGGTAGCGGCGCATGTAGCGCTTGACCTGCATCATGTCCTGCGACGGGATGCCGTCGGTGATGCAGACGCAAAGCTTGATGCCGGCGTCCGCCGCTTCCATGATCGAATCGGCCGCGAAGGGCGGCGGCACGAAGACGATGCTGGCCTCGGCGCGGGTCTCGCGAACCGCACCCTTGACGGTGTTGAAGATGGGCAGGCCGAGATGGGTCTGGCCGCCCTTGCCGGGGGTGACGCCGCCGACGAGCTTGGTGCCGTAGCGCTTCATGTCCTCGGCGTGGAAGCTGCCGATCTTGCCGGTGAAGCCCTGGACGATGACGCGTGTGCTGCGATTGAGCAGGATTGCCATTTTTTTTAGACCTCCCTCAGGCTGCTTTTTTCTTCTTGGCGGCCGCGCGCCAGGCGGCGACGGCCTTTTCGGCGGCTTCGGCCAGCGTCTCGGCGACGATCACTGCCTCGCCGGAATCGGCCAGGATCTTGCGTCCTTCCTCGACTTTGGTGCCGGAGAGCCGCACCACCAGCGGCACGTCGACGCCGACCTCGCGGATCGCCTTGATGACGCCTTCGGCGACCCAGTCGCAGCGGTTGATGCCGGCGAAGATGTTGACCAGGATGGTCTCGACATTCTTGTCGCCGAGCACGGCGCGGAAGGATTTCGCCACCCGCTCCGGAGAGGCGCCGCCGCCGATGTCGAGGAAGTTGGCCGGCTCGCCGCCGGCGATCTTGATCATGTCCATCGTCGCCATGGCGAGGCCTGCGCCATTGATGATGCAGCCGATATTGCCCTCCAGGCCGACATAGGAAAGGCCGCGGTCGCTGGCGAAGGTTTCGCGCGGGTCTTCCTGGCTCTTGTCGCGCAATTCGGAGATCTCCGGGCGGCGGAACAGGGCGTTCTCGTCGAACGACATCTTGGCGTCGAGCGCGACCAGGCTGCCGTCGCGGGTCACCACCAGCGGATTGATCTCCAGCATCGAGGCGTCGTAGTCGCGGAACACCTGGTAGCAGCCGAGGATGGTCTCGGTGGCCTTGCCGATCAGATTGCTCTCGAGCCCGAGGCCGAAGGCGATCTCGCGCGCTTGGAAGCCCTGCATGCCGACACCGGGATCGACCGTGGCGCGGATGATCGAATCCGGCTTCTTTTCGGAGATGTCCTCGATCTCCATGCCGCCGGCGGCCGACGCCACGATCATGACGCGCTCTTCCTTACGGTCGAGCACGAAGCCGAGATAGAGCTCCTGGGCGATGTCGACGGCTTCCTCGAGATAGAGGCGCGAGATCAGCTTGCCGCGCGGGCCGGTCTGATGGGTCACCAGCTTGCGGCCGAGCATGGCCTCCGCAGCGTTGGAGATCTCCTCGTCGTTGGAGCAGAGCTTGATGCCGCCGGCCTTGCCGCGCGCGCCCGAATGAACCTGCGCCTTCAGCACCCATTTCGAACCGCCGATCTCGCGCGCCCGATAGGTCGCCTGCTCGGGGCTGTAGGCGAGGCCGCCGCGCGGCACATGCACGCCGTGGCGGGCGAGCAGTTCCTTGGCCTGGTATTCGTGAATGTCCATTTGGTCCTCCGGTAAATATCAGTGCGTCGCAGCCTGGCCGGCGCGCTCGATGGCCTCGCTGACCACCAGCACGTTGCGCGCCATGCGTTCCGACGCGGCGTCGATCATCTTGCCGTCGAGTGCTGCCGCGCCCTTGCCGAGCGCCTCGGCCTCCTTCAGCACCTCGAGGATGCGCCTGGCGCGGGTGACCTCTTTCTCCGGCGGCGAGAACACGTCGTTGGCGAGCGCGATCTGCGACGGGTGGATCGCCCATTTGCCTTCGATGCCGAGGGCCGCGGCACGCCTTGCGGCCGCATTGTAGCCTTCGGGATCGGAGAAATCGCCGAACGGTCCGTCGATGGCGCGCAGGCCGTAGGCGCGGCAGGCGACCGTCATCCGCGACAGAGCGAAATGCCACTGGTCGCCGGGATAGTCGGGGTTGAGGCCGCCGATGTTGACGGTGCGCGCCTTGTTGCTGGCGGCATAGTCGGCAACGCCGAAATGCATCGCTTCCAGCCGGCCCGGCGTGGCGGCGATCGCCTCGACATTGGCCATGCCGAGCGCGGTCTCGATCAGCGCCTCGAGGCCGACGCGGGTCTTGTAACCCTTGGCCATCTCGATCTGGTTGACCATGGCCTCGACCATATAGAGGTCGGCCGGCACGCCGACCTTCGGCACCAGGATGGTGTCCAGCCGGTCGCCGGCCTGTTCCATGACGTCGACCACGTCGCGGTACATGTAGTGGGTGTCGAGGCCGTTGATGCGCACCGAGACGGTCTTGCCCTTGGCGCGCCAGTCGATGTCGTTCAGCGCCTGGATGATGTTCTTGCGGGCGCGCTCCTTGTCCGGCGGCGCGACCGCGTCCTCGATGTCGAGGAAGACGAAGTCGGCGGCGCTGTTCGCGGCCTTGTCGATCATCTCCGGGCTCGAGCCCGGAACCGCCAGCTCGCTACGCTGCAGCCTGAGCTTCTTCAGGTGGTTGATTGTGTGGCTCATGGTCGGTCCTCCTCAGGCCGCTTCGGCAACCGGCACGGCGGCCGAGGCGCGGAAGTGCTGGATGGCGGCGCCGACGCCGGAGCCCGGCGCCAGCTTGACGCCGCAGTCGAGCAGCGCCAGCTCGGCGGCCGACAGCGAGGCCAGCACCATCACCTCGTTCAGCCAGCCGAGATGGCCGATGCGGAACACCTTGCCGGCCACCTTGTTGAGGCCGCCGCCGAGCGATGTCTGGTAGGTCCCGTAGGCGCGCTTGACGACGTTGGCGCTGTCGATGCCGTCGGGCACCAGGATGGCGCTGACCGTGTCGGAGTGCCATTGCGGTGTCCTGGCGCACAGCTTCAGGCCCCAGGCCTCGACCGCCTTGCGCACGCCTTCGGCGAGGCGATGGTGGCGGGCGAAGATGTTCTCCAGCCCTTCCTGGGCGATCAGGTCAAGCGAGGCGCGGAGCCCGCGCAGCAGCTGGGTGGCCGGCGTATAGGGGAAGTAGCCGGTATCGTTGACGCGGATCATGTCCTCGAAGGAGAAGTAGCAGCGCCGGTGGGTCGCGAGCCGCGACGCGGCAAGCGCCTTCTTGCTGACCGACAGGAAGCCGAGGCCGGCGGGCAGCATGAAGCCCTTCTGCGAGCCGCTGACGGCGCAGTCGACGCCCCATTCCTCCTGACGGAAGTCGATCGAGCCGATCGACGAGACGCCGTCGACAAAGAGGAGCGCCGGGTGGTTCGCCGCGTCGAGCGCGGCGCGGCAGCCGGCGACGTCGCTGGTAACGCCGGTCGCGGTCTCGTTCTGGGTGCAGAAGACGGCCTTGATGCGGTGCGCCTTGTCGGCCTGCAGCTTCTCGGCATAGAGCTCGAGCGGGACGCCGGTTCCCCATTCGCAGTCGATAACGTCGACCTCGAAGCCGAGACGCTCAGCCATGTCGACCCACAGATGCGAGAACTGGCCGAAGCGCGACATCAGCACCCGGTCACCGGGGCTAAGCACGTTGGTCATCGCCGATTCCCAGGCGCCGGTGCCGGACGAAGGGTAGATGAAGACGCGGCCGGTCTCGTTCTTGAACACCTTCTTGATGTCCTCGAACAGCGGCAAGGTCAGATCCGGGAAGGAGGAGGCGCGCATGTCCTCCATCGGCAGGTTCATGGCCTGCCGGACCTGCTCCGGAATGTTGGTGGGCCCTGGGATGAAAAGATGGGTGAACCCAGCCATGCGCGAACTCCTCCGGTCATTTGGGATGGTGGAGGAAGTTTCGTTTCGATGGGCCTGAGCGACAACACTCTGGCGGGTAAGTTGTCGCCGCGCGCGGGTAGGTTCCGCCTACCCGGCCGTCCTACCCGATAGGTGATTTGGGCGTACGGCGCTTCTCGCTCGAATAGAGCGCGACCGCCATGGCGCGGTTGCGGACGTCGAGCTTGTCGTAAAGATTCTTGAGGTGGTACTTCACCGTATTCTCGGAAATCCCGGTCCGTGTCGCGATCTGCAGGTTGGTCCAGCCGTCGGAAAGCACCGCCAGCAGCTCGCGCTCACGCACGGTGAGCTGCGCCAAGGGCGTGTCGTTGACCTTGTTGATGTCGATATAGGGGATGCAGATGCGGCCGTGCGCGACCGCCAGGATGGTCTCGAAGATGATCGGCGGGTCGTCGAACTGGAAGCAATAGCCTTGGGCTCCGAGCCGCACGCACTGCTTCAGGATGCCGATGTCGTGGTCGTTGGAAAAGACGGTGATGCGGACGTCGAGCCCACGGTTCTGGACCTCGGCCAGGATGTCGGCGCCATCCATGTCGGCGAGCTTCCAGCCGATGACGGCGACGTCGAAGTCAGGCTCCGCCGCGAATTCCAGGAATTGCTTGCCGCTTTGCACCGTGGCCAGAAGCTCGAAGCGCCCGTCGCATTCCAGCATTTCGCGAAGGGCCGAGATGACGAGCGGATTGCGTTCGGCAACGATCACGCGAACGCGTCGTTCCTCAATTGACCCGTTTCCTCTCTCCGGCTTCGTCGTCAAGGGTTCCCGGTTTTTCTCTTTGCGGCCGGGCGAGCCCGGCCGTGGTCCTCTATGCTGACAATTCTGCCGCAACCGCGCGGGCGTGCTCTTTCCCCAGCGACATGCGCTGTCGCGTCGCCTGAAGCCGGACCGGCGTTCCTTTTTGATGGTATCGCCATTCCCGGTGGCTTACCGGACGATGTCTCCTGCCAACGGAATTGATCGGGCGGGAAGGGCGTATTTCGTTTGATATTCCTGAGCGTTAGAGCGATAGGTTCGCAAATCGAATCGTGCTGCCGAACCATCATTCCTTCGAGCTTCGGATTTTCCCAAATGCGGTTTCCCCTTTGGGTTCGATGCTCTAGACCTGAACTCTAGACTATTTGCTTCTGCGCAATTCCGAACGGAAAACCGTTACACACTTTTCCTGGAATTGCTCTAGCTTTTCCGGGATCCTGACGGCGGGAGGCGCTGGTGGAAGGCCAGGACAATCAAACGACCGACGCCAGGCCGCATGAGGAGGCCCACGCCGACATTTATGGCGAAGACGGCGCCGTCCTGTCGTCTTTCCTGGCCCATGTCGGCGCGGCGATCGCCGACCGCGACACGCTCACGCTCAAGCGCGACGTCGGCGACCTGCACCAGTCGGAGCTCGGCGATCTGCTCGAGGCATTGCATCCCGAGCAGCGCCGCGCGCTGGTCGAGCTGCTCGGCTCCGATTTCGACTTTTCCGCGCTGACCGAGGTCGACGAGGCGATCCGTCTCGACATCGTCGACAATCTGCCGAACGAGCAGATCGCGCAGGCGGTGCAGGAGCTCGATTCCGACGACGCCGTCTACATTCTTGAGGACCTCGACCAGGAGGACCAGGACGAGATCCTGTCGCAGCTGCCGTTCACCGAGCGGATCAGGCTGAGGCGGTCGCTCGACTATCCGGAGGAGTCAGCCGGCCGGCGCATGCAGACGGAATTCGTCGCCGTGCCGCCGTTCTGGACCATCGGCCAGACCATCGACTACATGCGCGAGGACAAGAACCTTCCCGACCGCTTCAGCCAGATCTTCGTCATCGATCCGAGCTTCAAGCTGCTTGGCGCCATCGATCTCGACCAGATCCTGCGCACCAAACGGGCGGTGAAGGTCGAGGATGTGATGCACGAGACGAGGCACGCCATCCCGGCCACCATGGACCAGGAAGAGGCGGCGCGCGATTTCGAGCAGTACGACCTCCTGTCGGCGGCCGTGGTCGACGAGAACGAGCGGCTGGTCGGCGTGCTGACCATCGACGACGTCGTCGACGTCATCCAGCAGGAGGCCGAGGAGGATCTCTTGCGCATGGGCGGCGTCGGCGACGAGGAACTGTCCGACACGGTGCTCGCGACCTCGCGCTCGCGTGTGCCGTGGCTTCTGGTCAACCTGTTGACGGCCTTCCTCGCGGCCTCGGTGATCGGCCTGTTCGACCACACGATCGAGCATATCGTGGCGCTGGCCGTGCTGATGCCGATTGTCGCCGGCATGGGTGGCAATGCCGGCTCCCAGACCATGACCGTCACCGTGCGCGCGCTGGCGACGAAAGATATCGACATCTACAATGCCGCCCGCATCATCCGCCGCGAGGTCGGCGTCGGCTTCATCAACGGTGCCGTGTTCGCCGTTCTGATCGGCATCGTCGCGGCGGCTTGGTTTCGCGATCCCAACCTGGGCGGCATCATCGCGGCGGCGATGATCATCAACATGTTCGCGGCGGCGCTCGCCGGGATCCTGATCCCGCTGCTGCTCGACCGCTTCAAGATCGATCCGGCAGTGGCGTCGGCCGTCTTCGTCACCACGGTCACCGACTGCGTCGGCTTCTTCGCTTTCCTCGGCCTCGCTACCTGGTGGTTCGCCGTCCCCTGAGGATTGTTGATATTCAGGTGATGCCGGCCTGCAAATGGCGGTCTCCTGCGCTTCCGGTGCTCACGTACCTTTAAGTACGCTCCGCTCCGATTCTGAGCGACCACCATTTTGCTCGCTTCGCGCCCGTCTTCGACTCCGGCTCGGCCTACACAACAACCCAATCCCAGTTGGGGATCGTGTCTTCAATTGACTTTTACGTAAATGCCGTGCGAGGTTCGGCCAGCTTCCATTCGATTCCGCTCATGGAACGAAGGGGAGGGGGCGACGCCACGTACGGCGCCCAGAACGGGCATCGGGAGCGACAATGCGGGAATACTACACGATCACCGAACTGACCCGCGAATTCGACGTGTCGACCCGGACGCTGCGCTTCTACGAGGACGAGGGGCTGGTGCAGCCGGTGCGGCGCGGCCGCACAAGGCTGTTTCGGCCGTCCGACCGGCATCTGATCCGCCAGATCATGCGCGGAAAAAGGCTCGGTTTCTCGATCAACGAGATCCGCGAAATCATCCAGATGTACAAGGAACCGCCCGGCGAGGTCGGCCAGCTCAAGCTGATGATCAAGCGCATCGAGGAAAAGCGCGAGGATCTCAGGCAGAAGCGGCGCGACCTGGAAGAAACGCTGGCCGAGCTCGACCAGGCCGAGGAATCCTGCGTCGAGCGCCTGGTGGAACTCGGCGTCAACACCTGAACGTGGCTGTCCCTTGTCGGGCGGTGTCTTCTCAACTGAGCAAGATCACCGCGCTGCCATAGGCTTCGAGTTGCATGGGACCCGCGGTCGGACGACCGGTCAGCAGGTCTAGGCCTTGGGGCACGCCCGGCACTGCCACCGGTACTTCCGTGGTATTTTGAACGAACATCAGTTGGCGATCCTCGGCCTCGCGGATCGACACTTCCACTCCATCAGGCAGTTCAGGAAGCAGAGGCGCCACGCCCGCCCTGGTCAGAACGCCCTCGGCGATGGCTTCCGCAAGCTCGTGCGTCAGATAGGTACCGACATAGACGACGCGGCCTTTGCCGAGCTGGCGTGAGGTGATTGCCGGCTGCCCGGCGCAAAAGCGGCTCGACCATGCGCCCAGCACCTCGGTATCCGGCGCGACCTCGAGCAGTTCGTAGAGATGCGCGGCCTCAAACTGCCTGTTGCCGAAGGTGAAATGATACTTGCGCTCCGCCGACGAGGCCGGGAGAGGCGATGGCGGGACATGGGCGCCAGTGGCGGCCTGGCGGAACAAGGGAAACAGGCCGGCGCCGCCTTGCGGAACGAGGCGGCCGAACTCGGCAACCTTGACGCCGCTCAGTGCCGAAAGATCGCGCCCGGGTGCCTGCTCGCGAACGATGTGGTTGTTCTCATCCCTTGTGCCGGTCAGCGCCGACAGGATCAGTGTGCCGCCGCTGCGGACGAAAGCCTCGACCGCAGCATTCCATTCCTGCTTCCACATCACCCAATGCGGAACATAGAGCGCCTTAAGTCGCGACAGGTCATCCTCGGGGTGGATGAAGCCGCAGGCTATGCCGTTCCGGTAGCAGTACCGGTGCAGCAGCGTTGCATCGTCGAGCGGGCTCGGCAACCCCATGGCATAGGTCTTATGCGCTTCCTGGTTGTCGAAATCCGCGCCGGCGATGCCGATGTCCATGCGCACGACCGTGCCAAGGATCCGATTCTTGATAGCGGCGATGTCGTGGAAGAACCGGCTCGCCTCGTCGTAGCGGCGTCGGGGCACGTCGTCGTGATCGATGACGCCCATCCAGTAGATCTCTGCGCCAAAATGCGCGGGGCGCCAGCGGAAAAACATGATGCCGTCGGCGCCGCGTGCCACCGATGTCATGGCCATGCGGCGCATCTCGCCCGGCTCCGGTGTCATGGTCGAGAAGCCCGGCTGGCTGCCAAAGCCGGAGGCCTGCTCCGGCACGATATAGTTGCCGGAGTATGCACGGCAGATGTCGAGATGCAGCGCCTGCGTGGCCGCGTGTCCGCCCGTGCGCCGCATTTCGTCATACAGCATCGGGTAGATGTCGAAGCCGATGAAATCGAGGTCCTGTCCGAACTGGCCGCGGAAATCGATGTCGGCGAGCTGGCCGAGATTGTGGAAGACGAACCAGTCCGGATTGGCGGCGCGCAGGATCTCGACTTGGTCGTGCTGGAAAGCCGCCGTCGCCGCGGCCAGGAAGCGATGGTAGTCCTGCACCTGCCCGGGGCTCGGATAGGATGGCATCAGCGGCCGCGGCAGGTCGATTTGTGAGAAATCGTCGTAGGCCGTCGCCCAGAAATGGCCGCCCCAGGCGAAATTCAGCGCGCCGATCGCGCCGTATTTGTGCTGCAGGAATTTCTGGAATTCCAGCCGCGTCGAAGGCGCGAACGACTCCGAAACCGTCGTGTTGAGCTCGTTGTCGGTCTGCCAGCCGATGACGCGAGGATTGTTGTTGTAGTGCTCGGCCATGGCGCGCGTGATGCGGCGGCTGTGAGCGCGAAACACGGGGCTGGTGGTGTCGGCGTGCTGACGCGATCCATGGCTCGCGCGGTGGCCGTTGACGTCGACGCGCAACACCTCGGGATAGTTGACGGTCAGCCAGCGCGGCGGCGTCGCTGTCGGCGTGCACATGATCGTGTCGATTCCGACAGCGCCGAGAACCTCGATTGCCCGGTCGAACAGATCGAAGTCGAACTTGCCTTCATAGGGCTCGAAAATATGCCAGGCGAACTCCCCCATCCGGACCGTGTTGACGCCGGCGGCAAGCATGCGCTCGGCATCGCGTCGCCAGCAGCTCTCGTCGACATGTTCGGGATAGTGCGGTGCTCCCAGAAGAAAGCGGTCGAGATTGAGCGGTCGCCAAACCGAAAGCGGGGCGGGCTTCTTGCAGTGCATGCGGATGATACTCTTGGATGCGAGGGTCAGGTTGCGGGAACGGGTTTTCGCGACGTCAGCGTGCGGCCATCGGGTCCGAACAGATAGGCGTCGGCGATCTCGAAGCCGGCCGTCAGCCGGGCGCCGACACTGATGGGCGACACCTTGTTGAGCTGCACCGTGAAATTGCCGGTGCCGCTGTCCGAATTGGTTGCTTGGAGGGGGGAAGCGTCGAGGTAGAGAACCGTTTCCCGTCCCAGATGTTCGACCAGCCGCACCTGGCCAGGGAACGATGCCTGGCCTGCGTCTGCCCGCTCGAGCACATGCAGGTTTTCCGGTCGGATTCCGACGGTCACCGCGTCGCCAGCCGAAATGCCGACCGGATCAATGTCGCCGAAGGCAAATGCCGGCATTCCCGCCGCCGTCAGCGTCAGGCTGGCCGCGCCGACGGTTTCCACCCGCGCTTCGATGAAGTTCATGCGCGGCGCGCCGAGAAAGCCGGCGACGAAGATGTTGGCCGGGTTGGCGTAGAGCTCGAGAGGGGAGCCGACCTGCTCGACCTGCCCTTTGTTCAGCACCACGATCCGGTCCGCCATGGTCATGGCTTCGATCTGGTCGTGGGTGACGTAGACCATGGTGGAGCCGAGCTGGGCATGCAGGCTCGAAAGCTCCACCCGCATCTGCGTACGCAGCGCTGCGTCGAGGTTCGACAGCGGTTCGTCGAACAGAAACACCTCCGGCGAGCGGGTGATGGCGCGGCCGATCGCGACACGCTGGCGCTGCCCGCCGGACAATTGCTTGGGTCGTTTGTCGAGCTGCTCCTCAAGGCGAAGGATTTTGGCGGCGCGCTTGACGGCGGCATCGATCTCCGCCTTTGGCCGCTTCGCCATCCGCAAGCCGAAGCCCATGTTTTCCGCCACGGTCATGTGCGGGTAAAGCGCGTAGGACTGGAACACCATGGCGATGCCGCGATCGCCGGGTTCTTCCCGGGTGACATCGTGGCCGTTGATCACGACCTGGCCGGAATTGATGGTCTCAAGCCCGGCGATTGTCTTCAGCAAGGTCGACTTTCCGCAGCCCGAAGGCCCGACCATGACGACGAATTCGCCCTTTTCGATCTTCAGGTCGATCGCCTTCAGGGCATGATAGCCGGCGTAGTGCTTGTCGACCTTGCGCAATTCCACGCTGCTCATCGCGAGGCGCCTTTCCGTGTCTGCCGGTTGCGTCCGTATGGTCCGACCTGAAATCCTGAAGCGAAGATCATCCCTTGACCGCCCCCATGGTGAGGCCACTGATGAAGTGCTTCTGCATCAGGAAGAACATGACGACCGGCGGCAGGGCGACGAAGATCGTTGCCGCCGAAATGATGTTCCAGGCCGACGTCCACTCGCCGCGCAGATTGTTGAGCCCGGCAGTTACGGGTTTGACCGCGTCGCTCTGGGTCAGCACGATCGCCCAGAAATAGTCGTTCCAGATGAAGGTGAAGGTGAGGATGGCGAGCGCCGCCAGTGCGGGCCGCACCAGCGGAACCACCACATGACGCAGCACCTGGAAGGGCGAAGCCCCTTCGGCGCGCGCGGCCTGGAACAATTCGCCGGGCAAGGCGGCGATGAAGTTGCGCATGAAAAGCGTCGCAAAGCCGGTCTGGAAGGCGATGTGGAAGACGATCAGGGCGTAGACGGTGTCGTAGAGGCCGAGCCTCACCATCAGATCACGCACCGGGATCATCATGATCTGGGCCGGCAGAAAATTGCCGCCGACAAACAATGCGAAAATGAGGTTTGAACCGCGGAACGGATAGCGGGACAGGACGAAGCCGGTCAACGTCGACAGGATCAGCACGCCGATCACCGAGGGAACGGTGATCAGCAGGCTGTTGAGGAAGAAGCGCAGCATCGCGGTCTGTTCGAAGACCGCCGTGTAATTCTCGATCAGGCTGAATTTCTGCGGCCAGCCCCAATAGTTGCCCGCCATCAGCTCTTCGTTGGAGCGGATCGACGTCAGCATCACGGCGAAGAGCGGCAACAGCCACAGCGCGACGACCAGGGTCACGCCGCCGACATAGAGCGCACGCTGGAGCTTGGCGTCTTCAGGGATCGGGCGGGGATACATCAGGCATTGCTCCGTTCGGCCTTGATGAGGCCTCGCAGGTACCAGGCGATGAAGACGATCATGATGGCGAAGAGAACCGTGGCGATCGCTGCGCCGTAGCCGAAGCGATAGGAAAAGATCGATTCCTCGTACATCTGGTAGGCGAGCACCGTCGACGAGCCATACGGGCCGCCGGTGGTCATGACCGCGACCATGTCGAAGGAGCGCAGCGCGCCGATCACCGTGACCGCGATGGCGATGAAGCCGACCTGCGACAGTTGCGGCAGGACCACATGGCGCAGCATGCGCCAGCCGCGCGCGCCGTCGACGCGTCCGGCGCCGATCAGGTCCTCGTTGAGGTTGTTCAGGCCGGCCAGGAACAGCACCATGCAGAAGGCGATCTGCGGCCACAGACCGGCGGTGGCCACCGCGAAGGTGGCGAAATTCTCGTCGGAAAGCAGCGCCGGCGCGGTGCCGCCGAACAGGCCGAAGATCAATTGCAGCA
Organism: Mesorhizobium sp. M4B.F.Ca.ET.143.01.1.1; assembly: GCF_004792275.1. Taxonomy (NCBI): domain Bacteria; kingdom Pseudomonadati; phylum Pseudomonadota; class Alphaproteobacteria; order Hyphomicrobiales; family Phyllobacteriaceae; genus Mesorhizobium; species Mesorhizobium sp. M4B.F.Ca.ET.143.01.1.1. Next base: position 588,535 of record NZ_SRSR01000003.1, read on the forward strand.
AACCATAGGTCGGATCGTAGACCCAACCGAAAACGACGCCCACGGTCACCGTGGCCAGCACCAGCGGGACAAAGAACAGCGATTTCAGGATGCGCATGCCGCCGATCTGCTGGTTGACGATCAGCGCCAGCGCGAGGCCGATCGGCGGCGCCAGCATGAAGATCAGCAGCCAGATGATATTGTTCTTGAGCGAGACGTAGAATTGCGGGTCTTCGGCCAGCTCGACATAGTTGGCGAGGCCGACCCAGGTCTTCGCGCCGATACCGTCCCAGTCGTGCAGCGAAATCCAGACCGTCTCGAAGGAGGCGGCAAGAATCACCAGGCTGAACAGGATGAGACCCGGCAGAAGGAGAAGTGCCGGTGTCATCCAATGACGATTTCTGCGCCAGAAGCGGGGCATGGGAATTCATCCAAAAGAGAGACGGGACCGCCGGGAGAGGCGGCGGCCCGTCAGGTCCGGGAGGACTAACCGAAGATTCTCTTGCGGGTCTTTTCCAGCCGCTCGAGGATCTGCTCGCGCCGTTCGGGCTTGACCATGAATTCCTGGAGCCCGGTCATGCCTTCCTGGGCCATGTCCGGATCCGTGTCGCGATCGTAATATTGCGACGTGCCGACCACCTTCTTCAGTTCCTCGACCGCGGCGTTGACCAGCGGATCCTTGCTGGGCGGGCAGTCGTTGCGCGGCGGGATGGCTCCCTCGGCGGCGAGGAAGGCGCCCAGGTTCTCCGGCTTGTAGAAATAGGCGAGGAAGTCGCGCGCGCCTTGCTTGTTCTTGGCGTTGGCAGGCACGTGAATGGAGTTGACGGAGAAATCCTCATACCGGGCGACGCCGGGGACGACTTCGGGAAACGGCGCATAGGCGAGTTGCGGAACGTCGGCCTCCGGGAAGGCGGATCTGACGAAACCGCCGAGGTCCAGCATGGCCGCCTTCTTTTGCGCCAGCGCCGCACCTGCCTGTTCCCAGCCGAAGGAACTGTGGTTGGGCGAGAAGAAACCGGCCTTGATCAGATCGTTCCATTTGTCGAAGACGGGCGTCAGCATCGGATCGGTGTACTGGACCTTGCCGTCCATCAGCGCGATGTGCTTGTCGAGACCGTTGATGCGCAGGTTCATGTGGTCGAACCAGCCACCTGCGGGCCAAAGCTCCTTGGTGCCCATGCTCATCGGGATCATGCCAGCGGATTTCGCGGCCTCGCCGAAGGCGAGAAGGTCGGTCCAGGTCTTCGGCGGGGTCCAGTTGTGTTCGGCAAAGACGTCCTTGCGGTAGAACAGGCCCCAGAGCAGGCCGCCCATCGGCAGGCCATACTGCTTGTCGCCGACAGTGACGGCGCTGGTCGTGGCGCCGAGCACGCTCCTGTAGTTCTCGCGGGCAAACAGATCGGAGATGTCGTCGAACAGGCCCTTGTTGACGAACGCCTTCATGCGGTTGCCGGAGAACCAGAAGCAGATATCGGGGGCGCCGACGACGAGATAGCTGCGGATCGCGGTCTTGTGCGCCTCGTGATCCATGTTGTTGATGGTGACCTTGGCGCCGGATTTCGCCTCGTATTCGGCCGCCAGCCTGTGCAGGATGTCGCGTTGCCCGACATTGCTGAGGTTGGAGATGATGGTGATTTCCTGCGCCTGCGCCAGGGCCGGCAAGCAAAGCCCGCTTGCGGCGGAAGCGGCGAGGGCTGCGCCGGTGCCCTTCAGGAAACGGCGCCTTGTCGTGGACAGAGTCGTGACGTCGATGGCCATGGCTATTTTCTCCTCCCTGAGAGCAGCCGGATTCCGATTGAACCGGGGCAAGTCGTAGCGTATGCATATGAAGTCGGTCAATAGTTAATTTACAAAATTAATAATGAGGCAAGAAATGAAACTCAAGGGTGATCAGCAGACATCGCGCGCCATGAACCGACGATTGATCCTGAACATGATCCGCGCCGACGGACCGATGAGCAGGGCAGACATGGCGACGCGCAGCGGTCTGAGCCCGGCTGCGGTGACCTTCGTGGTCTCCGAGCTCTTGGACGAGAACATCCTCGTCGAGGGAGAAGCCAGCCTGGGGGCGCCAGGGAGGCGGCCTATCCCGATCAGTATAAATTATGCGGGCCGCCTGGTCGTAGGGCTCAAGCTGAAGGCCGGCGCCATCGATTGCGTGCTGACCGATCTTGCGACGACCCCGCTTGTCTCCAGGCAGGTGGCGGTGCCCGACCCGTCGCCTCAAAGTACGGTCGAGGCCTGCGCGGCCGCCGTCAAGGAATTGCTAGCGGACCGCAAGGCGCCGAGCGGCGCGCAGCTAAGCGGCATAGGCATCGCGGTGCCAGGTGTCATCGACAATGGCGTTTGCCGGCTCAGCCACCGGTTCAACTGGATCGACGTACCAATCGCGGCCATGCTCGCCGAACTCGTGCATGTGCCGGTCTGGGCTGACGACGACACCAATGCTTTCGCGCTGGCGCAGCAATTGTTCGGCCTCGGCCGGCATCATCGCACGGTCGGCGCGTTGGCGATCGGAGCCGGCATCAGCTGCGCCGTGGTGATCGACGGGGCCGTGCATCACGGCGCAAGCGGTGCCGCGGGCAAGATGGGGCACTCCATCTACAATCCGAACGGGCCACAATGCGAATGCGGCCGGCGCGGCTGCCTGCAGACCTTCTTCTCGGAGCCGGCCCTGGTGAGGCGGTGGCGTGAAGCGAAAGGCCTGCCGGGCGAGGCCTCCCGCCATGACATGTTCGAAGCGGCCCAGGCCGGTGACGAGACCGCCGTGGAGATCCTGCGCGAAGCCGGCGAAGGCATAGGCCGGTTCCTTGGCGGCTTCTGCAACATCATTGATCCGGAGGTCATCGTCGGCGGCGGTGAAGCGGTCAGCTTCGGCGACTATCTGTTCGAGCCGATGCGCGACGCGTTGAAGCGCTATGCGATGTGGAACCCGCCGCCGATCACGCCTGACTGGGCCGACGATTCCTGGGCGCGTGGCGCTGCCGCATTGGCTACCCAGAGGCTTTTCGATTTCGAAAGCAGGCCTGGGGAGACCAGGGCGGTCATGTAAACGAGGACCCGATCAAGTCTGGCGGCGCTTGCCCGCGAGGCTCAAATCCAGCGCCGCACCCGCTTGGCGTAGTCGCGGTATTTCTTGCCGAATTTCGCCGCCAACACCTTCTCCTCCTTCTCGATCGCCAGCTTCTGCGTGGCGAAGGCGGCGATGAAGGCAAACAGCAGGAACCAGGCGATCCCGGTGATGAAGGCGACGCCGATCAACAGCAGCGTGTTGGCGAGGTACATCGGGTTGCGGGTGATCGAGAACGGACCCGAAGTGACGAGATGGTCGGGCACCGCGTTGGGATTGAAGGTCGTCCTCGCCCGCAGCATGACGCGGATCGCCGTGAACCAGAGCGCGGCGACGAAGAACAGCGCCACCCAGCCGGCGGCAAACATAAGGTCGCCCAACAGGTCGCCGATCCACGGCAGCGGAAAGAAGAGGCCAAGCACGACGCTGGCGGCGATGGCAATGACATAGATCAGCGGCGGCCACGGGATGAGCCCGGGTTTCGGCTGACTGTCGGTCATTGCTGTCCTCCCTCCGTCGCGTCGTCAGTGCTCGCCGTGCAGGCGCCGGCGAGATCGGCGAGATGCGCCTTGAACTCCGGTGTCTGGTCGCCGTCGTAGAGCCTGTCCAGCGTCCCTTCGCCCTGCAGCGTATCGAGCATGCAGCCACAATAGCTCGTACAGAATTTGCTGTCGCGCTGCTGCTCGCAGGATATCTGGCAGGATCTGAGGAAGCTGGCGTCCTGGTCCAGCGGCGCCGCCGGCATCACCTGCGAAAACAGCCAGACCGAACCGAACAGCAGCGGCTGGTGGATCAGATAGAAGGCGAGGCTGTGGCGGCCGATGAAGACCAGCGGGTTCGACCAGCGGCCGGGCGCTAGCTTCGCCAGCCGGGCGAGCAGGCCGGACGTGGAGGCAAGTTTCGCCGCGGCAATGCCCAGCAGCACGGCGCCGAACCATGGGAAGAGCGGCACGTAGTCGTTGGAGCGCGGATTGGTCGCCGACAGGCCGACCCACCACAGCGCCGGATGGTCGAAGGCTTGCGAGCGCAGATAGAGCGGGGCGGCGATCACAAGCGCCGCGACGGCGATCGTCACCAGCGAGGGCAATCGCAGGAAGGCGAGGCCGAGCAGAGAGGCGAGCGCGATCTCGTGCAATATGCCGAAGAAGATGAAGCCATCGGGCGTGGCGATGCGGGTGATCAACGATATGGCCAGCGCCGCCACGGCGACCATGGCGAAGCGCTTCCAGAAGCCCGGCCAGCGGATCTTCCTTCCATGGGCGAGGAACAGGCTGACGCCGACCAGGAACAGGAAGGTCGAGGCGATGCAGCGCGCGTAGATCTTCCACCAGCCGAAGGCGGTGAGGCCGGGATCGGTGTAGCCGAAATTCTCGAGGTCCCAGGTGAAATGGTAGCTCGCCATGGCCAGCAGGGCCAAGCCGCGCACGATGTCGATGGCGACGATGCGTCCTTGCTTCGGCGTGTCCTGAACAGGTTCGGCCGGCGTTTGAAGGCTCATCGTGTCTCGCATTCCGATTCAGTGATGCCAAACGACTATCATGGTTCAACCAGACAAAAGAAGGCGGGACTGCTGTGGCATGCATCAATCTGCCCGCCGTTTTCCTCCGGGCGGTTCGAGGGGTGGCCGAGCCTGGGTTCAGCGTTCGCCACGGGCGGGCTGCTGGCGGCGGCCGTGGCTTTGTCACCTGACGGCGTCTGCCGAAGTCGCTCTAGGGTTTGGGCGAAAATGCCTGATACCGCGCGCGCACCCATTCGTGGAAACGGTGCAGGTCGTATTCCTCCGGCATCAGCACGCCGGCCTTGTGGCGCATCGAACGCAGGCCCTTCTGGTTGACCTCGCAGATCGCCGCGTCCTCTTCCAGCACCTGCCTGCCGAAGGCGACGATGTTGTCGATGTCGGCTTCCGGCGAGGCGAGCGCTTCGGCCGGGAACAGCCATTCGGCCGACAGTTCAGTCTGCTCCGGGCCGAGCGGCACCAGCCGTACGGTGCGGACATAGTCGACATGGCCGACGATGAACATCGACGGCAGGCTCGTGGCGTAGGTCTGGCCGGCGGCGCATTCGGCCGGCGTCAGGCCGGCAAACACCGGACCGTGCACGTGGCCGTCGCGCGACCAGGTCTCGGCGCCGGCGCGCAGGCCGCCGGAGAATTCCGGCGCGTCATTGTCGGCGTGGCGCGCGCATTCGGGATCGTCGTGCCTCGCCATCAGGCCTCGGCCATAGATCGGCACCAGCCGCGACAGGTCCTTGTGGACGCCGGGGCAATGCAGGCACTCGTTGAAGTTCTCCCAAAAGATCTTCCAGTTGCAGTTCATCACCTTGCGCAGCGCATGGCCGGTGACCAGCGTCTCCAGCGGCCAGTTGGCGAGATTGCCGGAAGCCCGGTCGAAGGAGGCTTCCGCCGAGCCGGCGGCATCTCCGGCGAGGTTGATGAAGACGAAGCCGCGCCACACCGACAGCGCCACGCCATAGAGCGGATAGTCGGCCTTGTCGAAGCCTTCGGGCAGCGACTTCGACGGCACGCGCACGAGGTCGCCGCGCAGCGAATAGGACCAGGCGTGGTAGGGGCAGGTCAGCAGCCTGGCCTTCAGCCTTCCCTCGCTCTCCTGGCAAAGCTGCGAGCCGCGATGCCGGCAGGTGTTGTGGAAGGCGCGCAATTCGCCGGCCTCGTCGCGCAGCACCACGATCTCCTGCGTGCCGACGCGGAATGTCCTGAAAGCCAGCGGCTGGGCAAGGTCGGCCTCGCGGCAGACCAGCAGCCAGCTTTTGTACCAGATCGCGTCGAGGTCACGACCGTAAGCCCCGGCATCCCAATAGGCCGACGAGGGCAGGGTCGGCTCAAGCCTGGTCAGGCCGGTGTAGAGGTCGTCGCTCGGTTTGGGCTGCATAGGCGGCTCCCTGAATGGTCCAGCCGACACCCGGCCAGGATGTTTGTCAATCGCTCGCGCCGTGGCCATTGTGGCACGCAATCGCCGCCCCTAAGGTCGGCGCTTCACAAGTCGGGTGCCCAGGGACAGTTCATGCCGCCAAGGACAATGTCGCTCACCGAGGAGCTGGTCGCGCGCTGCTTTCGCGTCGTCGAGGACAGCGGGCCTGATCCCAACGCGATGCATCTGGACGATGCCGACTATGAAGCGATGCTGGACACGCTCGAGGCTGAGCTGCCTGGCAGCGAACCGCTCTGGCTGTTCGGCTACGGCTCGCTGATCTGGAAGCCCGAGATCGATCATGTCGAGGAACGGGTTGCGGTCGCGCGCGGCTGGCACAGGTCCTTCTGCATGAAGATGACGCGCTGGCGCGGCACCAGGGAGCAGCCTGGCCTGATGATGGCGCTGGACCGGGGCGGGCAGTGCAAGGGCGTCGCCTTCAGGCTTGGCGACGCCGACCGGCGCCAGCAGCTCGACAAGGTTCTGCGGCGCGAAGTGACACTGAAGCCGACCAGCTACCATCCGCGCCTGCTCAACCTTTCGAGCGACGGCGGCACGTTGCGGGCACTGGCCTTCGTCATCAACCGCAAGGGCACAACCTATGCCGGCCCGCTTGAGGAAAAAGAGGTGGTCGAAAGGCTGGCGACATCCTGCGGGCACTGGGGATCGGGCGCAGACTATCTTTACAACACGGTGAAGAACCTCGAGCAGCGCGGCATCCATGACCGCCATCTGTGGCGGCTGCAGCATCTGGTTGCCGAGCGGATTGCCGCGTCGGACAGCTAGGCCCGGTGGCGCATTTGCGCTGGTGGCCGCCGGAATTTGGTTTGCCGGGCGCGACGATTCTGCCTATAGTCCTGCCGTCGTCGGTTCCGTTTTTGGAGCCAAGAGGGAATGCGGTGAGGGCGAATTCGTCCAATGCCGTGGCTGCCCCCGCAACTGTGTGCGGTAGTCCTCTCCAAGACCACTGAGGAAAATCCTCGGGAAGGTGGGGAAGGGCGCTGATCCGCGAGCCAGGAGACCTGCCGGCGACAGAAACGTTGAATTCTATGCCCTCGGGTGGAGGGCGAAAGGACAAGACATGACGACCGCTTCCGTCTCCCTCGGCACCTCCGTCTCCTCGCAGTCGCGCTTCATGCAGCTGGCCATGGCCGCGTTGCTCGGCATTTTCGTCGTCGGCTTTGTCGGCTTCTCGCATCTCGATGCGGTCCACAACGCAGCTCACGACTACCGCCACTCGATGGCGTTTCCCTGCCACTGACAAGGGCCTGACATCATGAACCTGTTTCGCAACGTCGTGTTCATCGCGGCGATTGCAGGGCTCGTGGCCGGCGTCGTTCTCGCTTGCCTGCAGGCCTATGCAACCGTGCCGCTGATCCTCAAGGCGGAAGTCTACGAACAGGCCGGCGGCGGCCATCATCATGATCATGCCGCGGCGCCTGCCGAGACCGGCGACGCCATGAGCTCCGCCGCTCCGGCCGGAAATGCCATGAGTTCCGCGCCGGCTCCGGCCGAAGCGGCCGCGCCAGCGGAAGACGAGGGCTGGGCACCGGCCGACGGCTTCGAGCGTTTCGCCTTCAACGTCGTCGCCAACATCGTCACCGGCATCGGCTTCGCGCTGATCCTGGTCGCGGTTTCGGAATTCGCCGGTGGTATCGGCAACTGGCGCCAGGGCGTGTTCTGGGGTCTCGCCGGCTTTGCCGTGTTCACGCTGGCGCCGGGCCTCGGCCTGCCGCCGGAACTGCCGGCGATGCCGGCCGCCGAACTCCTGCCGCGCCAGATCTGGTGGACGGCGACAGCGGTCGCGACCGCCGCCGGACTCGGCCTGATCGCTTTCCGCAAGTCGCTGCCGCTGGCGATCCTGGCCGTGGCCCTGATCGTCGCGCCGCACATCGTCGGCGCGCCGCAGCCGGAAAGCTTCGAGACGCCGATTCCCGAAGGCCTGCATCACCAGTTCGTGGTGGCGGTGACGGTCACCGACCTGGTGTTCTGGCTGGTGCTGGGCGCTGCCGTCGGCGTGGTGCGCGGCCGCTTCACCGGCACGGCCACCAGCCTGCGCGACAGCTTTGCCTGATCGCAGGGGACTGACCTTCATCATCGGCGGTGCGCGCTCCGGCAAGAGTGCGCATGCCGAAACCCTGGTGACGGCGAGTCCCTCGCCATGGGCTTACATCGCCACCGCGGAAGCCTATGACGATGAGATGCGCGAGCGCATCGCGCTGCATCGGGCGCGTCGCGGCGAGGGCTGGGCGACGGTCGACGCGCCGCTCGATCTTGCCGCCGCGATCGAGGCGCTGCCTGACCACCAACCCGTCTTGATCGACTGCCTGACTCTGTGGCTGACCAATCATATGCTGGCCGAGCGCGACCTCGATGCGGAATGCCGGCGGCTTGTGGATGTTCTATCGCGGCCGCGCGGGCCGTGGTTCGTGGTGTCCAACGAGGTCGGCCTGGGCATCGTGCCCGACAATGCGCTGGCGAGGCGGTTTCGCGATGCGGCCGGCCGGCTCAACCAGCAGGTCGCCGCCGTCGCCAATACGGTGCTGCTGATGGTGGCCGGTCTGCCGCTGAAGGTGAAGTGAGATGACTGAGACCGATGACAAGGATGCCGAGCGCCACCGCGCCAAGATGGCCAAGCGCAAGGCTGTGCAGGATGCCGAGGTGGCGGCAAAGACGATCGAGAAGGGGCTGCTGATCGTCAACACCGGCCCGGGCAAGGGCAAGACCACGGCCGCCTTCGGGCTGGCGCTCAGGATGCTCGGCTACGGCAGGCGCGTCGGCGTCGTGCAGTTCATCAAGGGCAAATGGCATACCGGCGAGAAGGACGCCTTCGCCGCCTTCGGCGACCGCGTCGTCTGGCATGCGATGGGCGAGGGCTTCACCTGGGAGACGCAGGACCTGAAGCGCGATATCGCCGCCGCCGAGGCCGCCTGGGCAAAAGCACTGGAGCTGATGGCGGATCCGTCGATCAGCCTTGTCGTGCTCGACGAGCTCAACATCGCGCTGCGCTACGACTATCTCGATCTGGAAAAGGTCGTTGCCGCGCTGAAGGCGCGCCGTGCTGACCTGCATATCATCGTCACCGGCCGAAACGCCAAGCCGCTGCTCGTCGAGGCGGCCGATCTCGTCACCGAAATGGGCCTCACCAAGCACCATTTCTCGGCGGGCGTGAAAGCCCAGCAAGGCATCGAGTTCTGATCACATCGTCAGATAGATCAACAGCGCCGACAGCATGCCGAACAGCGCGATCAGCAGCCAGTCGGCCACCTGGTAGAGCTTCAGCGCCTGCCTGATGTCGAGGCTTTCCGCCTCGCGCCGGCCGCCTTCGCCCATGTAGGCATCCTCGACGACCACGCCGCTGTAGCTGCGCGGGCCGGCCAGGGCGAGACCCAACGCGCCGGCCATCGCCGCCTCCGGCCAGCCGGCATTGGGCGAACGGTGCTTTTTCGCGTCGCGCCGCATGGCCTGCCAGGCGTTGCGGGGGTCCGCGCCTTTGACGAAGAAGGCAGCCAGCACGATCAGCAGCCCTGTCAGCCGCGATGCCGGCAGGTTGATCCAGTCGTCGAAGCGCGCCGCCGCCCAGCCGAAGGCCTCATGGCGCGGCGTGCGGTGGCCGATCATCGAATCGGCGGTGTTGGCGGCCTTGTAGGCGACGCCGCCGGCCAGGCCGCAGACCCCGGTCCAGAAGGCCGGAGCGACGATGCCGTCGGAGAAATTCTCGGCCAGGCTTTCGATCGCCGCGCGGGAAACGCCTGCCTTGTCGAGCTTTTCGGGATCGCGGCCGACGATGCGCGAGACGGCGATGCGGCCGAGCGTAAGGCCGCCGGTGTCGAGCGCGTCGGCCACCGCCTCGACATGATCGGCCAGGCTCTTCTGCGACATGAGCGTCGACGCCAGGATCGCGGTGATGATGAGGCCGACCGGAAACATCTGCCAGAGCAGGAGCTGCACGGCAAAAGCGATGGCCGCCGGCACCAGAACAATGACCAGCAGAGCCATGACGCCCCGGCGGCGACGCTGAGCGTCGGAATCAGTGGCGCGGTTGAGCGCGCGATCGAGAAAGGATATCAGCCTGCCGAACCAGGTGACGGGATGGCCGATGGCCCCGAACAGCCAGTCCGGGTAGCCGAGTGCCCGCTCAATGACCAATGACAGGAAGGCAATCAGTATCGACATGAAGCTTCTTGATGGAGCGATTGCGGCAGTGGATCACGGCGGATCCCTTGGCCGGGCGAGCGCGCTCTTCCCTCACGCGCCACGGCCTTTCGTCGATCTCTCGACGGGTATCAATCCGCACTCCTATCCAATTTTCGAATTGCCCGCCACCACCCTGTCGCGATTGCCGGAAGCGGCGCGGCTCGGCGAACTTCGAGCGGTCGCGGCCGGCGCCTATGGCGCGCCGTCGACGGCGCATGTGGCGGCCGCGCCCGGCACGCAGATCCTGCTGCCGCGCGTTGCCTCGCTGGTGAAGCCCGGCAAGGCGCTGGTGCTCGGGCCGACCTATGCCGAGCACAGCCGAGCCGCCGCCATCGCCGGCCATGCGGCGGCCGACGTCGATGATGTCGAAGCGCTTGCCGAGGCCGACCTCGCCGTTGTCGTCAACCCCAACAATCCGGACGGTCGCGTCGTCGAGCGCGAAAGACTGCTTCAGCTTGCCGCCCACCTTCGCGCCAAGGGCGGCCTGCTGGTCGTCGACGAGGCGTTCATGGATGTCGGGCCGGGAGGGGAAAGCCTGGCCGGCGATGTCGGGCCGGGAGGGGAAAGCCTGGCCGGCGATGTCGGGCAGGGCGGCATCGTCGTGCTGCGTTCCTTCGGCAAGTTCTTCGGCCTTGCCGGTGTCAGGCTCGGCTTCGCGCTGGCCGACACGCTGACGGTCCAGCGGCTGGAGACGCAACTGGGACCCTGGGCGGTGGCAGGCCCGGCGCTTGAATACGGCATCCGCGCGCTTGGCGACCTCGATTGGCAGGCCGCCATGCGTGGGCGGCTGGCGCAGGACGCGGCGCGGCTCGACAAGCTGTTCGCCCGGTTCGGCGCTACCGTGGCCGGCGGCACCACGTTGTTCCGCTATCTGCGCCTGCCCGAAGCCGCCGGCCTGTTTTCGGCGCTGGGTGAGCGCGGCATCCTGCTCCGGCATTTCGCCCTGCGGCCACAGGTCCTGCGCGCCGGACTGCCGGGCGATGAGGCCGAATGGCAGCGGCTCGAAGCGGCGCTTGCCGACTGGGCCTCATTGCGCGAGGATCGGACGAAGGAAACCAACCCATGATCCATGTCTGTTCGCTGTCGAAGGTCGAGGAGACTGTGGCGAGAACCGGCGCGCAGCGCCTGCTGTCGTTGCTTGCCGCTGGCACCGAAGTGATGCGCCCGGCCTCGATCGTGGCGGAAAACCACTTGCATCTGGTCATGCACGATATCGCCGTGGCCCAGGAAGGCATGACCATGCCGGGCGAGGAGCATGTCCGCGCGCTGCTCGATTTCGGTTATCGCTGGGATCGGGCAAAGCCGCTGGTCGTGCATTGCTATGCCGGCATCAGCCGCTCGACCGCCTCGGCCTATATCATTGCCGCGGCGCTGGCGCCGAAGCGCGACGAGGTCGAGCTGGCGCAGACGCTGCGCGCGCTCTCGCCCTCGGCGACCCCCAATCCGCGGCTGATCGCCGTTGCCGATGCCTTGCTTGGCCGTGATGGCCGCATGATCGCCGCGATCGAAGCGATCGGGCGCGGCGCCGACGCTTTCGAGGGCATACCTTTCGAGTTGAAGATCGAAGCCTGAACCCCTTCGGATTACGACAGCCAGTCGGCGAGCTTTGCCTTGCGCACATCCCTGACCAGGCTGATGAAGCCGTCGGCCTGATGCTCGGCGGTCAGCCGGCCTTTCTCGGCCGTTGCGATCGAGGCGTCGCCGACCACGCCGTTCGGGTTGAGGTCGCTGGCGATCCAGGCGAAGGCGTGCGTGCCGGTCTGGCGCAGCAGGGCGAATTCCTTCTCGGCGCGGCCGACATTGGAAACGAAATTGTCGGCCTTGCCCATGTCGACGAGGTCGGGCCGGAAATGCAGCATCAGCGAGGTCTCGACGTCGCCGCCATGGATGCCGTGGCGGTCCTCGAGCTCGGTGTACATGCCGGCCGGACGGCCGAAACGCTGCCAGCTCGTCTTCACCGCCAGTATTTTGACCCGCACGCGCAGCTCGCGCGTGATGATGCCCATGATCTCCTCATTGCCGCCATGCGAGTTGACGACGATCAGCTTTCTCACCCCGGCCCTGGCGATGGAGAGGCCGAGTTCGGTCCAGGCATCGACCAGGGTCGTTGCCGGCAGGGTGAGGGTGCCCGGCGCATGCAGATGTTCGTTGGATTTGCCCACCGCCTGGACGGGCAGGATACGGATGTCGAGATCGGCGGGCAGGCGGGCGATGACGGTGTCCAGCATGCCGTTCATGATCGAGGTGTCGGTCGACACCGGCAGATGCGGTCCGTGCTGCTCGATCGCCGCCACCGGCAGCACGGCGATCGTCGCCTCCGGGTCGATGGAGGCGTATTCGGTCGTCCGGTAGTCGCCCCACCACACGCGTCTGTTCGCAACGGTCATGTCGTGCCTCTTCAAATCATCGCGCCAGACCTAGCGCGGCTGGCATCGCCTGTCGATCATCCGGCGGCGATCACCTCGACCTCGACCTTGAATTCCGGCCGGGCGAAACCGGAGACGATCATCAATGTCGAGGCCGGCGCCGGGCTGGCGAACAGCCGGTCGCGCACCTCCATATAGGGCCTGAGGAAGGCGCGGTCGGTGACATAGGTGTTGATGCGCACGACGTCGGCAAGGCCAAGTCCGGCCTCGCCGAGAATCGCTGCTACGTTTGCGAAGCAGAGTTCGGCCTGCGCCCCGGCATCTTCGGGAATCTGGTCGTCCGCGGTCATGGCGACCTGGCCCGAACACAGCACCAGGCGCTTGCCGGGAGGCACTTCGACGCCGTGGCTGTAGCGGGCAAAGGGCGGCTTGATCGACTTCGGCGCGAGGAATCGGAACATGGCAATCTCCTGTCTCAGCCTAATGCATGTCGCCCAAAAATGTGCAGCGGTTTTGGGATAACGACATGCATGAAGCAACAACCTAAGCGCGTCGCATTAGTGCCGTTGAGGCGCGACGGGCTTTAGGTAGGGCACGATCAAAGACGCCTTCAAGATGGCTGTGCCCATCGTCCTTGCGATTATGGACAGGCGTCCAAAAAATAGGCACGATGCCTCTCGTACAGCATGACCCGTCCGCTGCTAGCAGCGACTGTCGCGCGAGCAGGCGGCCCAGGCGGTGGCATGTGTCTTGCTTCTTGAACCAATGGTGTCGAGCCCGGCGCGCAGCGCGTCGGAGCAAATTGAGGGTGATGTTCATGGTCGGAAAACGGAAGATCCTGGCGGGCGCTGTCGTCCTGCTTGCGGCGGGCACGCTGGGCGCGGCCGCCAACGAGAAAGTCACCTTCGGCACCAACTGGCTGGCCGAGCCGGAGCATGGCGGCTACTACCAGGCGGTCGCCGACGGCACCTATGCCGCGTGCGGCCTCGACGTCACCATCATGCAGGGCGGCCCGCAGGTCAGCGGCCGGCCGATGCTGCTGGCCGGCAAGATCGATTTCTATATGGGCGGCAACCTTCTGTCGGCCTTCGACGCCGTGCAGCAGGGCATTCCGATGCGCGTTGTCGCCGCCGACTTCCAGAAGGACCCGCAGGTCATCATGTCCCAGCCCGGGCAGGGGCTGGACAAGTGGGAAGACCTGAAGAACGCCGACCAGTACATCCTCGGCGACGAGGGTGCGCAGACCTTCTTCCAGTGGATGGTGACCGAGCTCGGCTTCGATGCCGCCAAGCGCGTGCCCTACACGTTCAACCCGGCGCCGTTCATCGCCAACAAGAAGTCGATCCAGCAGGGCTACGTCACCTCGGAACCGTTCGCGGTGCAGAAGGCGGGCGGCTTCGTTCCGAACCAGTTCCTGCTCGCCGACTATGGCTGGGATACCTACGCGACCACCGTCGAGGTTATGCAGGACACGATCGACAAGCGGCCGGAGGTGGTGCAGTGCTTCGTCGATGGCTCGGCCAAGGGCTGGTACAACTACCTCTACGGCGACAACAAGGCCGCCAACGACCTGATCAAGAAGGACAATCCGGATATGACGGACGAGCAGATCGCCTTCTCGATCGAGCAGCTGAAGAAGTTCGGCGTGGTCGATTCCGGCGATACCGAAAAGCTCGGCATCGGCGGCATGACGGAAGCGCGTATCCAGAGCTTCTACGACAAGATGGTCAAGGCCAAGGTGGCGCAGCCGGGCATCGACATCAAGAAGGCCTATACGCTGGCCTTCATCAACAAGGGCGTCGGGCTGGACCTGAAGAAGTAACCGTGAAGCTGGAGAAAGTGGCGCAGGCGCCGGCAACGGCATCGGGTGAAGGCCCGATGCTGTTGGCGCTGCGCAATGTCGGCAAGGTCTTTTCCAACGGCGTGACGGCGCTGAGCGACGTCGACCTGACAATCCGCGAAGGCGATTTCCTCAGCCTTCTCGGACCGTCGGGCTGCGGCAAGTCGACGGCGCTCAGGCTGATCGCCGGCCTGTCGACGCCGACCTCCGGGCTGCTCGACTGGCGCGGCGGCATCGACCGCTCGAACATCGGCTTCGTCTTCCAGGAGCCGACGCTGCTGCCCTGGGCGAATGTCTTCGACAATGTCTGGCTGCCGCTCAGGCTGAAGGGCGTGTCGCGCGCAAAAGCCGAGCCCGCGGTGATGGCGATGCTGGCGCGCGTGCATCTCAACGGCTTCGAAAATGCCGTGCCGCGCGAGCTCTCCGGCGGCATGAAGATGCGCGTCTCGATCGCGCGGGCCATGGTGACCAAACCGCGCATCCTGTTGATGGACGAGCCCTTCGCGGCGCTCGACGAGATCACACGCTTCAAGCTCAACAACGACCTTCTGGAACTGTGGCAGGACGAGCGCTTCACCGTCGTCTTCGTCACCCACAGCGTTTTCGAGAGCGTGTTCTTGTCCAGTCGCGTGGTCGTGATGGCGGCGCGGCCGGGCCGCGTTCACGGAGAGCTTGCCGTCGACGCGCCCTATCCGCGCGATGAGGCGTTCCGAACCTCGCCCGATTATGCCGCGCTCTGCCGCCAGGCGTCCGACGTGCTGGTCAACGCCATCAATTCAACCGCCGGACCGCACCATGACGGCCATTGAAGACACAGTCCTGAAGCTTGATCCCGAAGAGGCGCGCCGCGTCCGCCAGGAGCGGCTGGAACGGATCGGCAGATGGGTGCTGCCGCTGGCGATCATGGTGCTGGCGATCTGGCTGTGGGACCGCATCTGCGTCTGGAACGAGATCCCGCAATACATCCTGCCGCGCCCGGGCGTGGTGCTGCAGACGCTGCATGACGATGCCGGTCTGTTGTTTTCCTCGCTGCTGGTGACGCTCAGGATCACCTTCCTCAGCCTGCTCCTTGCGGTCATCGGCGGCGTCGGGCTGGCGGTGCTGTTCGCGCAGTCGAAATGGGTGGAGATGTCGTTCTTCCCCTTCGCCATCGTGCTGCAGGTGACGCCGATCGTCGCCATCTTCCCGCTGATCAACATCTACATCAACAACCAGACGACCAAGCTGCTGCTCTGCGCCTGGATCGTCGCCTTCTTCCCGATCCTCTCCAACACCACGCTTGGGCTGAACTCCGTCGACCGCAACCTGCGCGATTTGTTCAAGCTCAACGGCGCGACCCGCTGGCAGCAATTGCGCTATCTGCGCCTGCCGGCGGCGATGCCCTATTTTCTTGGCGGGCTGAAGATCGCCGGCGGCCTGTCGCTGATCGGCGCGGTGGTGGCGGAGTTTGTCGCCGGCGCGCAGGGGCAGTCGTCGGGGCTCGCCTCGCGTATCATCGAGGCCGGCTATCGGCTCAACGCGCCGCGCCTGTTCGCGGCGCTGATCCTGATCTCGCTCACCGGCATCCTGATTTTCCTGGTGCTGTCGCTGGTGTCGCATCTGATCCTGCGCCGCTGGCACGAGAGCGCGCTGAAGCAGGAGCGGTAAGATGGTGTCTGTCCGCGTAATCCGAGGAGTTGCGGCTTGATACCGGCCTCTGGTTCTTACCATCTCGCGAATGTCCGCGTTCACCAGTCGCTGACGCCTGGCTTTGCCGCGGCTTTCGACAGCGACGGCTTCGCGCTCGCCGACATCGCCGTGGCCGACGGCAAGATCGCCAGCATCGTCGCGCGCGGTCGCTCGAAAACGCCGGCCGATGCCATCGATCTTGCCGGCCGCATCGTGCTGCCGTGCTTCGTCGACTGCCACACCCATATCGACAAGGGCCATATATGGCCGCGCAAGCCAAATCCCGACGGCACTTTCATGGGCGCGCTCAATGCCACGGGCGCCGACCGCGCCGCGCGCTGGAGCGCGGAGGATGTGGCGCGGCGCATGGATTTCTCGCTGCGCTCCGCCTACGCGCACGGCACCAGGGCCTTGCGCACGCATCTCGACAGTGTCGCGCCGCAGGAGGAAATCTCCTGGCCGGTGTTCGAGACGATGCGCGAAAAGTGGCGCGGTCGGATCGAGCTGCAGGCGGCCTGCCTGCTGGGCATCGAGAGCGTGCGCGACAAGGCCTGGTTCGAGCGGTTGGCGAAACGTGTCGCCGCCGCCAAGGGCGTGCTCGGTGTCGTCACCTATATGGTGCCGGACCTGGAAGAACTTCTCGACCAGGTCTTCGCCCAGGCGATCAAGCACGGGCTCGACCTCGATTTCCACGCCGACGAGACCGACGATGTCGCGGCGATATCGCTGAAGAAGATTGCCGAGGCCTCGCTGTGGAATGGTTTTGACGGCAACATCCTGGTCGGCCATTGCTGCTCGCTCTCGCGCCAGCCCGACCTTGAAGTGCTGGACACGCTGGACAAGGTGGCGAAGGCAGGGCTCGCCGTGGTGTCGCTGCCGATGTGCAACCTCTATCTGCAGGACCGGCGCAGCAACAACACCACGCCGCGCTGGCGGGGCGTGACGCTGCTGCATGAGATGAAGGCGAGGGGCATTGCGGTCGCCGTCGCGTCGGACAACACACGCGATCCGTTCTACGCCTATGGTGATCTCGACATGCTCGAAGTCTACCGCATGGCGACGCGCATCCTGCATTTCGACCACCCGGTCGGCGACTGGCCGCAAGCGGTCGCGGCGACGCCGGCCAAGGTGATGCGGCTGGAGGGCTTTGGTACACTCAGCGCCGGCGGCAGCGCGGACTTCATCGTCTTCAAGGGGCGGAGCTGGACCGAAATGCTGTCGCGGCCAGAATCGGATCGCATCGTCGTGCGCGAGGGCAGGGCGATCGAACGGAAACTGCCCGACTATGCCGAACTCGACGAATTGATGGTGTGACGATGGATATCGCAGCGCTGAAGCGTGACCTCGAAGGGCTCAAGATCGACGACCATCCGGCGATCGTCCAGCAGAAGAGCCGCGACTTCTACTGGTACAGCCCGGTGCTCAAAGCACAGCTCGACCATGTCACCGGCGACCTGATCGTCACGCCGAAGAGCGAGGACGAGGTGATCCGCGTGCTCGCGGCATGCCATCGGCGCGGCGTCCCGGTGACGCCGCGCGGCAGCGGCACCGGCAACTACGGGCAGGCGATGCCGCTGTCCGGCGGCGTGGTGCTGAACCTCGCCGAAATGAACCAGGTCAAGGCGATCGCACCGGGGCGGGTGGTCACCGGACCGGGCGCGGTGCTGGCCGAGATCGACAAGGCGACGCGCGCGCATTCGGCGCAGGAGCTGCGCATGTCGCCCTCGACCTACAACACGGCGTCGATCGGCGGCTTCGTCGCTGGCGGTTCGGGCGGCGTCGGCTCGATCCGCTGGGGCGGCTTGCGCGACCTCGGCAATGTCATCCGGCTCCGGACCGTGACGATGGAGGCGGAACCGCGCGTCATGGAACTGACCGGCGAGGAGGTGCTCAAGGTCATGCACGCCTACGGCACCAACGGCATCATCACCGAGGTCGAGATGCCGCTGACGGCGTCCTATGACTGGATCGATGTCATCGTCGGCTTCGACGATTTCATGGACGCGGCCGGCTTCGGCAACGACCTCGCCATCCAGGACGGCATATTGGCGAAGCTGATCACGCCGATCGCCGCACCGATCCCCTACGACTATTTCAAGCGGCACCAAAAATTCTTCCGACGCGAGCAGAGCATCGTGGTGTGCATGATCGCGCCGCATGCGATCGAAGCCTTTGTCGCCTTCGTGAAGAGCGGCAAGGGCGAGATCGTCTTCCGGGCCGACCAGGAGGCCGATCTCAAGGGGCTGCCGCCGGCCTACGAATTGACCTGGAACCACACGACGCTGCGGGCGATCCGCGTCGATCCGACGATCACCTATCTGCAAGCACGCTATCCGTCGCCGGATCATCTTGCCCACGTCAAGGCGATGGTCGACCGCTTCGGCGACGAGGTGCCGGCGCATCTGGAATTCATCCGTTTCGACGGCGCGATCGGCGCTGCCGGCCTGCCGTTGGTGCGCTACACCACGCAAGAGCGGCTGGACGAGATCATCCGCATCCACGAGGATAATGGCTGCTGGATCTTCAATCCGCACCGCTACACGCTGGAAGAGGGCGGCATGAAGCGGACCGACGATGTCCAACTCGCCTTCAAGCGCGAGACCGACCCGCAAGGCCTGCTCAACCCCGGCAAGATGATCGCCTGGGAGAACCCGGACTATGATTACCGCTCCGGCAAGTCGTTCCTGTTCAAGGGGCTGCAAAAGGTGGGGTGAGACGATGACGGGCGTTTGGCGCTGCACCCCCCTCTGGCCTGCCGGCCATCTCCCCCTCAAGGGGGGAGATCATTCGCTCCGCCGCTTTCGCCAACCTCCAACGTTGCAAGGACAGGCGTGGCGGAAAAGGGTGCCTGGCGCTGACCTAGGGAAACTCCTCCCGTGAACGTCCTCGTCCTCTACGCTCATCCGGTGGAGACCAGCTTCAATGCCGGCCTGCACCGGACGATCGTCGAGCGGCTGAGCACGGCAGGTCACACGATCGACGACTGCGACCTCTATGCCGAGGATTTCGATCCCCGGCTGACGCGGGCCGAACGGCTCGGCTACCACGACCAGCGCGGACCGGATGACGCCGTGGCCGGCTATGTCGAAAGGCTGCGGAAAGCCGAAGCGCTGGTGCTGTCATTCCCGGTGTGGAATTACGGCTATCCGGCGATCCTGAAAGGCTTCTTCGACCGCGTCTTCCTGCCTGGCGTGTCGTTCAAGCTGGTCGACGGCAAGGTGCGGCCGACGCTGCACAACATAAGCAAGCTCGCCGCTGTCACCACCTATGGCGGCAGCCGGTTCCGGGCCCTGCTGATGGGTGACCCGCCGCGCAAGGTGGTCAAGCGCATGCTGCGCGCCACCATCAAGCCGGGCGCCTCCGTCTCCTACCTCGCGCATTACTCGATGAACCTCTCCACCGACGCGTCGCGGGCGGCCTTCACGGCGAAGGTCGCGGCGAGCATGGATCAATTCTGATGCGCGTGCTGGTGGTCTATTGCCATCCGGTGCCCGAGAGCTTTTGCGCATCGATCCGCGACAGTGCCGTCGAGGTGCTGACCCGACGCGGTTGGGAGGTCCGGCTGCTCGATCTCTATGCCGAGAATTTCAACCCGGTGATGAGCTGCGAGGAGCGGCGTTTCTACAACGAGCGCGCGCCGCAGGATCCGGCGCTCAAACCGCATTTCGAGCATCTCATGTGGGCCGAGGCGATCCTGTTCGTCTATCCGACCTGGTGGTACGGGCTGCCGGCAATGCTGAAGGGCTGGCTCGACCGGGTCTGGGCGACCGATGTCGCGTTCAAGCTGCCGGCCGGCAAGGGGCGGATCACGTCGCTGATGCGGCATGTGACCAAGGTCGGCGTCATCACCACCTGCGGCGCGCCGACCTGGTGGAGCGTCGTCGTCGGCCAGCCCGGCCGCAAAACCATACTGCGCGGCATGCGGGCGCTGTGCGCCACGCGCTGCCGGACCTTCTTCCTGGCGCATTATCTGATGGACGCCTCGACGCAGAAGAGCAGGGCGGCGTTCCTGGCGAAGGTAAGGGCGCGGTTGGAGAGGTTTTGATAGCCTTCTTCGCCCCGTTTACGGGGAGAAGATGCCGGCAGGCAGATGAGGGGCGGCGCTTCACTGGCAGAACTTGGCGCTGCCCCTCATCCGCCCTTCGGGCACCTTCTCCCCGTAGAACGGGGAGAAGGAAGAAATCACATCTTCACCCGCTCCGCCTTGGGGTCATACATCGGCTTCAGCGATGCCTCCGCCGCGAAGCGCTCGCCGGCGATCTCCACCTCGTAGGACGAGCCAAGAACATCCGCCTCGCTCTCGCCCTTGCAAGGCACGTAGCCCAGCCCGATCGCGCCGCCGAGATGGTGGCCGTAATTGCCGGAGGTGATCGGGCCGACGATCTTGCCGTCGCGCAGGATCGCCTCGTTGTGGAAGAGCAGGGGTTGCGGGTCCTTGAGGCGGAACTGCAGCAGCCGGCGGTCCAGCCCGGCTTCCCTCTTCCGCAGCACGGCATCACGGCCGATGAAGTCGCCCTTGGCCGTCTTGACGGCGAAACCGAGGCCAGCTTCCAGCACATTATCCTCGTCGGTGATGTCGTGGCCGAAATGGCGGAAGGCCTTCTCGATGCGGCAGGAATCCAGCGTGTGCAGGCCGCAAAGCTTGAGGGCGCCCTCCGCGCCGGCGTCAGTGAGCGCCTCGAAGATGTGGGCCGCCTGCTCGGTCGAGACATAAAGCTCCCAGCCGAGCTCGCCGACATAGGTGACGCGGTGGGCGCGGGCCAGCCCCATGCCGATCTCGATCTCCTGGAAGGTTCCGAACGGATTGGCCTCATTGGAGAAGTCGTTGGGGCTCACCTTCTGGATCAGTTTTCGCGACTCGGGACCCATCATGCAGATGACCGCTTCGGCGGCGGTGACGTCGGTGATAACGACGAATTCGTCGGCGACATGCCGCCTTAGCCAGGCGAGGTCGCGCTGCAGCGTAGCGCCGGGCACGACGAGGAAATAGGCTGTCTCCGACAGGCGCGACACGGTGAGGTCGCTCTCGATGCCGCCCTTGGCGTTGAGCATCTGCGTGTAGACGATCTTGCCCGGCGCGACGTCCATGTCGTTGGCGCAGAGCCTTTGCAGGAAGGCACAGGCGTCGCGGCCCTCGACGCGGATCTTGCCGAACGAGGTCATGTCGAACAGGCCGACGCCGTTCCTGACCGCCAGATGCTCTTCGCGCTGGTTGTCGAACCAGTTCTGCCGCTTCCAGGAATAGCGGTACGCGCGCTCCTGGCCGTCGCGGGCGAACCAGTTGGCACGCTCCCAGCCGGCGACCTCGCCAAAGACGGCGCCGCGCGCCTTCAGATGCTCATGCAACGGCGAGCGGCGGATGCCGCGCGACGTCGCCATCTGGCGGTAGGGGAAATGGTCGGCGTAGAGCAGGCCGAGGGTTTCGGAGACGCGCTCCTTGAGATAGCGGCGGTTCTTCTGGAAGGGCTGGGCGCGGCGGATGTCGACCTCCCAGAGGTCGAAGGGCGCCTCGCCATCGTTGATCCACTGCGCCAAAGCCATGCCGGCGCCGCCGGAGGAGACGATGCCGATCGAATTGTAGCCGGTTGCCATCCAGTAGCCGGAGAGTTCCGGCGCCTCGCCGAGATAGTAGCGGTCGTCGGGTGTAAAACTCTCGGGGCCGTTGAAGAAGGTGTGGATGCCGGCGGTGCCCAGCATCGGCATGCGGTTGACGCCCATTTCGAGGATCGGCTCGAAATGATCCATGTCCTCGGGCAGCTGGTCGAAGCAGAAATCCTCGCGAATGCCGTCCATGCCCCAGGGTTTGGCCACCGGCTCGAAGGCGCCGAGCATCATCTTGCCGGCATCTTCCTTGTAGTAGGCGCACTCGTCCGGCACGCGCAGCACGGGCAAGCGGGTCAGCCCCGGGATCGGCTCAGTCACGAGATAGAAGTGCTCGCAGGCGTGCAGCGGGATGGTGACGCCGTTCTGGCGGCCGAGTTCGCGCGCCCACATCCCGGCGCAGTTGACGACGATGTCGGTCTCGATCGTGCCCTGTTCGTCGCCCTGTGCCCACGACACGCCGGAGACGCGGCCTCCCTTGGTGTGGACCTTGGTCACCTTGACGTTCTCGATGACTGTCGCGCCGCGCTGGCGCGCGCCCTTGGCCAACGCCATGGCGATGTTGGCGGGGTCGCACTGGCCGTCGAGCGGCAGGTGCACCGCGCCGACGACATCGGACACGTTGAGATGCGGATACATCTGCTTGACTTCGCTGGGCGAAATCTCGCGGACATCGACATCGAAGGCGCGGGCCAGCGAGGCCTGCCGGTAGATCTCGTGCTTGCGCTCTTCGGTCAGCGCCACGGTGATCGAGCCGACCTGGCGCATACCGGTGCCGACATCGGTCTCGGCTTCGAGCTTGACGTAGAGGTCGGCCGAATATTTCGCCAGCCGGGTCATGTTCTGCGAGGCGCGCAACTGGCCGATCAGGCCGGCGGCATGCCAGGTCGTGCCGCAGGTGAGCTGCTTGCGTTCGAGCAGCACGATGTCGGTCCAGCCGAGCTTGGCCAGATGATAGGCGACCGAGCAGCCGGAGACGCCGCCGCCAATGATGACAGCGCGAGCCTTGCTGGGAATGCTCTTGGTCATGCGGCCTCGCGGCGGTAAGCGGAAGCGAAGCGGCGCAGGCGAAGCGCTGCTTCCTTGAGGATGGGCTCCGGCTGGCAGAGGCTGATGCGGATATGTCCGGCGGCGGCCTCGCCGAAACTCGAGCCCGGCATGACGCCGACCTTTTCCTTGTCGAGCAGCGCCCAGGCGAATTTCTCGTCGTCGCGTTCGACGGCCGAGATATCGAGCATCACATACATGCCGCCTTCGGAGCCGCGCACGGTGACATCGTTCATGCCGCGGATCGCTTCGAGGAACAGCGTGCGCCGCCCCGCGTAACGCTCGGCGATCTCCTTGACGCCGTAGTGGTTTTCAAGCGCCTCGGCGCAGGCGATCGAGATGAAGGCCGGCAGGCCGTAGGTTGTCACCAAATTGAGGTTGATGAGCAGCGTGATCATCTCGCTTGGGCCGGTCAGCCAGCCCATGCGCCAGCCGGTCATGCCGTGGCTCTTCGACATCGAATTGATGACCAGCGTGCGCTCGGCCATGCCGGGCAGCGAGCGCGGCGAGATGTGCTCGCCGCCGCCGAGCGTCCAGTAGACCTCGTCGGAGAGCAGCCAGAGGTCATGCTCGCGGCAAACTTGCGCCAGTTCCTCCAGCCGCTCGCGCGAATACACGGCGCCGGTCGGGTTGTTCGGTGTGTTGATGAGGATGGCGCGGGTGTTGGGTTTGAGCGCCTCGCGGATCATGTCGGCCCGCGGCTGGAAGCCGTTCTCGGCCGGGGTTTCGACCACGGTGAATTCGGCGCCCGCCGCACTGAACGTGTTGGGGTAGGTGGCGTAGTAGGGCGCGACGACGATGGCATGGTCACCGGGATCGAGCACGGCCTGCACGGCGGCGTAGAGAGCCGCCTGTCCGCCCTGCGTGGCAATGACCTGGTCGGGTTCCGTCAGGACGCCGGTGCAAGCGGTCGAAGCCGCCGCCATCGCCTTGCGCAGTCGCGGCAGGCCGGGCAGCGGCGTGTAGTGGTGGTTGCTGGCGCGAACGGCGCTGACGCAGGCTTCGATCGTCTGCGAGGGCGTGTCGAAATCATGGTCGCCGACCGACAGCATGATAATGTCCTCGCCGGCCTGCTTGCGGGTCCAGGCGGCGAAATGCACCTCCCAGCCGTCCTTGCCCGAAGGCACGATGCCGGCGATGCGCGATGAGGGTCTGGGCATCATTGAACTCCCGAAATCCGGTGGCCGGCCTCATCGAGCCGGTCGCGCAGGGCGGCGATGTGGGCGGGGCCAACCTCGCAACAACCGCCGACGATGAGGGCGCCGGCCTCGACCCAGCCGATGGCCTGGTCGGCATAGGCCTGCGGGTCGAGGTCGTGGCGGGCATGCAGCACGTCGACCGTGCCATGCTTCAGCGCCTCGATCGAGGTGAAGCCGTTGGCGTAGGCGCCGACCGGTCCGCCGAGCGCGATCAGCTCGGGCAGTGCGGCGCTCACGGCTTCCGGCCGACAGCAATTGACCAGCCTGGCAGCGACCGGCAGGTCGCCGAGCGCGCTCGACGCCGCGGCGATCGTCTCGCCGCTGCGCAGGCGCGGCGTGCCGTGGTCGGCGAGCGTCCACGACACCCAGACCGGCTTGCCGCTTTCCGACGCTGCCGTGACGGCGGCGCGCGCCTCGTCGGCGGAGGCCATCGTCTCGCACAGGAAGAGGTCGACGCCATCGGCCTGCTCGGCGACGATGCGGCGGTAGGTGTCGAGCGTCTCCTGGTAGGAAATGGTCAGCGCAGGCGCGTAGCTGCCGAACAGAGGCGACAGGCAGCCGGCGACGGCTGCATCGCCGGCTTGCTCGCAAGCCTGCCTGGCAAGCTCGACGCCGCGCTTCTGCAACGGCTTGAACAGGTCTTCCGCGCCTTCGCGCGCCAGGCGTTCGGGCGTCGCGGAATAGGTGTTGAGGGTGATGACGCGGGCGCCCGCCTGGATAAACTCGACATGCAGGTCGCGCACCAGGTCCGGTTCGTCGATCAGCACCCTGGCCGACCACAAGGGCGTCGGCTCGGACTTGCTGCGCCGGACCAGTTCCTGGCCCATGCCGCCGTCGGTGAGGATCACTGATTTCATGTCCGCAGTCTTTCGTTCTTCGGGTCCCAGAGCGGTTCGTCCTTCTGCACCACGGCCTTGAAGCGGTCGCCGAAGATCTCGACCTCGACCGAGGCGCCGGGCTCGGCGAGATCGGCGCGCAGCATGCCGAGCGCGATCGACTTCTCGACCCGGTGGCCATAGCCGCCCGATGTCGTCTCGCCGACGACCCTGCCGTCATGCCAGAGCGTCGACATATAGGGCGCGTCGCATTCGCCGGGGCTCTCGACGACCAGGGTGACGAAACGCTTCTTCACGCCCTGCTGCTTCTCGTTGAGCAGTGCCGCCTTGCCGCGGAAGTCTGGCTTGTCCCATTTGACGAAACGCTCCAGCCCGCCCTGCAGGATCGTATAGTCGGTCGAAAGGTCGCCCTTCCAGGCGCGGTAGCCCTTTTCCAGACGCAGGGAATCGAGCGCGTACATGCCGAAGGGCTTCAGTCCGTGCTTCTGGCCGGCGGCCCAGACAGCATCGAACACCGTCGCCGTGTCTGCGACCTTGGTGTGGATCTCCCAGCCGAGCTCGCCGGCGAAGGAGACGCGCACCAGCTTCGCCCAGCGTCCGGCGATCGTCGTTTCCTGATGCGTCAGCCACGGAAGCGTCAGGTCGGCGGCGCAGACCTCGGCAAGGATTTTTCGCGACTTGGGGCCGGCGAGGATTTGCGTCGAATAGTCCTCGGTGCGGTCGGTCAGGGTGAAGGCTGCGTCTTTCGGCATGCGCGATTTCAGCCATTCGAAATCGTGCCACTGGGCGACCGCGGCGGTGATCAGCGTCATCTGCTCCTCGCCGTGGCGCACGACCGACATTTCAGTGACGATGCGGCCCTTGTCGTCGGAGAAATAGACGAGGCCGATGCGGCCGGGCTTCGGCACCAGGCCGGTGACCTGCAGCGCCAGCCAGTCGGCGGCGCCCGGGCCCTCGAGATTGAAGCGGGAGAAGCCGGGCAGGTCGAGGATGCCGGCGGCGTCGCGCACCGCCAGGCATTCCTCGCGCACGCGGTGCTGCCACGGTCCGTCGCGGCGGAAGGTCAGCGTCGATTGCTCCGATGTGTCGTCACCCTGATGCGCGTACCAGGTGGCGCGCTCCCAGCCATTATAGGCGTCGAACTGGCCGCCGAGCGCCTTGATGCGATCGTGCAGCGGCGACAGTTTGCGGTTGCGCCCCTCCGGCCAGGCATGGCGCGGGAACTGGATGGCGTATTCGTTGCCGTAGATTTCCATGCCCTTGGCGACGCAATAGTCGGGCGCCGCGGCAAAGGACGTGAAGCGCCGCGGATCGCAGGACCACATGTCCCATTCGGTCTGGCCCTCGGTGATCCATTCGGCCAGCACCTTGCCGGCGCCGCCGCCCTGGGCGATGCCGAAGGTGAAGACGCAGGCCTCGAAGGCGTTCGGCACGCCGGGCATCGGGCCGATCAGCGGGTTGCCGTCCGGCGCGTAGGGGATCGGCCCGTTGATGACCTTGGACAGGCCGGCGGTGCCGAGGATCGGCACGCGGGCGACGGCGTCGGCGAGATAGTGCTCCAGCCGGTCGAGATCGTCGGGGAAGAGCTGGAAGGAAAAATCCTCGGGTATCGGGTCGTTGTGGGTCGCCCAGTGCGCGCGGCAATTGCGCTCGTAGGGGCCGAGATTCATGCCGCTCTTTTCCTGGCGCAGATAGTAGGACGTGTCGACGTCGCGCAGCAGCGGCAGCTTCTTGCCCTGTTCCCTGGTCCAGGCGGCAAGCTCGGGGATTTCCTCGAACAAGATGTACTGATGGCTCATCACCATCATCGGCACCTCGCGGCCGAACATTTTTCCAACCTCGGCGGCGCGGTAGCCGGCGGCGTTGACGATGATCTCGCAGCGGATGTCGCCTTGCGGCGTCGCAACCACCCATTCGCCGTTCTCGCGGCGCACGCCGGTGACCGGGCAGAAGCGGATGATCTTGGCGCCCATGTCGCGCGCGCCCTTGGCCAGCGCCTGGGTCAACTGCGCCGGGTCGATGTCGCCGTCGCTCGGGTCGTAGAGCGCGCCTTTCAGTTCATGCGTCTCGATGAAGGGGTAGCGGCGCTTGATCTCGTCGAGCCCGACGACGTCGATGTCCATGCCCTGGTAGCGGCCCATGCCCTTGGCGCGCTGGAACTCCTGCATGCGCTCCTTCGAATGGGCGAGCCTGAGCGAGCCGGTGACGTGATAGTTCATCGGATAGTCGACCGCTTCGGCGAGGTCGCGATAGAACTCGGTCGAATAGCGCTGCATGTTCATCAGCGACCATGAGGACGAGAAGGTCGGGACGTTGCCGGCGGCATGCCAGGTCGAGCCCGAGGTCAGCTCGTTCTTTTCCAGAAGCACGCAATCGGTCCAGCCCGCCTTGCAGAGGTGGTAGAGCGAGGAGGCACCGACGACACCGCCTCCGATGATCACCACGCGTGCCGTGCTCGGCAAACCCGCCATGTTCTTCCCCTTCAATCAATAGACAGGTGGCGAAACCACCCAGATGACCACCGCCGGCTCGGCGCCCGGATTGCGCCAGCGGAACGGCTTGCCCTCGAAGCGAAAGCTGTCGCCTTCGCCGAGCCGGTACCAGACGCCGGCAATCTCGATCTCGAAAACACCCGACACGACGTAGCCGGCTTCTTCCGTCGGGCGGCGCGCCTCGGTCTTCAGTTCCGCTCCCGGCGCGAAGACCGAGCGCAGCATCTCGAAGCTACCGCCGAGATCGGGCGACAGAAGCTCCTCCACCAGGCCGGATTCGCTTGTGCCAAGCGAGCGCCTGCTGCCGGCGCGCACGACCACGCCGCGCTCCTTCTCGGTAGGCACGTCGTGGCCGAAGAACAGGCTGAGCGGCACGCCGAACAGTTCGGCGAAGGCCCTAAGGTCGCCGAGCGAAGGGACCGACAGGCCGCGCTCAACCTGGCTGACCCAGCCGACGGAACGGCCGAGTTTCAGGCCGATCTCGGCCAGCGTCAGCCCGCGCGCCTTGCGCAGCGCACGGATGTCGCCGGCCAGCAGCCGCTCGCCATTGTCCTGTTCCGATCTGAGGGTGGTCGTGGTCATCGGCCTCCCGGTGAAAAAATTCCGATAAATTTCATGAGAGGCCAGCCGCATGAAAAAATCAAGAGTATTTTCATACTCCCACAAGATTTGCTTGCGCGTTTTTTGCGGTTCATGCAAAGGCTCGGCCACGAACGGCGGGTGGGGACGTCCGGTCGTGGACCAGGTTTCAAGCAGTCTGCGCGTGGTCCTTCGCGGGAACCGGTTTCGGTTTCCGGCCACGCGCAAAGGGACGACCCATGCTGGAGAACAACAGCCGGATTGCCAAGGACGCGGCGATCGTCGACGAGGCGATCACGTCGCGCCGCTCGGTGCGCGCCTTCCTGCCCGACATGGTCGACGACGAGACCATCCGCGACGTCCTTTCCGTTGCCTCGCGCGCGCCTTCCGGCACGAATATGCAGCCGTGGCGGGTCTATGTGACCAAGGGCGAGGTCAAGCAGCGCATCTCCGACGCCATCCTCAATTCCGGCATTCGCGCCGAGAAGGCGGAGTGGGACGAATATCGCTACTACCCCGACCAGTTCTTCGAACCCTATCTCACCCGTCGCCGCGCCAACGGCTTCGGCCTCTACGGCGCGCTCGGCATCGGCCGGCGCGAGGTCGACAGGATGCGTGCCCAGCACGACCGCAACTTCGTCTTCTTCGATGCGCCCGTCGGCATGATCTTCACCGTCGACCGGCGGCTGAACAAGGGTTCGTGGATCGACTACGGCATGTTCCTGCAGAACATCATGGTGGCGGCGCGGGGCAGGGGCCTGCACACCTGCCCGCAGGCGGCCTTCGCGCCATATCACCGGCAGATCCGCCCGGTTCTCAACATCCCGGACGAGGAAATAGTCGTCTGCGGCATGGCGCTGGGCTACGAGGACACGTCGAAGCCGGAGAACGAATTCCGCACCGACCGCGCGCCGCTCGAGGAATGGGTGACGTTCAGCGAGTAAGGCTCGCGACCGCCACGCCTGCAGCCTACTCGGTGTTCATATGCGCGCCGTGGCCGCTGACATGGGCGCCGTCCTGCGGTGTCAGCCGCAGATAGGCGAACAGGGCGCAGAGCGTGATCAGGCCTTCGATAACGAACAGGATGCGGAAATCGTTGACGCTCGCCTGGCCGCCGCCGGCGAGCAGCGACAGAAGTGCCGCCGCCAGGCCGACGCTGATCGCCACCGCAAGCTGCCAGAGGATGTAGTAGAGCGCGCTGAAGCGGCCGAGTTGCTCGGGCGCGATGTCCGAGTAGGACAGGTTGCCGGTCGAGGCCCATTGCACCGAGCGGAAGACGCCGAAGACGAAGATATAGGCGAGCACGATCCAGGCGGGCAGGCTTGCCTGCATCAAGGCGAAGCCAGCGACCAGGCAGGCGACGATCGGCGTGTTGGCGACCAGCACGCGGCGGAAGCCGAAGCGGTTGAGGATGCGCGGCATCATGAAGCGCGTCAGCAGCGAGCCGATCGCGGCAACGAAGGTCAGCGATCCCGCCTGCACCGCGCTCATGCCGAAGCCGAGCTGGAACATCAGCGGCAACAGGAAGACGACCGAGCTCAGCCCGATCGTATCGAGGCCGCCGCCAGTCAGGAAGCTAACGCGGAAGGTGCGGATGCGCAGCAGCTTGAGGTCGAGCAGCGGATTGCGGACGCGCAGGCAATAGAAGGACGCGACGGTCAGGATGGCGACGGCCGCACCCAACTCGGCGGCGATGATGCCGGCGGCGGCGTCCTTGGCGGCGAGCGAATCCATGCCGAAGACGAGCAGCGCCATGCCGCTGCCGACCAGCAGGAAGCCCGGAAAGTCGAACGGCGTGCGGACCGGCTTGGTCGCGGAGGGGAACAGCGAGGCGGCGAGCAGCGCGGCAATGAGCGCAATCGGGATGTTGATGTAGAAGATCCAGCGCCACGAAACGTAGGTGGTGAGCGCGCCGCCGATCAGCGGGCCGACCAATGGTCCGGACTGGCCGGCCAGCGAAATGTACATGTTGATCTTCAGCGTGCGGTCGCGCGGAAAGCTCGACAGGATTACCACCTGGCCGAGCGTGCCCATCAGCGCGCCGCCGAAACCCTGCAGGGCCCGCGAGGCGACCAGCATCCAGATGTTCTCCGAGAGGCCGCAAAGTGCGGAGGCACTGGCGAAGACCAGCAGGGCAAAGCAATAGACGTTGCGCAGGCCGAAGCGGTCGGCTGCCCAGCCGCCGAGCGGCATCGAGATGATGAGGCTGGCGACATAGACGGTGATCAGCAGGCCAAGCTGGCTCGGCGGACGGGCCAGGCTTTCACCGATGCCGGGAAGCGCAGTCACCACGACATTCTGATCGAGACTGGTCATGAAGACGCCGCAGGCGACCGTCGCCGGCAACAGCATCGACGCTTCGCCCGCCGGGGCAAAGCGGGTTGTGGCTGTCGCCGAAGTCTCTGCGGTCATTGGAGGATATGGTCGAACGGGTTGCCTGGACGGGCACCTGCCCCGACAGGAGCCCGTGATTTCCCATCTATCGTCCCGGCTGGCCTAAGGCTCAAGCAGCAGTTGCAGCCGTCCGTAGTGCCAGCTGCGTGTTTTTCCAGAATTGTCCTCTTGTCTTACGCAATTCCGGACGGAAAACCGCTGCACCCTTTTCCTGGAATTGCTCTATTGCACCTCGTAGCCGACTTCCTCGCTGGCGTGGCACAGCGCCTTCCAGAACGAGCGGGCGAAGGAGCGGAAGACGTAGATGTCGAACTGGTCGCCGCCGCTGCGCTGGATCTGCGCGAAGACGTCGTGATGCGTGGTCGAGCGGCCGGCGCCGACCGGGAAGGCCGTCAGGGCGAAATCGATGGCGAAGAACTTCGCCAGCACCCATTCGGCCTTCGGGCCGGCGATGCGGATCGCGGTGCGGCCGTGCGACAGATCGGTGACGGTGCCTACGTCCGGCGTGACGACGCCGGAGAACGCGGCCGCAAGGCCCTCGGCTTCGTCGACGACGGTGAACTTGCCCGGGGCGAAGCCGAATGCCGCTCTTACGCCGTTGGCGACGCCGCCGCCTGCGCCGTCCGGAAGGGCAAGGCCCGCAACCTTATATATGGCCGACATCAGGCGCTTCTCCTCGCCCGGCCAGGCGGCGAGCTGCAGGATCGACCCCGGCCGCGTCTCCGACAGGATGACGTCGACGCCTTGTTCGAAATTGCCGTGCGAGCCCGGATGGTACTCCGGCTCGAGCGGAGACAAGCGCACGGGTAATTGGCGTTCAACCATGCATGCGGCTCCCGTCCGGGTCGTAGAAGTGGTTGGAGACGATCTCGATCGGACCGAACCGGTTGCGCAGTGGGTCGGAGACGAAAGCGCGCGTGCCGTGGCGGGCCTTGCCGCCCTTGACCAGCGCCAGCGCGATATGCTTGCCGAGCGCCGGCGAGTAGCAGCAGGCGGTGATGTGGCCGATCGAATCGTGCGGATTGGCTTCGTCCAATTCCTCGACGATATGGGCGCCGCCGTTGAGCGGGCGATTGTCGAGCGAGACCAGGCCGACCAGTTGCAGCCGGTCAGGCGCGATCAATCCTTCGCGGTCCATCATTGCCGAGCCGATGAAGGGCTTCTTCTTCGACAGCATCCAGTCGAGATGCAGGTCGCGCGCCGTGGTGCGGCCGTCGATCTCGGCGCCGGTGACATGGCCCTTCTCGATGCGCATCGTGCCCAGCGCCTCGAGCCCGTAGGTGACCAGGCCGAACGGCTTACCGGCCGCGATCAGCGCCTCCCAGACATGGGTGCCGTAGCCGGCCCCGGAATAGACCTCGAAGGCCATTTCGCCGGAGAAGGAGAGACGGCAGATCATCACCGGCACGCCTGATATCTGGCCGTGGACGATGCCCATGAAGGGCAGGGTGGCGTTGTCGACGGCGGTGCCGGCGACGCAGGCCGCAAGGATGGCTCTCGCCTTCGGCCCGCCGATGGCGGCGCCAGCCCATTCGTCGGTCACAGAGGTGACAGTGACCTTCAGCTCCGGCCAGATGACGTCGAGGAAATATTCCAGATGCTGCATCACCTTGCCGGCATTGGCGGTGGTGGTGGTCATCAGGAAGTCCTGTTCGCCGAGCCGCCAGGTGGTGCCGTCATCGAAGGCAAGCCCGTCCTCGCGCAGCATCAGGCCGTAGCGCGCCTTGCCGACGGCAAGCGTGGAAAACATGTTGGTGTAGACGCGGTCGAGGAGCTCCGCCGCGTCCGGCCCCTGCACCGCGATCTTGCCCAGCGTCGAGACGTCGACGATGCCGGCGCTGTCACGGGTGGCCTTGGCCTCACGGACATAGGCCTGCTCGACCGTCTCGCCGGCGAGCCCGTAGATCATCGGCCTGTACCAGAGGCCGGCCGAATACATCCTCGCGCCATTGGCGATGTGCCAGTCATGCATCGGCGTCAGCCGCTCGGGCTTGACGTCGCCAAAACGCTCGGCCGCCAGCGAGCCGATCGACACCGCCGTATAGGGCGGGCGGAAGCGCGTCGTGCCGACCTCGGGGATCGGCTTGCCGAGCGCCTCGGCCATGATGGCGAGGCCCGGCACGTTTGAGCTCTTGCCCTGGTCGGTCGCCATGCCGAGCGTGGTGTAGCGCTTCAGATGCTCGACCGAGACAAAGCCCTCGCGATGCGCCAGCCGCACATCTTCCGCCGTCACGTCGTGCTGGAAATCGACGAAGCTCTTGCCCTTAGCCTTGATCTCGAACACCGGTGCCGGATCGGGCTCGCCGGGCGCTGCTTCGACGTCCGGCAACGCCGCCGGCGTGCCAGGGCCGCCGGCGGCGGCGAGACCCGCGGCGCGGCCTTCGGCAATGGCCTCGGCGGTCGAGAAACTGCCGGTGAAGGCGCCGGCGCCGACCCAGCGCTGGGTTGGCTTGGGCGGCAGGAAAGCCTGGCGGGAAGCGTCCCACTCGGCCCTGGCGCCGGCCTGGCTGGCGAGGTGGATGGTCGGCGACCAGCCGCCCGAGATCAGCAGGCAGTCCGCGTGGATGCTGCGCGCATCGCCGGTGAGCGCGCCGCTCAGCATGTCGAAGCGCTGCACCTTGAGGCCGTTGAGCGCCTTGCCGCCTTCCGTCGCGATCACGGCATGGCCGGACAGGATTTCCGCCTCGGCTTCGGTGGCCAGCCTGCGCATCTCATCCGACAGCTCGGCGCGAACGTCGATGATGGCGACGATCGCGGCCCCTGCCTGCTTCAATGCCTGGGCGGAGCGGTAGGCGCTGTCATTGTTGGTGAAGAGGGCAATCCGCTCGCCTGGCAGCACGCCATATTCATTGGCGTAACGCTCCGCCGCATGCGCCAGCATGACGCCCGGCCGGTCATTGCCGGGAAAGACGAGCGGCCGTTCGAAGGAACCGGTGGCGAGCACCACGGTCCTGGCGCGGATCGCCCAGTAGCGGTGGCGCGGCTCGCCCCTGGCGGGGCTCTCCTTGTGGTCGGTGACACGCTCCAGCGCGGCAAGCGTGTTGCCGTCATAGTAGCCCCAGACCGTGGTGCGCGGCAAAAGCCGCACATTGTCGTTGCCTTCGAACTGGCCGGCTGCGCGCGCCGCCCAGTCGGCCGCCGGCATGCCGTCGATCGTCTCGCCGGACCAGTTGGCCGAGCCGCCGAAGCGCGGCTCCAGCTCGGTGAGGATGACCCGCGCGCCCTGGTCGGCGGCAGCCTTGGCGGCCATCAGCCCGGCCGGACCTGAGCCGACCACCAGCACGTCGCAGAAGGCGTTCATGCGCTCGTAACGCGACGTGTCGGCGGCGGTGCCGGCCCTGCCGAGGCCGGCGGCGCGGCGGATGAAATGCTCGCAGAACATCCAGAAACGCGTGCCCTTGAGTGGGCCGATCACCGGCCCCATGAAGGTCTTGTAGTAGAAGCCGGCCGACAGCAGCTTGCCGCCGAGCTGATTGACCGCGCTGACGTCCCAGGCGAGCGAGGGGAAGCGGTTCTGGCTGACGGCGGTGAGCCCGTCATAGATCTCGACCATGGTGGCCGGGATGTTCGGTTCGCGGACCTCGCCGCGCAGCACCGTCACCAATGCGTTCGGCTCCTCGACGCCGGCGGTGAGCACGCCGCGCGGCCGGTGGTATTTGAACGAGCGGCCGAACAGCGTGACGCCATTGGCGAGCAGCGCCGAGGCCAGCGTGTCGCCGGCATGGCCTGTGTACGAAGCACCGTCGAAGCTGAAGCGGATGGTGCGCAGGCGGTCGACGCGACCGCCGGTCTCAGTGCGGCGCGGGCTCACGACTTCGCCTCCGTCTTGTGCCGCGCGGCGGATTTGTGGCCGCCATGCGCGAAGGCGGTGCTGGAGATGTCATGCGTCAGCGTGTTGCGCACGACCCTGACATGGGCGCGGCAGCCGCCCGAATGCTGCCAGATCTCATTGTGGTCGCCGGCGGGGTTCAGCCGGTCGTAGACATAGGCGTTCCAGGCGTCGATGTCCTGCGAGGCAGGTTGCGGGCGCTCGCGGTTGCCGTCGCCCTGATAGGTGAATTCGATGACGTCGCGCGGGCCGCAATAGGGACAGGTAATGAGCATTTATCTAAACCCTAATGCAGCCGAGGCGTCGCGCCCTGGCCTTTGTCGTCGATGACGAGGCCGCGATAGAAGCGGTCGAGCGTGAAGGGCGCGTTGAGCTCGTGCGGCTCGTCCTTGGCGATGGTCCAGGCAAAGCACAGGCCGGAGGCAGGCGTCGCCTTGAAGCCGCCGTAGCACCAGCCGCAATTGAGATACATGCCGGGCAGCGGGCCGGTTGTGATGATCGGCGAGCCGTCCATCGTCATGTCGCAGAGGCCGCCCCAGGAGCGCAGCATGCGCACGCGCGCCAGGCCCGGGAACAGCGCCAGCATCTCGCTCATCACCTCGTCGACGATGGGCAGGCTGCCGCGCTGGGCATAGCTGTTGTAGCCGTCGAGGTCGCCGCCATAGACCAGGCCGCCCTTGTCGGACTGCGAGATGTAGAAGTGGCCCATGCCGAAGGTCAGGATGGTGTCGATGATCGGCTTCAGCGATTCCGACACGAAGGCCTGCAGCACGTGGCTCTCGATCGGCATCTTGTCGATGCCGGCCAGTTGCATGACCCGGCCGGTGCTGCCGGCGACGGCGAGCGCAACCTTCCTGGCGCGGATTTCGCCGCGCGTCGTCGACACGCCGGTGATGCGGTCGCCGTCGCGCAGGAAGCCGGTGACCTCGCAATTCTCGATGATGTCGACGCCGCGGCGGTCGGCGCCGCGCGCATAGCCCCAAGCGACGGCGTCGTGGCGGGCGCTGCCGGCGCGCCGCTGCATCAGTCCGCCGATGACCGGAAAACGCGCCGAGCCGGAGACGTCGAGCACAGGCACCAGCCGCTTGATCTGGTCGACCGTCATCAGTTCGGCATCGACGCCGAGATGGCGCATGGCGTTGCCGCGCCTGGCATAGTCATCGAACTGGGCCGGCGTATGCGCTAGGTTGAGACAGCCGCGCTGCGAGAACATGACGTTGTAGTTCAGATCGTGCGACAGGTTCTCCCACAGCTTCATCGAATGCTCGTAGAAGCGCGTGTTGGACGGCAAAAGGTAGTTCGAGCGAACCGCGGTGGTGTTGCGGCCGACATTGCCCGAGCCGAGCCAGCCCTTTTCCAGCACCGCGACGTTGGTGATGCCGTGCTCCTTGGCGAGGTAGTAGGCGGTCGACAGACCGTGCCCGCCGCCGCCGATGACGATCACGTCATAGGATGCCTTCGGGTCCGGCTTGCGCCAGGCCGGCTTCCAGTCCTGGTTTCCGCTGAGCGCGTTCTTGAGGAGCGAAAAGGCCGAATATTCCGCCATGTTTCATGTCGTCCGGTTTGTGCGATGCGGCAGACTATAGAGCAGGCGGCGGGCGCAAAGCCAAGATTGCGCCATCGCTTTTCGACTGGCCGACTCCGGTCCGTTCGGCGGCTCTGGACGGGGACGGCTTGCCGCATGGTATGGCGGTCTTTATCAAGAACGGAGTTTTTCCAAGTCTTTCGGCAGCGAGTCGCCAACAACGTCATGCTCTTCCGGTTGCTTCGCCTGATCCTGGTCTTCATGCTCGCCGTGTCGGCGCAGCCGTCGTTCGACGCGATGGCGCAGGCGATCGGCCAGGGTTCCGCCCAGCTGATCGCCGACCAGCAGAAGGTCGTCCAGGACTTGACGGCCAAGACCGATGGTCTCGAAAAGAAGGTCACCGACGATGCCGAGGACGACGCCGCGCTCGTCGACATCCGCCTGCAGCTCGAGGATATGTCGCGGGCGGCACTGAACAGCGCGCTGGCCTTCCGGTCGCGCCTCACCGACATCAACAACCGCATCGAGGTGCTGGGGTCGCCACCCGCGCAGGGGCAGCCGCCGGAGCCCGCGATCGTCACCAACGAGCGCGGCGCGCTTGCCGCCGAAAAGGCCGAGATCAACGCCGTCATCGCCGGCGCGCAGAACCTGTCGATCCGCATCAACGGGCTGATCGACAAGATCGGCATCATGCGCAGCGAGCTTTTCCGCAACGTTCTGACCAAACGCTACGAGCTGACCGACGCACTCAGCCCGCAGGCCTTTTCCGATGCTCACGATCAGTTCACCGGCCTCTACAAGGCGGTGGCGTCCTGGCTGAGCTTCGCCTTCAAATTCAAGCTCCAGGCCGTGCTCGCGGCGGCCCTGATGGCGCTGGGGCTGGCGGCGGTGCTGCTGGTCGGCGGCCGGCGACTGTTCGGGCGGATCTTCGAACCCGACCCGTCCATCGAGGAGCCGTCCTATCTCAGCCGGCTTTCCGTGGCGTTCTGGTCGACGCTGCTGCCGTCCGCGGCGCTCACAGTGTTCCTCGCCTCGACTGTGTTTTTCTTCAATTATTACAATGTGCTGCGCGGCGACATCGGCGTCTTCCTCAATGCGCTGCTGGCCGTCATCGCGGTGGTGTTCTGCGTCAACCGGCTGACCAATGCCGCACTCGAGCCGCGCCTGCCGAACTGGCGCCTGATCCCGGTCGCAACCGGCCCGGCGCGCTGGCTGGTGCGGCTGACGACGGCGATGGCTGTGGTCATCGGCTTCAACAATTTCCTGGCGGTCGTCAACGACAAGATGGGCTCGCCGCTGTCGCTGACCATTGCCAGAAGCTTCGTCGCCACCATCATCGTAGGCGTCATCCTGATCCTGATGGCATTGCTGAAGCCATTCCGGGCGAGGGATGGGACATGGCGCCCGTGGCCAGCCTGGCTTCGCGTCACCGCCGTGGCGCTCGGCCTGTTCACCATCGCCGCGGCGCTGCTCGGCTATATCGGCCTTGCGCTCTTCGTCTCCCTGCAGGTGGTGGTCACCGGCACTGTCCTCGTCACCGCCTATATCGGCTTCCTGTCGGCGCGGGCGATCGGCGAGGAGGGCGGCTTCGCCGACACATCGATCGGGCGCTGGCTGACCACCAATTCCAGCTATGACGAGACCGCGCTCGACCAACTCGGCCTGGTCGTCAGCATCGCCATCAACCTGATGATCGTGCTGGTGTTCCTGCCGCTGATCCTTTTGATGTGGGGGTTCCAGCCCGGCGACATCCAGGCCTGGGCCTATAAGCTGGCGACGGGCGTCACCATCGGCTCGGTGACGATTTCGTTCACCGGCATCCTCAGCGGCATCGTCGTCTTCGTCATCGGCTATTTCCTGACGCGCTGGTTCCAGGGCTGGCTCGACGGCTCAGTGATGGCGCGCGGCAGGGTCGATCCCGGCGTGCGCAACTCGATACGGCTGGCGGTCGGTTATGCCGGCGTCGCCATTGCCGGCCTCGTCGGCGTCTCGGCGGCCGGCATCGACCTGTCGAACCTGGCCCTCGTTGCCGGCGCCCTGTCGCTCGGTATCGGTTTCGGCCTGCAGAATGTCGTGTCGAACTTCGTCTCCGGCCTG
The DNA here is from genome assembly GCF_004792275.1 of Mesorhizobium sp. M4B.F.Ca.ET.143.01.1.1. Taxonomy (NCBI): domain Bacteria; kingdom Pseudomonadati; phylum Pseudomonadota; class Alphaproteobacteria; order Hyphomicrobiales; family Phyllobacteriaceae; genus Mesorhizobium; species Mesorhizobium sp. M4B.F.Ca.ET.143.01.1.1. The sequence goes on from NZ_SRSR01000003.1 coordinate 626,181, forward strand.
ATCCTGCTCGCCGAGCGGCCGTTCAAGGTCGGTGACTGGATCGTCGCCGGCGACACCACAGGCACGGTCCGGAAGATCAGCGTGCGCGCCACCGAGATCGAGACGTTCCAGCGGCAGTCGGTAATCCTGCCCAATTCGAACCTGATCAACAATGCGGTCGGCAACTGGACGCACCGCAACAAGCTCGGCCGTGTCGATATCAAGGTCGGGGTCGCCTATGGCAGCGACGTCAAGCGGGTGCATGCCCTTTTGCTCGACATCGCGCGCAGCCATGCGCTGGTGCTGAAGAACCCCGAGCCGTTCGTGCTGTTCGCCAATTTCGGCGCCGCCGCGCTCGAATTCGAGATCCGCGTCTTCCTCGCCGACATCCTCAACGGCAACATCGTCCAGAACGACATCCGTTTCGCCATCTTCGATGAGTTCAACAGCGAGCACATCGAGATCCCGTCGACGCCGCGCGCCGTGGTCGAGACGAAGAAGCCCGAGGCATGGCCGCTCGACGACGACAAGATGGAGGCCGACTTTGCCGACAAGGAGCAAGCCGAAGCCGCGGTAGAGAAGGCGCGCCTGGCGAAGTCCAGGCGCAAGGGCAGCAAGCCCGACCCGGATTGAGGTGGGCTGATATTCAGGTGAGGCCGGCCTGCAAACGGCGGCTGCCTGCGCTTCCGGTGCTCACCTACTTTAAACGCTTCGCTCCGGTTCTCGGAACCCACCGTTTTCGACACGGCCTGACCTGAATCTCAGTACACCTTGGAGACGCCGCAGCGTGCTCGCTAACCAATTGCGGCATGAATGCGGCATTCAGTTGCGGTTCAGCTTCGATCTCATATAAGCTCGCATGCAAAGGGCGAGAATGCCTTGCGAAATGCAACAAGAGGCGGTGTGGAAACACCGATATTGCAAAATGTGGAAGTCTGTCGTCGCCGCCATCGCTTTCCTGGCCGTGAGCGGGTCGGCTTTTGCCGCCAGCGCGGTCAACAAGGACGCCGAGACCAGGACGCTGATCGTGACCGAGGGCGGCGGCAAGACGGAGCTGGCGCTGGCCGCCGGCGAAACCGTGGAATTCTGCCCCAACGGCTGTTTCGTCACCTTGCCGAATGGTGACCTCGAAGCCTTGACCGGCTCGGAGACGGTTGAGATCTCAGGCGGCGTCGGCCGCATCAAGTAGTCGTCCGCACCAAGTAACCAAGGCAACATCTCTTGCGAAGGCCGGGCACATTGCCCGGCCTTTTATTGTTTCCGGTAGCAGTCGTTTAACAATGACGGGGGAAATACCACCGTACACACCGGATGCAACCGGGCGTTTTAACGTTCGCTACGCCGTTCCCCGCTATACCAGCCGCGAAGACGCCGAAACGCGGCGCGAAGGATCAGGCAGGCAGGGAATCATGGACGCGCGGTCGGACAGGAACGCAATTCCGCTTGCGGTCGATCTCGACGGCACGCTGATTGCAACCGATCTTCTGTGGGAAGGCCTGTTCATCCTGCTCAAGAAGAACCCGCTTTATGTCCTCATGGTGCCGTTCTGGCTGGCCGGCGGCCCGGCGCGCTTGAAGCAGGAGATCGCCGCCCGCATCGATATCGATCCGGCTTCGCTGCCCTATCGCGAGGCGTTGCTCGAGCGGCTTCGCGCCGAGCATCAAGAAGGCCGCAAGATCGTGCTGGCGACCGGTACGCCGCGCAAGTTCGCGGAGGCGATCGCTTCGCATCTCGGCATTTTCGATCGCGTGCTGGCGACCGATGGCCCGCACAACATGACCTCGGGCAGGAAACGCGACTCGCTGGTCGCTGCTTATGGCGACGGCGGCTTCGACTATGCCGGCAACAGCCGGCACGACCTCAAGGTCTTCGACGCCGCGCGTAGCGCGATCATCGTGGCGCCCGACCGTCATGCGGCGCGCTGGCAGGCCGCGCATGGCGGCGAAACGGTTGCGGCGCCGAAGCCGACCTTGAAGACATTCGTCAAGATGCTGCGCGTGCATCAATGGCTGAAGAACGCGCTGATCGCGGTGCCGATGGTGCTCTCGCACGAGTACTTCAACATCGACATGATCTGGGAATGCGTGCTGGCGTTCATTTCCTTCAGCGCGGTGGCCTCGGCCATCTATATCCTCAACGACTTCTTCGACCTCGCGCTCGACCGCAAGCATCCGACCAAGCGCTATCGCCCCTTCGCCAGCGGCGCGCTGTCGATCCCTTTCGGCTTCGGCGCGATGGTTGCTCTTATCACCCTCGGCATTGCCGCCGGGCTTCTGCTGCCGATCGAATTCCTCGGCGTGCTGGGCGGCTACATGGTCGTCACCACGGCCTATTCGCTGTCGTTCAAGCGCATGCTGCTGGTCGACGTGCTGACGCTCGCCGGCCTCTACACGATCCGGGTGCTGGCGGGCGCGGCGGCGACCGGCGTCGACGTCTCGTTCTGGCTGCTCGCCTTCTCGATCTTCTTCTTCCTGTCGTTGGCGCTGGTGAAGCGCTTCGTCGAATTGCGCACCACCGCCATCCCGGCCGGCGAGCGCATTGCCGGCCGCGGCTACCGCACCGAGGACCAGGAGATCGTCGCCCAGGCGGGCATGGCCTCGGCCTTCTCCTCGGCGCTGGTGCTGGCGCTCTACATGGACAGCGTCTCGGTGCGCGAACTCTATCCGCATCCGTGGCTGGTCTGGCCACTGGCGCCGATCGTGCTCTACCTCACCATGCGCGTCTGGATCCTCGCCCGCCGCGACGAGATGCATGACGATCCGGTCGTCTTCATCATCCGCGACTGGCGCAGCCAGATCGTCGTCGCCATCGGCGCGGCGTTCCTGGTTGCCGGAGGCTGGTGAGCATGGCCGGTGACATTTTCCAAAGTTTCGGCCGCGCCACGCCGGCGGCGCGCCATGCGATCCCTGCGGAAGACGCCATCGCGCTGCTGAAGAGCGGCGCGGCGAAGGACGGTTCCTTGCTCGGCTATGGCAATGGTCGTTCCTATGGCGACACCTGCCAGAACCAGGCCGGCTCGGTGGTCGACATGCGGCCGCTCAACCGCGTCCGCGCGTTCAACGCCGAGACGGGTGTGCTGGAGGCGGATGCCGGCGTTCTGTTGTGCGACATCATCGCCCACGCCGCGCCCCACGGCTTTTTCCCGGCGGTGGTTCCCGGCACGCAGTTCGTGACGCTCGGCGGGGCAATCGCCAACGACGTCCACGGCAAGAACCATCACCGGCGCGGCACCTTCGGCTGCCATGTCGAATCGCTGACGCTGCTGCGCTCGGACGGCAAGACCTATCGCTGCTCGGCGACCAGCAATGCCCGGCTGTTTCGGGCAACCATCGGCGGCATGGGGCTGACCGGGCTGATCCTGTCGGCGTCGATCCGGCTCATGCGGGTGCCTTCGCTCGACATCGTCGAGAAGGCGACGCCCTTTGGCGATCTCGGCGAATTCTTCGAGCTGACCGAAGCGGCCGACCAAGCCAATGAGTACGCCGTCGCCTGGATCGACCAGCTCGCCGGAGGGCGAGGGCGCGGCCTGCTGTTCACCGGCAACCATGCCGAGCATGGCTTGCATGCGGCGTCCCGTGCCGGCGCGCGCCTTTCGGTGCCGCTGCAGCCGCCATTCAATGTGCTCAACCGGCCGTTCCTGACTGCTTTCAATGCTGCCTATCGATGGAAGAAGGGGCGATCGGCGGCGCCGCGCCAGGTTGGCTACCAGGGCTTTTTCTTTCCGCTCGACGGTGTTGGCGACTGGAACCGGCTCTATGGACCGACGGGCCTTTTCCAGCACCAGAGCGTGGTGCCGGAGGGGCCGGCGCGGCATGCCGTGCCGGCGCTGCTGGAAGCGGCAAGGCGCGCCGGGCAGGGGTCCTTTCTCACCGTGCTGAAGCGTTTTGGCAGGGTCCGCTCGCCGGCGCTGCTGTCGTTTCCGAGGCCAGGCTTCACGCTGACGCTCGACTTCCCCAACCGGGGCGAAAAGACGCTCAGGCTCCTTGCCGAACTCGACCGCATTACGATCGAGGCGGGCGGCGCGGTCAACCCATACAAGGACGCGCGCATGGGCGCCGAGACCTTCGCGGCATCCTTCCCGGACTGGCCGCGGCTGGAAGCTGTGCGCGATCCCGCCTTCATGTCCGACTTCTGGGCGCGCACGGTAAAGAAACTGGATGAGCGGCAAGGAACGGCGCAGGCGGCGGAATAGGTAGAATTCGAATAAATCTTGGTACAAGAAGCGTTAAAGCCAGGGTTTACTCAAAACAGTCACGTGATTTCACGAAATGTTTGCAGGTTTGTAATAGGACCGCTGCGGGCAGGGTGGCAACAATGAAATACATCGTCTTCATTCTCTTCACGGTCATGACCAATGCGGCAGCGCAGCTGATGCTGAAGCAAGGCATGATGTCGCTCGGGCCAATTTCGTTCGAGGGCACCAATCCGCTGTTGAAGCTGCTGCAGATCGTCTTCAGCCCGTGGGTGTTCCTCGGGCTCTGCACCTTCGTCATCTCGATGGCCTCGCATCTCTATGTGCTGTCCAAGGTCGAGCTCAGCTTCGCCTATCCATTCCTCAGCCTCGCCTATGTCGCGGTCGCGGTCTTCGCCTATTTCGTTTTCCGCGAGGACCTCAATGGCTGGCGCGTCGCCGGCATCGCCTGCATCTGCGTCGGCACGGTGCTGATCGCCCAAAGTGGGCGAGGGCACGAGGACCAGACCGCTTCCATCACCCAAGACAAGATCGGCACAAGCGAGATCGTTCGATGAGACATGTGATTTTCGGCGGCGACGGTTTCGTCGGCCGCCACCTTGCCCCCAAGCTTGTTGCCGACGGCGAAGAGGTCGTTGTCGCCGACATCGTCAAGAGCGATCTGCCGCATTATCGCTCGGCTCGTTTCGTCACATGTGACGTCACCGATCCGGCCTCTGTCGCGACCGTCGGGCTCAGGGGAGAGGACATGGTCTACAACCTGTCGGCGAAGATGCTGTCGCCGATCCAGGTGCGCGCCAAGCGGCACGACTTCTTCTTCCCGGTGAATTTCCACGGCACCGAGAACATCATGAAGGCGATGGACAAGGCCGGCGCCTCGAAGCTCGTCCACTACACGACCGACATGATCTACGGGCACACGGTGACGATGCCGATGACCGAGGAGCATCCGGTCGCGCCGCTCGGCGAGTACGGCCTGTCGAAGTTGAGGACCGAGGAGCTGGCTGCCGAATGGCGCAAGCGCGGCATGTCAATCTCGCTGTTCAGGCCGCGCCTGATCATCGGTCCCGGCCGCCTCGGCATTTTGGAGAAACTGTTCAAGCTGATCGACTGGAATTTGCCCGTGCCTATGATCGGCTCGGGCAAGAATCCCTACCAGTTCATCTCTGTTTTCGACTGCGCGGAAGCTGCCCGCGCGGCCTGGAAGGCCGGCGTGCCGAACGAGGCCTATAATCTCGGCTCCCTCAACCCGCCGCCGGTGAAGAAGCTGCTTGGCGACCTGATCCGGCATGCCGGTTCGAAATCGGTCCTGATCCCGACACCGGGCTGGGCGGTCAAGCGCACGCTCGACCTGCTCGACCTCATGAACATGCCGATCATGGATCCGGAGCAGTATCTGATCGCCGACGAGGAGTGCGTGCTCGACGTGTCCAAGGCCGAGCGCCAGCTCGGCTGGGTGCCGCAATATCGCGACGAGGACATGCTGATCGCCGCCTACAGCGAGTACCGCGCCAAGAAGGACGGCCACGCCGTCGCCACCAAACACGTTCCTGCCGAATAAAGGCGACGAAGGGGAGATTTTCAGATGACCGTCATGGCCAAGCCGGAACACACGAGCACGCGCACGCTGGTCGAGGCGCCGGCGCTGTCGCCCGCCACCATCGCCAAGCCCGAGCTGATGAGCGTCGAGCAGGCCAAGGCGATGGACGTCGCCCGCATCACCGACCTGTTCAAGGCCCATCTCAATCCGGGCCAGCTGCATTTCATGAAGCTGCTCGGCTTCCACAAGGTCAAGATCGAGCGCGCCGAGGGCATGTTCTACATCGACCAGAACGGCCGCAAGATCCTCGACTTCTTCGGCGGCTTCGGCTCGCTGGCCTTCGGCCACAACCACCCGCGCATCCTCGAAGCACGCAAGAAATTCCAGGAGGAGAAGAGGCAGGAAATCGCCATCGCTTTCATGTCGCAATATGCAGCGGCGCTTGCGCACAACATCGCCAAGTGCTCGCCCGGCGACCTCGACATGGTGTTCCTCGGCTCGTCCGGTTCGGAAGCCATGGAAGCGGCTGTGAAGCTTGCCGAGCGCGCCGCCGGCCCGAAGCGGCCGAAGGTCGTCTATGCGGAGAATTCATTCCACGGCAAGACCAAGGGCGTGCTGGCGATCACCGACGGTTCGCTCTACCGCGCCGACTTCAAGGTGGCGGACAATGTCGTGCGGGTGCCCTTCGCCGACATCGATGCGGTCGAGCGCCTGTTCAGGAGCGATCCCGAGATCGGCGTCATCGTGCTCGAAACCATCCAGGGCGGCGGCGGCATCATCCAGGCGCCTGCCGAATACTGGCAGAAGCTGCGCGCGCTTTGCGACCAGTACGGCGTGCTGTGGGTCGCCGACGAGGTGCAGTGCGGCTATGGCCGTTCCGGCCGCTTCTACGCTTTCGAGCACTACGGTGTCGTGCCGGATGTGACGGCGCTGGCGAAATCGCTCGGCGCCGGCAAGGCGGCGGTCGGCGCCATGATCGCCAGGCGCGACGTATACATGAAGGCCTATGGCACGCCGAAGACGGCGATGATCCATGCCATGGCGACTTTCGGCGGCATGGGCGAAGCCTGCGTCACCGCGATCGAGGGGCTCAACGTGCTCTACGACGAAGGCCTGATCGACAATGCGGCCGCGACGGGCGACTACCTTCTGCAGCGGCTGCAGGCGCTCAAGGAGAAGTATCCGAAGATCATCAAGGACGTGCGCGGCAGGGGTTTTATGATCGGGCTCGAGTTCCACGATTTCTCGCAGACCTTGCCGATGGTGCTGAGGCCAATCGTCAGCGTGCTCGACGACAAGCTGAAGGGCTCGCTGTCCGGCTTCGTCGGCTCGCTGTTGTTGCGCGACTACGACGTGCTCGTGGCCTTCACCGAATACAATCGCAACGTCATCCGGCTGGAGCCGCCGCTGATCTGCCAGCGCGAGCATGTCGACCGCTTCGTCGATGCCTTCGACAACCTTCTGTCGCGCGGCATCGTGGCGATCGTGAAGGATTTCGTCAAAAGCCAGGTCGGCAAGTAGAGGGCGCTGAGCAGAACGATGCTGACCAGGCCGCCGACTGTCCCGACCAATCCGCTCGACCGGTTCGCCGGGGCTGGTCTCGCCTGGGGCGAGGGGACCTATGCGCGGCTGGCGGCACCCATCGGCGCGGCGGCTTTCTCGCTCTACATCCTTTTGACGGCGGCAACGGCCTGGATCATGCCCGACGCCAACTGGGATATGCTGCCCTATCTGGCGGTCGCCGAGGAAGGCACCTATCCCGATCCGCAGGTCCTGCACGACTATGCCTACAGCACGGTTAAGGCGGGCGTCTCGGCCGCCGACTACAAGACGCTGACCGACGATGGCGGCGGCTACCGCAGCCATATGGCGGAAAATGCCGCCGACTTCCATTCGCTGCTCGGCATGTACCGGATCAAGTTCCTCTATGCCGAGATCCTGTCCGGCCTCAGCCATGTCGTGTCGCCGGTCGAGGCTATGCGGCTGGTCTCCGTGGTCTCGGTGCTGCTGTTCGGCGGCATCACGCTCATCTGGCTGCGTTCGGAAGGCGCGCTGGCCTTGGCTCCGATAGTCGGCGCGGTGCTGATCATGGCCGATTTCGGCGACGCGGCGCGCGCGTCGACGCCGGACCTGATGTGCTCCGCACTGTTCCTCGGCGGCCTGTTCGCCTATGTGCGCAAACGCGAGGCGGCGACCGCGATCCTGCTGTTCCTCGCCTTCATGGCGCGGCCGGACAACATCGTCTTCCTGGCCATCTTCGCCATGCTGCTCATCATCTTCCGGCAAAGGGCCTGGGGCGCGCTGGCGGGCTTTGCCGCCTCCTTCATTGCCTATTTCGCCATTTCGCACTGGGCCCAGCACCCTGGCTGGTGGCCGCATCTGTGGTTCTCCACGATCGAGCAGCACTACAATATGGACGGCTTCGAGCCGCCATTCTCGCTCGCGGCCTACCTCAAGGCCTTCGCCGCCTCGCTGCTGCGTGCGATCAACGCCAACAGTTGGGTGGGCGTCTCGGTGCTAGCGCTGGCCGGATGGTACGCGCTTGGCCGCGCCGGTTTCCGCCTCGATCGTCGCGCCGGTATCCTGCTTGCGGCGCTGGTGCTCGGCGTTCTGGCCAAGTTCACGGTGTTCCCGATCCACGACACACGCATCTATTTCCCCAACCTGCTGCCGCCCTTCCTGCTGCTTGCTTGCCCGCTGATGGCGCTATGGGCCTCGGCCGGCCAGCGTCGCGTCGCGCCGCACGTCGTTGGCGGAGACAAGCCCGGAGACCCGCAATGAGTTCCGCTTCCAACCTGGCGCGCATCGCGCTCTCGTTCGGCCTTCCGGCCGGGCTGCTCGATCGCGGGCCGGCGCTGCGCGGCACGAAATTCCTCGCCCGGGCGGCGCTGAAGGCACGCTTCGGCGGCAGGCCGTTCCAGATGGTCAATGTCGGCGCCTGCGACGGCGCGCTGTTCGACGACGTGACGCCCTGGCTGCACCGCATTGCGCGGGCGCGGGCGATGCTGGTCGAACCGATCCCCTACAATCAGAAGCGCCTGCGCGCCAACTATCCCGATACCGGGCGCTTCATCATCGAGCCTGTGGCGGTGACGCGGACCAGGGGGACGATCACCGTTCATACATTTGACGCCGCCGCGCTCGAAGACGGCACGCTGCCGATCGAGTTCATCGGCTGCTCGTCGGTAACCGACACCAATCTGATGTCGGGCAAGAACGCCTGGGGCGAGGCGGACGCCAACTTCAACAAGTTCGCGCCGCACCTCAAGGACATCGAGGTGCCGTCGGAGACACTGCAGACGCTGCTCGACCGCAACGGCATTGCCTATATCGACGCCTTCCTCGTCGATTGCGAGGGCGCCGACTGGATGGTGTTCGAGCAGCTCGACCTCAAGCGCTACCGTCCCGGCATGATCAAGATCGAAGTCGGCGCGCTGCCGGCGGCCGAGATCGGCCAGGTGGTGGTCAAGCTGAAGACCGCTGGCTACCAGGTCGGCTTCCAGGCCGAGGACGTCTGGGCTTTCGCCTGAGTTTCGCCGACCTCCCGTCCACAAGGGCAAGTCTCTCCCGCCGCCGCGCCGGCCGAACACGGCTTGACAAAGCGGCGCCGGCCCGTCCAACCTGAGGCAATCACCAGGGGAGTCCCGGCAAGGGGCTGAGATACTGCTGGCTTTCGCGGCGCAGTGACCCGTTGAACCTGATCCAGTTCATACTGGCGTAGGGACGGTGCAAGCGCTTTGCGGGAGTCTATGCCCGAGGTCCTGTTTCGGCAGGGCGACCAAAGCGTCTTTTCATCCTTCCGGCACAGAACTGGGTCTCCAATGCATGAGCAAAGGAGCCTCAAGATGAATGCCCTTACCCCCACCGTGTCGATGGGGCCGTTGCCCGCCTCGCGCAAGATCCACAAGCAAGGCAGCCTCCACCCCCAGATCAAAGTGCCGATGCGCGAGATCTCTGTCCATCCGACGGCCGGCGAGCCGCCCGTTACCGTTTACGATCCATCCGGCGCCTATACCGACCCGGCTGTCGAAACCAACATCGAAAAGGGCCTTGCCCGGCTTCGCCACGAATGGGTTACAGCACGCGGCGATGTCGAAGCCTATGACGGCCGCCATGTACGGCCGGAAGACAACGGGTTCGCGACAGGCGAGCGCCTGACGCCGGAATTTCCGATCCGCAATCGCCCGCTGCGGGCGAAAGCCGGCAAGGCGGTGACCCAGCTTGCCTATGCGCGCGCCGGCATCATCACGCCCGAGATGGAGTTCGTCGCGATCCGCGAGAATCTGGGCCGCGAGGCCCTGCGCGGCAAGCTCGAGCGCGACGGAGAAGCCTTCGGCGCGGCAATCCCCGACTTCGTGACGCCGGAATTCGTGCGCGACGAGGTGGCGCGCGGACGGGCGATCATTCCCGCCAACATCAATCATCCCGAGAGCGAGCCGATGATCATCGGGCGCAATTTCCTGGTCAAGATCAACGCCAATATCGGCAACTCCGCCGTCACCTCGTCGATGGCCGAAGAGGTCGAGAAGATGGTGTGGGCGATCCGCTGGGGCGCCGACACGGTGATGGACCTGTCGACGGGCCGCAACATCCACAACATTCGCGAATGGATCGTGCGCAATGCGCCTGTGCCGATCGGCACGGTGCCGCTTTACCAGGCGCTGGAAAAGGTGGGCGGCATCGCCGAGGACCTGACCTGGGAGGTGTACCGCGACACGCTGATCGAGCAGGCCGAGCAGGGCGTAGACTATTTCACCATCCACGCCGGCGTGCGGCTGCACTATATCCCGCTGACCGTCGACCGGGTGACCGGGATCGTCTCGCGCGGTGGCTCGATCATGGCCAAATGGTGCCTGCACCATCACCGGGAGAGCTTCCTCTACGAACACTTCGCCGAGATCTGCCACATCTGCCGTGCCTACGACGTGTCGTTCTCACTAGGCGACGGCCTTCGTCCGGGCTCGATCGCCGACGCCAACGACGCCGCGCAGTTCGCCGAGCTGGAAACGCTAGGCGAACTGACTCAGATCGCCTGGGCCAAGGACTGCCAGGTGATGATCGAGGGGCCCGGTCATGTGCCGATGCACAAGATCAAGCAGAACATGGACAAGCAGCTCGCCGTCTGCGGCGAGGCGCCGTTCTATACGCTGGGGCCGCTCACCACGGACATCGCGCCGGGCTACGATCACATCACCTCCGGCATAGGTGCTGCCATGATCGGCTGGTTCGGCACGGCAATGCTCTGCTACGTCACGCCGAAGGAGCATCTCGGCCTGCCCGACCGTAATGACGTCAAGACCGGCGTGATCACCTATAAGATCGCCGCACACGCCGCGGATCTCGCCAAGGGCCACCCTGCGGCGAAGGTCAGGGACGATGCTCTTTCCCGCGCGCGGTTCGAGTTCCGCTGGGAAGACCAGTTCAACCTGTCGCTCGACCCCGAAACGGCGCGCTCGTTCCACGACGAGACCTTGCCCAAGGAGGCGCACAAGCTGGCGCATTTCTGCTCGATGTGCGGGCCGAAATTCTGCTCCATGCGCATTTCCCACGACATCCGGGCCGAGGCACAGAAAGAAGGCATGGCGGCGATGGCGCTGAAATACCGTGAGGGCGGCGATCTCTATGTGCCGGCGGACGAGATCGGCGCACCGCTCATACCACAGGGGCGTGAGCCGTCATGAAGGTGCTGGTCAATGGGGCCGGCGTCGCCGGCCTCACCGCCGCCTTCGAGCTCGCCATCCGCGGCGCGACTGTGACGGTTGCGGAGACAAGGCCCGGCCTTGGCGGCAATGCGTCGTGGTTCGCCGGCGGCATGCTGGCGCCCTGGTGCGAGCGTGAAAGCGCCGAGCAGCCGGTGCTCGATCTCGGACGCGACGCCGCCGACTGGTGGGATGCGGCGACGCCCGGCCAGGTGACGCGGGCCGGAACGCTGGTCGTGGCCGCGCCGCGCGATGCGGGCGAGCTCGACCGCTTCGCCAGCCGCACGACGGGTCACCGGCGTGTCGATGAAGACCAAGTCGCGCGCCTCGAGCCCGACCTTGCCGGCCGCTTCCGTCGTGGGCTGCTCTTCCCCGACGAGGCCCACCTCGACCCGCGCCAGGCGATGGCGAAACTTCATGACCGGCTCGCGGCCATGGGCGCCGCATTCCACTTCGGCGCCGATATCAGGCAGGTGTGCGGTTTCGATCGCCGGATCGACTGCACGGGAATGGCCGCTGTCGACGACAGGCTGCGCGGCGTGCGCGGCGAGATGCTGATCCTGCGTGCGCCCGACGTCTCGCTGTCGCGGCCGGTCCGGCTGCTTCATCCGCGCTTTCCGCTCTACATCGTGCCGCGCGCCGACCACCGTTTCATGATCGGTGCGACGATGATCGAAAGCCAGTCCGGGGGATCGATCACGGCCCGTTCGATCATGGAGTTGCTCAGCGCTGCCTGCGCGCTCCATCCGGCCTTTGGCGAGGCGGAGGTCCTTGAGACCGGCGTCGGCGTTCGCCCGGCCTTTCCAGACAACCTGCCGCGCGTCGAAACCAGCGGCGACACCGTCAGGATCAACGGCCTCTATCGTCATGGCTTTCTTCTGGCGCCTGCCATGGCACGGCAAGCAGCCGAAATTGTCTTCAGGCAGCACGAACCTGTGGAGTCTACACATGAAACTGATCGTGAACGGCGAAGCGCTCGAGATCACGGCGACAACCCTGGCGGCGCTGCTTGCGGCGCTCGACTATGAGGGCGATTGGCTGGCAACGGCCGTCAACAGCGACCTCGTGCACAAAGCCCATCGGGCGGAATTCCATTTGAGCGACGGCGACCGGATCGAAATCCTCTCGCCCATGCAGGGAGGCTAGCGATGCTGGAGCTTTTCGGGACGACGCTTCCCTCTCGTCTGCTTCTCGGAACGGCGCAATATCCGTCGCCAGCCATCCTTGCCGATGCGGTTACGGCGTCGGGCACATCGGTGCTGACCGTCTCCTTGCGGCGGGAGATGGCGGGCGGCAAAGCCGGCGAGAAATTCTGGGCGCTGATCAGCACGCTTGGCACGAAAATCCTGCCCAACACCGCCGGCTGCCATTCCGTCAAGGAAGCGGTCACGACCGCGAAGATGGCACGCGAAGTGTTCGGCACGAACTGGATCAAGCTGGAAGTGATTGGCAACCACGACACGCTGCAGCCGGATGTGTTCGGCCTGGTCGAGGCGGCGCGCATCCTCAGCGAGGACGGCTTTTCGGTATTCCCCTACACCACCGACGACCTCGTCGTCGCCGAACGGCTGCTTGAGGCGGGCTGCAAGGTCCTGATGCCGTGGTGCGCGCCCATCGGTTCGGCGCTGGGGCCGGTCAACATCCCGGCGCTGCGATCGATGCGCGCACATTTCCCTGGCATCCCGCTGATCGTCGACGCGGGATTGGGCCGGCCATCACATGCCGCGACCGTGATGGAACTCGGCTTCGATGCGGTGCTGCTGAATACGGCGGTCGCCAAGGCTGCCGACCCGGTCGGCATGGCGCGCGCATTCGGCAAGGCGGTGGAAGCCGGCCATGAGGCGTTCCGCTCGGGAATGCTCGAACCGCGCGAGGTCGCGATGCCGTCGACGCCGACATTCGGCAGGGCGGTTTTCGTATGAAGCTCGATCCCTTCTACCTGATCGTCGATTGCGCCGCGTGGATCGAACGGTTGGCGCCCCTCGGCGTCAGGTTGGTTCAGTTGCGCATCAAGGCTATGGACGAGGCCGGACTGCGCGCCGAAATCCGCAAGGCGAAAGCCTTGTGTGCCGAGCACCAATGCCAGCTCATCGTCAACGACCACTGGCAACTGGCAATCGAGGAAGGTTGCGACTTCATCCATCTCGGCCAGGAGGATCTGCAGACCGCCGACCTCTCGGCGATACGCGCAGCCGGTATGAGGCTCGGGCTCAGCACGCACAATCATGCCGAACTGGAAACGGCCATCGCCGCCAAGCCCGACTACATCGCGCTCGGTCCCGTCTATGCCACCATCCTGAAGAAGATGAAATGGGTGCCGCAAGGGCTGGAGCGGATCGGCGAGTGGAAGCGCCGGGTCGCGCCAATCCCCTTGGTCGCCATCGGCGGCCTCAACCCTGACCGGCTCGACAATGTCTTTGCGGCTGGCGCCGACAGCGCGGCGGTTGTGACTGACATCACATTGAATGCCGATCCCGAGGCGCGCACGCGGGAATGGATCGCAAAGACGGAGCGATGGCGCTGAGGCAAGAACCGCACGTCCTTGTCATTGCCGGATCCGACTCCAGCGGGGGTGCCGGACTTGCACGCGATATCGAGACGATCTCTTCGCTTGGCGTGCGCACCTGCCTGGCCGTGACCGCGCTGACAGTACAGACGCAAGAAAGCGTGGCGCAAATACACCGCTCATCGCCACGCCTGGTGGCCGACCAGATGCGCGCCGCGCTGCAGGCCAACGAGGTGGTCGCCATCAAGATCGGCATGCTGGCGACTGCCGAGACCGTCGTGGCCGTTGCGGCCGTGCTGCGCGAAAGTCCTCGGGTGCCGGCAATACTCGATCCGGTGTTGGCCTCCACCTCAGGCCGGGCGCTGCTGGAAGCTGACGCGGTCGCGGCGATGAAGCATGACCTGATGCCGCTTTGCCGCTTGGTCACGCCCAATCTCATCGAGCTGGCGCTTCTTGTCCCGGCGGAACGCGCAACCGACGAGGATGGCGCGATCAGGCAGGGTCAGGAATTGCTCGGCGCAGGTGCGCAGGCCCTGCTGATCAAGGGCGGTCATGCATCGGGACCGCGATCGACCGACATTCTGTTGCGCTCGAACCAAGAACCACTCCGCTTCGACACACCACGCCTTGCAGCATCGATGCGTGGGACGGGATGCATGCTGGCCAGCGCGATCGCCGCGCATCTGGCGAAGGCGAAGCCGCTTGAAGACAGCGTGCGCGAAGGTAAGCAGCTTGTCTTCCAGAAGCTCATGGAGCGGTCCGACTGACTCCGTCGCATGGCAAAAATCCTCGCCTGTGGCGTCCGAAGGAAGCATGTTCGGTCGTCAGGGTCGCTCGGTCTTTTCGTAATGTCGCAAACAGGCTTCAATCGCGACACCGCTCCGCCCTATAGTCCGCCCGCTTTACCACTTTGGAGTCACGGGCAATGGCAGGGTTTCCGGAAAAGGCGAAGGTCGTCATCGTCGGGCTGGGCGGGATCGTGGGCGCTTCCATCGCCCATCACCTGATCGAGCGCGGATGGGACGACATTGTCGGCATCGACAAGTCCGGCATCCCGACCGATATCGGCTCGACGGCGCACGCGTCCGACTTCTGCTACACGACCAGCCATGACTTCCTGTCCTGCTGGACAACGCTCTATTCGATCGATTTTTACGAGAAGATGGGCCATTACGCGCGCATTGGCGGCCTCGAAGTCGCGCGCGTCGGCGACGACAGCCGCATGGCGGAGATCAAGCGCAAGATCGCTTCGGCCAAATCCTTCGGCACCCGGGCGCGGCTGATCGAGCCGGCCGAGATCAAGGAAAAGTTTCCGCTGATCGAAGAGAGCATGGTGCAGGGCGGCTTGTGGGATCCGGATGCCGGCCTGGTCATTCCGCGCTCGCAGACGGTCGCCGGCAAGCTCGTCGACCAGGGTGTGGCCTCCGGCAAGCTCCAGTCTTTCGCCAACACCTCGGCCAAGTCGCTGATCGTCGAGAACGGGCGCATCAAGGGCGTGGTGACCGAGCGCGGAACGATCATGGCCGACTATGTGGTCGTCTGCACCGGCATCTGGGGCCGTTTGACCGCGGCGCTGGTCGGCGAGGACCTGCCGGTGATGCCGATCGACCATCCGCTGACCTTCTTCGGCCCCTACAACGAGTTCGCCGGCACCGGCAAGGAGATCGGCTGGCCACTGCTGCGCGACCAGGGCAATTCGGCCTATATGCGTGACACCGGCGATCCCAAGACCGCCGAGGGCGGGCAGATCGAGTGGGGCTATTACGAAGAGAACAATCCGCGTCTCTGCCACCCGCGCGACCTGCTCGAAAAGTACCAGGCGCGGCTGTCGCCGTCGCAGCGCGATCTCGACATGGAGCAGATCCTGGCGCCGCTGGAACGCGCCATGGAGCTGACGCCGATCTTGGGCGAGCTCGGCTACAATGAGAGCCATTCCTTCAACGGCCTGCTGCAGGTGACCACCGACGGCGGCCCATCGATGGGCGAGAGCCAGAAGGTGAGGGGCCTGTGGTACGCCGTCGCCATCTGGGTCAAGGACGGCCCCGGCATGGGCAAGCTGATCGCCGACTGGATGACCGACGGCCGCACCTCGATCGACCATCACGCAATCGACTATGCGCGCTTCTACCCGCACCAGACGAAGGAAGAGTTCATCTGGGAGCGCTGCACCGAGACGGCGATGAAGGTCTACAATCCGGCTGTGCATCCGCGCGAGCCGTTCTCGAAGGGCCGCAACATACGCCGCTCGCCGTTCTGGGAGCGCGAGAAGGAACTCGGCGGCTATTTCATGGAACTCGGCGGCTGGGAGCGCGCCCACGGTTATGCCGCCAACGAGTATCTGCTGGAGAAATACGGCAACCGCGTGCCGGTGCGCCAGAACGAATGGGACAACCGCCACTTCTGGCGCGTCTCCAATGCCGAGCATCTGGCGATGAGCGAGGATTGCGGTATCGTCAACCTGTCGCATTTCTCGATGTATGACGTCGAAGGGCCCGACCATGTCGCGCTGCTCGAATGGCTGTGCGCGGCCAAGATCGGCGGCGACAACAACATCGGCAAGGGCATCTACACCCACTTCCTCGACGAGGAAGGCATGGTGCGCGCCGACTTCACCGTCATCCGCATGGCCGACCGCTGCCGTGTGATCGACGGCGCCGACGCCGGTCCGCGCGACTTCCGCTACATGCAGCGCACCGCGCAGGACAAGGGCTTCGACGTCACCGTCACCGACGTGACCGAAAAATACGTCACCATCGGCATCTGGGGCCCGAACGCGCGCACCACTCTGCAGAAGGTGGTCGAGGATCCGAACGGGCTGACGCCGGAGAATTTCCCCTTCGCCGCGATCAAGCCGATCCGGATCGGCGGCAAGGATGTGACGGCGTTCCGCATCTCCTATGTCGGCGAGCAGGGTTGGGAACTGCACATGCGCTACGAGGATGGCCTCGCCGTCTGGGACGCGCTGCGTTCGACCGGCGTCATGCCGTTCGGCGTCGAGACCTATGCCAACACGCGCCGCATGGAAAAGAGCCTGCGGCTGCAGAACGCCGACCTGTTGACCGAGTACAATCTGCTCGAGGCCGACCTTGCACGTCCGAAGGTCAAGGAGAACGATTTCTGCGGCAAGGCCAAGCATGTGGAGTATCGCGCCCGCGAGCATCAGCCGGCGATGCTGTGCACGCTGGTAATGACCGACAACATCGATGCGAACGGCGTCGCGCGCTATCCGGTCGGCACCATGCCGGTGCTGGACCCCGCGACCGGCGAGACGCTGGTCGACGAACTCGGCCGCCGCTCCTTCACCACCTCGGTCGCCTACGGCCCGACCATCGGCAAGAACATCGCGCTTGCCTATCTGCCCTGGGCCTACGCCCAGGAAGGGCGCAAGCTGCAGGTCGAGTATTTCGGCGAGACCTATCCGGTCGAGGTTGCCGGCGTCGGCTACAAGCCGCTCTACGATCCGGAGAGTCTGAAGCCGCGCAGCTGAGTTTTCCAAGCGCACGAGAAGCCCGGCCCCCGCCGGGCTTTTCGCTTTGTCCGGCCGCGATTCTCGCTTACCGTCGCGGCATGTCTGCTTTTGCCAGTGCAAGACATCTCCTTCCGTTCTGCGCCGCGCTGGCGTCGGCACTTTGCGCGACGCCCGCATCCTCCGCGGAATCCGTCGACATCGAGCTGGTGCTTGCCGTCGACGTCTCGTTGTCGATGTCGCCTGAAGAGCTCGAGATCCAGCGCCATGGCTACGCGGCGGCGCTGACGCACGATCTGGTGCTCAAGGCGATTGCCGACGGCGCCTATGGCAAGATCGCCGTCACCTATGTCGAATGGGCGGGCAGCAACTGGCAGCGGGTCATCGTGCCGTGGACGGCGATCGCCAACCGGGCCGATGCCGAGCGCGTGGTCGAGCAGCTCAACGCCCACCCGCCGGACAGCGCCAGGCGCACCTCGATTTCCGGCGCGCTGGAATTCGGCAGCGATCTTTTCGCCGAAAGCGGCTTTCAGGGCGTCAAGCGCGTCATCGACATTTCCGGCGACGGGCCCAACAACCAGGGGGCGCCCGTCAACCTCGCGCGGGATATCGTGGTGAGCCAGGGCATCACCATCAACGGGCTGCCGTTGATGACGCGCGGCGGCTTCACCGGCGCCTACGACGTCAATGATCTCGACCGCTATTACAGCGACTGCGTCATCGGTGGTCCCGGCGCCTTCATGATCCCGGTCAACGACTGGACGCAGTTTCCGGAAGCGATCCGCCGCAAGCTGGTGCTGGAGCTTGCCGGTCCAGGTTCGCCGCAACGGGCGGCCGATGAGGCAGCTGATCCGCCGATGGTGCTCGCCCAGGACAAGCCGATCGTGGATTGTCAGGTCGGCGAGAAAATGTGGCGCGACCGCAGCTGGATGTTCGACAGCCGCTAGTTGTCATGCCCCGGCTTGCCTGTCCGGTGTCGGCCATGCAAAGTCGTCGCGCCGTGCCGATCATACGGCTTCCATGCGCAAACGAGGAGACGTCCCATGAAATCTGTCGCAATCCTGATGGCGGCCGCATCGGTGTTTTGCGCCGGCAGCGCCAGTGCTCAGTATTACGGCGATGCGGGCTGCATCATGTTCGAGCACTCGAATTTTCGCGGCCGCGCGCTGGAATTGGGAGCGGACGATTCGGTGAGCTTTCGTGGCGGCCAGTTCTGGAACGATCGCGTCTCCTCGGTGATCGTGAGCCGCGGCTGCACCCTCGTCGCCTATTCGGATACGAGGATGCGAGGTCGGTCGATCGAGCTCAATCGCAGGGTCCGCGATTTCAGCAATACCGGCTGGAACGATCGCATCTCATCGGCCGAATGCTACTGCGGCGAGAGGTACTAAAACTATCCCAGCTGGAGCGGGAAGCCGCTCCAGCGATCTAGCCTTTTTTGGACACCTATGAGGGTCAGGCCGCCAGCAGCTGCTTGCGGTCGACGCGTTCCTGCTGCGGCGAGCGGGCATAGAGCTCGCGGTAGCATTTGGAGAAATGCGAGGCGGAGACGAAGCCGCAGGCCACCGCCACCTCGACCACCGGCATCGACGACTGGATCAAGAGATGGCGGGCGCGGTCGAGCCGGATCTCCAGGTAGTAGCGGGCGGGCGAACGGCCCATCTCGGTGCGGAACAGGCGCTCGATCTGTCGGCGCGAGAGATCGACATGGTCGGCGATCTCGATCAGCGACAGCGGCTCGGAGAGGTTCGCTTCCATCAGTTCGATGATGGTCAGAACCTTGGAATTCTGCACGCCGAGGCGGGCGCGCAGCGGCAGGCGCTGGCGGTCGGTCGGGCTGCGCACGCGGTCGGTCAGCACCTGCTCGCAGACGCGGTTGACGAGGCTCTCGTCGAAATCGTCGCCGATCAGCTTCAGCATCATGTCGAGCGCGGCGGTGCCGCCGGCGCAGGTGTAGATGTTCTGGTCGATCTCGAACAGGTCGGCAAAGACGTTGGCCTTGGGGAAGGCCTCGGAAAAGCCGGGCAGATTCTCCCAATGGATGGCACAGCGCTTGTTGGACAACAGGCCGGCGGCGGCAAGGATATGCGCGCCCGTGCACAACCCGCCGACGGCGACGCCGCGATTGTATTCCTCGCGCAGCCAGGCGAAGGCCGACTTGTTCTGGTAGCGCTCGACATTGACGCCGCTGCAGACGATGGCCATGTTCGGCCGGTCCGGTCCGGCCATTTTCCTGCGCTCCTCCTCAAGCGAGGTGTTGACGGCGCATTCGACGCCGTTCGAGGCGCGCACAGGCTTGCCGTCGATACTCGCCAGGCGCCAGCTATAGGCCTCGTAGCCAAGCATGCGGTTGGCCGAGCGCAGCGGATCGAGCGCCGTCGCGAAGGCGATCATGGTGAAGTCGGGGACGAGGAAAAATACAAACGATCTCTTGATCGGGTGCTTTACGGCATTCACGGGAAACCTCACGCGGCCATGACGCGAACAGGATGTCGCGAATAGCATAGCGACATCAGGAAAAACCATTCCTGTCAATCGCCTAGAGAGGTTTGGGACAATTAAATTTGCGACATGGGTCGCAAATGGGCAATCGCCTGGGGAATGGGCCCCGATGTGCTACCGGAGCGGGCAGAACGGCCCCTGGGCAAAGAAACGCCGCTTCGGTCTTGCCGAAGCGGCGGGGAGGTCAACTTCACAGCGTCGGCTGGGAGGCGCCGCGCTAAAGTCTCAATATCAGGCGACGAAACCGAGGCGCGCGGCGGCCAGGGCGCCGGTCTGGCCGGGCATGGTCTTCGAAAGGCGCTGGCGCTCGAGCGCGGTCGTCAGGTTCATTTCGCGGCGGTGGAACAGGCGGGCAAGAAGCTTCATAATCATCTCCATTCGGTTGCTCAGACGGGTCGCCTTCGCGTGATGGAGTGGGGCAGCTCGTTTGCTGGCGTTGATATAGGCTTGTGCGAACGAAAACGAAATCGCAAAAGCGAAGCGCTTGTTATGAAAAGCGACACCAATTGCGACATTTTTGGGCAATGTGCCCAGGATTTACGATTGTTTACAACGCGTTAAATCGAAAAAGCAGCGTTATGCGATTGGTTCATATGCGTCATGCAGCCGTAGCATGGCTCGGAAAAATCATTTGAATGCAAACAAAACAGGCGGTTGGACAAAATAGAGAGGCCTGCCGGGCTGGGTCCGCCGGGCAGGCCTTTAGGTTTTGATACACACGATTTACTTTGCTCCAGCCCAGGATCCGACACCGTGGCGAGCACCGGTCCTGGCATCGGCGGCTTCCGGCCAGCCGATATCCTTCTGCAGTTCGATCGGCAGCGCATGGATGGCGCGTTCGGTCTGGTAACGGGCGCGGGCCGCGGTGAATTCGGTCGCAAGCCGGCCGATGGAGGAAAGGATGGACATTTCATTCTCCTTTGCGTTGGGCCGGGAGTTGCCCGGCGGCAGTCTGTTTCAGCTTCATTTCTGTCGAATGCAGGTCCGTGCCGGGGTCGTTTGATGGCTGTTTGTGGCAACAGCCTGCTTCGATGGAGTTGACTATCCTCCCAAACTGATGTTCAATCAAACGAAATGGAATGATCGTTCGCATCAGAAAAATTGAAGGCCGATCCCGATGAACGCCCCACTCAATCATCCGCTGCCGCTGCTCGATCTCGATGTCCTGCG
Source organism: Mesorhizobium sp. M4B.F.Ca.ET.143.01.1.1 (assembly GCF_004792275.1). Taxonomy (NCBI): domain Bacteria; kingdom Pseudomonadati; phylum Pseudomonadota; class Alphaproteobacteria; order Hyphomicrobiales; family Phyllobacteriaceae; genus Mesorhizobium; species Mesorhizobium sp. M4B.F.Ca.ET.143.01.1.1. The sequence goes on from NZ_SRSR01000003.1 coordinate 647,235, forward strand.
CACCTTCGTGGCGATTGCCGAAACCGGCAGCTTCACCACGGCCGCCACCGCCGTCTTCCGTACGCCGTCGGCCGTCTCCATGCAGATCAAGAAGCTAGAGGACATCCTCGGCCGCTCCGTCTTCGCGCGCGACGCGCGCTCGGTGACGCTGACGACGGACGGCGAGATGCTGCTCGGCTATGCCCGCCGGCTGTTGTCGATCAACCGCGAGGTGGTGTCGAAGTTCATCATCCCCGACATTGTCGGCGTGGTGCGGCTGGGCTCTCCGGACGACTACGGCGAACGCGTGCTGCCGCATGTCCTGAAGCGCTTCGCACAGTCGCATCCCTCGATCGCCGTCGACGTCACCATCGACCAGAGCATCAATCTGCGCCGGCGCATGGACGACCGAGCGCTCGACATCACGCTGCTCACCAACTCCTACAAGACCAGCGCGCTCGGCGCCGAGGTGCTGTTGACCGAACCGATCGTCTGGGCCGGCGCCAAGGGCGGCTGCGCGCATCTGCGCGAGCCGCTGCCGGTGTCGCTGTGGGAGGAGGGCTGCGTGTGGCGGGCCGGCGCCCTCGAGGCGCTCGGCCGCGAGGGCCGCAACTACCGCGTCGCCTATATGAGCGCGCACACGGCCGGCCAGCGCGCCGCCATCATGGCCGACCTCGCCGTCGCGCCGCTGCCGCGATCGTTCCTCGGCGACGAGATGGTCGCGCTTAGCCCGAAGGACGGCATGCCCGATATCGGCACCTACAACCTGGCCATGGTGGTGACGCCGGACGCCAGTGCGCCGGTGAAGGCGGTCGCGGACCATATCCGCGCTACTTTCGAAGTGTTCAAGGAAACCGGCAAGTTCTGAGCTTGGCTGGCAAGTCCGGGTAAGGGTCAGGTCGCGGCCTGACCCTCAAGCGACCAGCCACGAGCCTTGACCGGCCGCGCCCTGGTTTCCCCAGTCAGGAAGGCAACGATGCTGTTGCGCGCGCGCCGCGTCTCCGGCATCTCGATCAGCGGCCAGACGTGGAACATACCTTCCTCATAGACGACCTCCACCTCGACGCCGGCGGCCCGCGCCTTCTCGGCGAAGATCAGGTTGTCGGGGGTGAGCAGGTCGTGCGAGCCGGTCAATAGCAGCGTCTTCGGCAATACCGAAAGGTCGCCGTAGAGCGGGCTGATGTGCCAGTCCGCGCGATCGATGCCGGCGCTGTAGAGCCGGATCGCCTCCAGCCCGCCGGCTATGCCAAGCCACGGATCGTTGCGCTCAGCCTCGAACACTTCGGGGTTGGAGAGCGACATGTCGAGCCCGGGCGAAATCAGGACGTGGTGCGAGGGGAGCGGCAAGGCGTCCTCGGCCGCCATCATGGTCAGCACCACGGCCATGTTGCCGCCGGCGGAATCGCCCATGAAGACGATGTCCGCGGCTTCCGTCTCCTCGAGCATCTGCCGGTAGACCTTGCCGACCATGCCGAACATGGCGTGGAAGTCGTGCTCGGGCGCGATCGGGTAGATCGGCACGGTGATGCCGAAGCCCAGCCGCTCGGCCATCTCGGCGATCAGGCCCCAATGGTAGGAGGTGATCTGGAAGACAAAGGCGCCGCCATGCAGATAGAGCATGCGCTTGAGCTCGCCGGTCCTTGGCGCGATCTCATAAACGGGAAAGCCGTTCACCATGCGCTCGGCGATGTCGAAGCGGGAACGCAGCGAGGCCGGCGGATGGTGATCCTCGGTCTTGCGCGCATAGGCGATCCAGCGCTGCAGGTTTTCCGGACTGGAAAAGGCCTGCTTGCGGCTATGCCTGAGGACAAAAGAAACGACGTGGCTTTTGAAGCTGGGCATGCGGATACACGAACTTCGGCGGAGCCGACTAAGAGAATTCCCCTCTAATCCGAAGATCGTGTCTGGGGCGGAAATGTCAAGATTTGCGCCGGGTGCAACACGCTTGTGTGATCCTGCCGTGCCGCTGCATCCAGTCTAGCGGCGCGGCAGCAAGGCGACGCGCAGTTTGTTGTCGCCGGCGGCCGGAGCCGCATCACGGCCCCGGCGCTTGGCCAGCAACTTGCATTTGTCGGCGAAGGTCATCAGCGCGCCGAGCCCAGGAGCAACTGGGAAAGCACGGCCTGCGGATCATTCGGAGGCGACGCCGGCCAGCCGATATCCTTCTGGATGTCGACGGGCAGACTGTTCAGAGCCCGGATCGACTTGTTCCTGCTGTGCGCATGCTTGATGGCCACCCCATAGCGGCCGAGGCTTTCGAACATCGACATGGTGTTTCCTCCGGAAGCGGCGGCGGGAAGACATTTCCGGCCTGCCGTTCGACGGGTGCCTAAATGCGCCCGGCGTGTTTCCAGCCGATTTCACGAAAACGGCGTTTCGGTTTCCGGATCGGGAGATCCGGAAACATTTGCATGCAAATGAAAATGGGAGACTTTGGGAGGCGGCGAGAGGCTACTATTCCCGGCCGCGCCTTGCCGCATGGCCCTCGCGCGAGCGCCGGCGCGGCGTGGCGTCGCCGGCAACACCGTCCTCACTGACCGTCTTGCGCGGCGGCAATTTCACCGCAGCCGAAAGCTTGGGGAACGGATCGACCTTGTTCGGCAGCGCCATGGCGTAGACGAAGTGCTCCTGGAATTTCGGCTCAAGCGCGGTCTCGATCTTCTCGATGCGGCTTACCGTCTCCTCGATCTCGCGGCGGTAGCCGCGATTGAGCAGCGCCATGCGCGCACCGGCGCCGGCGGCGTTGCCGACTGCCGAGACCTTGTCGAGATCGCAGTCCGGGATCAGGCCAAGCACCATGGCGTATTTCGGATCGATGAAGGAGCCGAAGGCGCCGGCGAAATGGATGCGGTCGACATGCTCGGTGTTCTGCTTTTCCATCAGCAGCTTGGTGCCGGCGTAAAGGGCTGCCTTAGCGAGCTGAATGGCGCGCACGTCGTTCTGGGTGATGGTGATCCTGGGTTCGCCGTCCTTCAGCACATAGGAGAAAGTGCGGCCATTGGCGACGACGCGTGGCGAACGCGCGGCGAGCGAGCCGTCGACCACGCCGTCCTCGGAGATGATGCCGGCAAGGTACATCTCCGCCACTATCTCAATGATGCCGGAGCCGCAGATGCCGGTGACGCCGGTCGCCTGCACGCTTTCGAGGAAGCCCGGCTCGTCCGACCAAAGCTCCGAGCCGATGACGCGGTATTTCGGCTCCAGCGTCTCGGGATCGATGCGCACGCGCTCGATCGCGCCGGGTGCGGCGCGCTGGCCTCCGGAAATTTCCGCGCCTTCGAAAGCGGGCCCGGTGGGCGAGGAGGCCGCCACCACCCGCGTCGAGTTGCCGAGCACGATCTCGGCATTGGTGCCGACGTCGACGATCAGCATCATCTCGTCCTGGCGGTGCGGCCCTTCCGACAGTGTGACGGCCGCAGCGTCGGCGCCGACATGGCCGGCAATGCAGGGCAGCATGTAAAGGCGCGCGCCCTGGTTCAGCTTCAGGCCGATGTCGGAGGCCTTGATGCGCACGGCGCCCGACACAGCGAGCGCGAAGGGAGCGCCGCCAAGCTCCGTCGGATCGATGCCAAGGAAGAGGTGGTGCATGATGGGATTACCGACGAAGACGGAATCCAGGATGTCGTTGCGATGGACATTGCCTTCGGCGCAGACCTTGTCGACGAGGCCGGAGACCGCCTCGCGCACGGCGACCGTCATGCCCTCGCGGCCGTCCGGGTTCATCATCACATAGGAGACGCGGCTCATCAGATCCTCGCCGAAGCGGATCTGCGGATTGGACGTGCCCGACGAGGCGGCGACGCGGCCCGACAGCAGCGACACCAGATGCATGGCGATGGTGGTCGAACCGATGTCGCAGGCCAGCCCGTAGGCCTCGTTCTTGAGGCCCGGCCAAAGCGCTATGACGCGCGCGATGTCGCTGTCGGCATCCTTGTGGATGGCGGCGGTGGCCGTCCAGTTGCCTTTGCGCAGGATGCCCTGCACCTGCGGCAGCAGATAGAAGTCGAACTCGAGGCTCTTGAAGCCCCAGTCCTTCATCAGCGCGATCTTCAGCCGATCGAGATCGCCGAGCGGCTTGTGCATGTCGGGCTCTTCGATCTCGACATAGCACATGCGGATCGCGGTATCGCGGGCGATGACCCTGGTGTCGGCGTCCTTGCGGATGGTCTGGGCGTTGATGACCGTATCCTGCGGCACGTCGATGACGAGGTCGCCGAGGATCTGCGCCGAGCAGGACAGGCGCCGCCGCTCGGGCAGACCGCGAACGCGTTCGTAGCGCTCCTCCTTGGCGCCCTTGGCCGAGATGTGGTCATTGGAGGAGGTGATCTTGTGCTTGGCGAAATTGCCTTCCTGCACCTCGATCTGGCAGCGTCCGCAGGTGGCGCGCCCGCCGCACACGCTCTCGACATAGACACCGAGCTGGCGCGCGGCATCGAGCACCGGCGTGCCGACCGGGAACCGGCCGCGCTTGCCGGACGGCATGAACAGCACGAGCGGGTCGGTGATGTTGGTGTGCGAGTTCATGCCTGCATGGGTCTCGGTGATGATTGTCGATGCCGTTTAACGGATCGTTTCACTGTTGGGTGGAGTGTTTGATGGTCCAGAGGCCAACCATGTCCGATCTCCTGCTGTCCGCCATATTCACCGCTTTCACGATGGTGCGGGTGCTGAAGGGCCGCTGGCTGCACAATCCGCAATATCTGGCGTCCGGCATTGTCGGCGCGATCGTTGCGGCATTGCTGCTGCACGCCTTCTGGCCTGCCGCCGACGATGATCTCATCGTTGGCGGCGCGACCGGCATTTTCGGATCGTGGGCGGGGATGGCCGTGTTCGACGCGATCCTGGGCCTGGCCTGAGCGCAAAGCAGACTGAACCGACCACACCAAAGGTGCGATCGGTTCAGCGAGGTTTGCGGAAAGGCTCACGATTGCGCGCTTATCCCCTGGCCATCCGGGCTTCACGGCCACCGCGGCGGCGGCCGCCAGCGGCGCCTTCGCCAGGAGCGGTAACCGCCACGGGGGCGGCGACGGCGTGGCCGCCCTCGGCCGGCTTGTAGTCCTTGTAGGTGCGGATCCAGTTGGTGCAGTTCTCGTCGGTGCCGTTGAGCACATTGGCGCCGCGCACCGCTTCCATTTCCTGCGGACGCACCGGGTTCATGATCGCCGAGGTCATGCCGGCGCCGATCACCATCGGGATGAAGGCGGCGTTGATGCCGTGGCGGTGCGGCAGGCCGAACGAAATGTTGGAAAGGCCGCAGGTGGTGTTGACCTTGAGCTCCTCGCGAAGACGGCGCAGCAGCGCGAACACCTGGCGGCCGGCATCGCCCAGCGCCCCGATCGGCATCACCAGCGGGTCGACGACGACGTCATGGGCGGGAATGCCGAAATCGGCGCAGCGCTCGACGATCTTCTTGGCGACGGCGAAGCGGACATCCGGGTCCATCGAGATGCCGGTCTCGTCGTTGGAGATGGCGACGACCGGGACATTGTACTTCTTGACCAGCGGCAGGATGGCTTCAAGCTTCTCTTCCTCGCCGGTGACGGAATTGACCAGCGGCCGGCCCTTGGCGACCTTCAGCGCCGCCTCGATGGCGGCGGTGACCGAACTGTCGATCGACAGCGGCAGGTCGACCAGGCCCTGCACGATCTCCAGCGTCTGCACCAGCAGCGCCGGCTCGGTGGCGTTGGGGTCGACGGCGGTGACGCCGGCATTGACGTCGAGCATGGTGGCGCCGCACGCGGCCTGCTCCAGCGCATCCTTGATGACGGTCTCGAAGTTGCCGGCCACCATTTCGGCGGCGAGCTTCTTGCGGCCCGTCGGGTTGATGCGCTCGCCGATCACGCAGAAGGGCTGGTCGAAGCCGATGATGATTTCTTTGGTCGCGGACGCGACGATGGTGCGGGTCATGCAATCTCTCCGTCGTGATATAAAGAGTTCTTTATATCGTTATCTGATTTCGTTCAAGCGAATGGTGACGGCCGCGTCCTTCAATGCGCGGTCTTCACCATGTCCACCTGGGTTTCGGTAATCTCGTCATGCAGAATGTGGTCGAGCCGGTCGGCGACCAGCTGGTCGTCGCGGCGGATTTCGCGCTTCCATGGCTGGCGGCCCTTCAGCACGCCCGATTCATCGACGATCTCGGCGACGTACTCCTCCTGGCGGTAGGCCATCACATGGACGCCGGCGACGCCTGGGATTTCCTTCACCTCGTTGATGATGTCGATGCAGAGCTGCTTGCCTTCCTTCTTCTGGTCCTGGGCGCCTTCCAACCGCTTGATGATCGCGTCGGGGATATGGATGCCCGGCACGTTGGAACGGATCCACTTGGCCGTCTTGGCCGAGGCCAGCGGCCCGACGCCGCACAGGACGAAAACCTTCTCGGTGTGGCCGAGGTCACGCGCTTTCTGCATGAAGGTTTTGAACATCGGTACGTCGAAACAGTACTGCGTCTGCACGAACTGGGCGCCGGCGGCGATCTTCTTGCCGAGATGGATGGGGCGGAAGTCGAAGGGCGGGGCGAAGGGATTGACGGCGGCGCCGAGGAAGATCTGCGGCGGCGTCGTCAGCTTGCGGCCCGAAAGGAACTTGCCGTTGTCGCGCATGATGCGGCAGGTCTCGAGCAGCGACATGGAATCGAGGTCGAACACCGGCTTGGCGCCGGGCTGGTCGCCGGCCTGCACACCGTCGCCGGTGAGGCAGAGCATGTTGGCGACGCCCATCGCGGCGCCGCCCAGCACGTCGCCCTGGATGGCGATGCGGTTCTTGTCGCGGCAGGCGATCTGCATGATCGGGGCATAGCCCATGCGGGTGAGCAGCGCGCAGATGCCGACCGAGGACATGTGGCAGTTGGCGCCGGAGGCATCGACGGCGTTGATGGCGTCGACCCAGCCGTCGAAGATCTTGGCTCGGTTGTAAACGTCCTCCGGATCGGCGCTGTCCGGCGGGTTGAGCTCGGTGGTCACCGCGAACTCGCCGCGCCTCAGCACGCGCTCCAGACGGCCGCGCGAGGTGTGGCCGGGCAAGGGATCGAGTGGCAGGTGGATGCCGGCCGGGTTCTCGTCGCGCTGGCGGATGGTCATGCGGACGCTCCGGTCTTGGTTGCATTGTCGGCCGGCTGGCGTGCGGCGGCTGCCTGCGCGGTCACGCGCAGCCAGGCGGAGGTTTCACGCAGCGACTGGTCGACCGGCTTCTGCACGTCGAGGATCTTGTCGCCATGCACCATGTTGCGCGAACCTTCCCAGGCCTTGACCCAGACGCAGGGCATGTTGGGCTCGACCTCGCAATTGCCATTGGCGCGCACGCCGCCGCACGGGCCGTTGCGAAGCTGCTTCGGGCAGTTCATCGGGCAGGACATGCCGGTCGAGGACAATACGCACTGGCCGCACATGCGACAGTCGAACATGAAGCCCTTGACGCGCTTCTCGACGAACTTGACCGGAGCCTCGACGCGACCGTAGCCGATGCCTTTCCACAAGGGATGCAACAGCAGGAAGATGTCGGCGAAGCGGCTGTAGAACCATTCGAGCAATCGCGAGTGCCGGATAGACCACAATCTCACCGCGAAGGAACGCTGGACGCGCCGCTGCGGCGAAACGTCGGCCGGCTTGTAGTCGGATTTCGGCGCTGCCTTCTTGACCAGAGTGGCCTGGGTAACCGCCGGTTGCTGTTCAGACATTTTCTTTTCCGCCCGCCTTGACCAGAGCGACCAGCCGCTCGCGGTCGTATTTCGTGTCGAGCTCGTGGAAGGCCCTTTCGACCTCGGCCTCGAGGTCGTCGCCGACCGGAACCGGGTCGGCCTTGCGCCATTCGGCCAGATAGTCGTCGGTGCCGCCAGCGCCGGTGCGCATGGCGCACATGTCGATCGCCTCGGTGAAGCGCAGCGGCAGTTCGCGCTTGGCGTTCTGCCGGCCCTTCCTGACGATGACCTGGGCAGGGATGTCGCGCCAGTAGACGACGATCAGATCGGCCATAAATTTCTCACTCCCCGTAGAGCGCCGTGCGTCCTTCTCGGACGCACAAAGGACGCTCTACCACTTCAACTTCGCTGCATCGTGCTTTCCGACTTCGGGCCGATGCAGCAGCTGCGAGCATTGCCGCATGCGCACTGGGGCCGCTTGTTATGGGACGACGCGCGCGCATTCAAAAGCGACGCTATTGGAGGTCGCAAAAAGAAAGGTGAAATAGCGCGGCCAGCCGGCTACCAGATGCGCTTCGTCAAGCCGGTCCAAAGGTAGTACCAGATCGTCGGATGATACCACTGTTTCGAGGGCAGGCCGGGATCGAATGTGGCGAGCTTGCCCGCCAGTGCGTCGCCGACCGCTTCGACGCAGATGTCGCGCGAGAATGCCGCCTGCCGCAGCGCGTAGCTTGAGATGGTGTCGCCCGGTTCAGGCTTGCCGCGCGCCTGTCGCAGCACGCCGCCGGTGTCGACGCCGGCATCGACCAGATGCACGGTGCTGCCGAAATTGCCCGCGTCGCCCGAGGCCAGCGCCCAGTAGCCGCCATTCATGCCGCGATATTTGGGGGCGATGCCGGCATGATAGTTAAGCACCGGACAGGCTATCTTCGCCAGCGTCTGCCGCGACAGCAGCCGGCAGCCGGCCAGCAGCACCACACCCGGCTGGAGGTCGGCGATCGCCCGAAGGCACTCCGGCCCATTGGCCGAGGGGATGTCGATGATGGTCTGGCCGGGGCGGGGTTCGGTCTCCAGTTTCTGCTCGGCGATCAATCGTGCCGCATGGCCGGAAAAGAACCGTTTGCCGAGCCGCGTCAGCACCATGGTGCCGAGCTGTCCGATGGCCGAGATCCAGCCCTGGCGCCGAGCCCGGCCGAGAAGCAATTGCTTTTTGGATTCAGGTGTTTCGAGGACGACGCTGACAGGGCCGAGCCGATCGGCGATGGCGTTGACGATCGCCCAGATGTGCGGACCGCCCTCGGTGACGACGACGATCGGTCGTGGATCTGCCATTGGCGCTGCCATGGTTCGTGCCGCCCCCTGGGAACACCTGGTGTCGGAGCGCCCGGCGCGCCCGGATGGGAGCGGCTTGCGCAAACGCGCGGCATGCTAGGCTGGCGGGGTTAATCCTTGGTGACGGCGCGAGGCCGACGGCCTTTGGGGGAGGAATCAGCGCTTGAATTCCATGATGTCGAGCTTTGATTCGTAGTAGGGCGCCGGGAATTCAATGCGCCATTCGGCGGCGCTGTTGCGGAAGGCATAGCCGACCTGGTCGCTCTGCGGGCCGCTGCCATAGGGTTTGGCCGGATCTTCGTTGACGGTGAACGAGCCGAGATAGATGGCGCGCTTTTCGCTCTCGTCGAAGAAGCGGCCCTTGGTGCGCTGCGAGCCGCTGATCTTTTCCAGTCTCCAGCCGGAGCCGTCATCGCTCACCTTGCATTTGAACCAGCCATAGATGACGAGCGGGCTCAAACCACCGGCCTTGATGGTGCGGCATTTCCAGGTGCCGGTCAGGTCCTTGTCGGAAAACGCCACCAGCGGCTTGGCGAGGAGGGTATCCAACTGCTTGACCTCGGCCGGGTCGCCGGCCTTGGCCTCCTCGAGGGCGGCCTTGCGCGTCTCGCCATATTTGTCGAGCCGCGTCTTGTCGGCAGCGGTGATCAGTTTTTGCACCTCGCCATCGGCGTGAGCCGGCAGGGTCAAGCCGGCACCCAGACACACAGACAGAAGCAAAGTCCGAAAACGCATCGATTCCCCCCTCTTGATCAGCAGGTCAGCCGCACGCGGCGGCCTCGGCCAGTTCCGTCGTCAGATCGCCATAGCCGGTCGAGCGGCGCTCATAGGCCAGGCCGAGCAGCGCGGCTGCCTTCTCCGCGACCCTGTCGAGCCCCGGATCGTCGGTCTGGGCGATATAGACCAGCTTCTGGTAATTGCCGAAATAGTCCTTGATCAGCTCGGGATGCCTGTCGAGGCCAAGCGGCTTCATGAAGAAGGCGTCGAACTGGCGGCAGAGGAAGTCGGTCATGTAGAACGACATCATGTCGTCGTCGGCGACCTTCGCGTAGGCGTCCATGCCCTGGTAGAAGGCGAAGCAGTGCGGTCCGGCCATGCGCTCGACGCCGTGCTTCTCGCAGATGCGATCAAGCATGCCGCCGGTGCCGCAGTCGGCATAGCCGACGAAGATGTGCCGGTAGCCCTCCGCCTTGGCCTTTTCGATCGCCTTGTCCATCGCCGGCGGGATGCGGTCCGGATAGAAATGGAACTCCGCCGGCAGGCAGGTCAGGTCGAGATGGTCGAGCGCGAGCTGCTGCTTGACGGCCAGAACTTCGCGCGCAATCATCCCGCAGGCGATGACGAGCAGCCTTTCGCCTTGATCGGGTTGCGCTTTTCGCACCGCACTCATAGAACCAGCCGAACCGATTTGGTTGCGTTATCTTCTTACCTACAGAACGAGGGAGACACCGTCCATGAAACTGTCGCGCCTTGGCCCCATCGCCATTCTTGCCTGCGCGCTGGCCCTTTCGGCCTGCGCCAATACGATCCGCGGTGTCGGCAAGGACGTCAAATCGACCGCCAATGCCGTCGAGGACACGGTCAAGAATCCCTGATCCACGGTCTTCCAGAATCTGGGAACAAAAAAGCCGCGCTGCAAGGCGCGGCTTTTTTCATCGTTCATTGCGAAGCCGCTGGGCTCAAGCCGAAGCCCGCACATTGTGCTTGCGCTTCATGAAGTCCTTGGCGGTCTCGACCGCCACCGCCGCGTCGCGGCAATAGGCGTCGGCGCCGACGGCCTTGCCGAACTCCTCGTTGAGCGGCGCGCCGCCGACCAGCACGACATAGTCGTCGCGGATGCCCTTCTCCTTCATCGTGTCGATGACGACCTTCATGTAGGGCATGGTGGTGGTCAGCAGCGCCGACATGCCGATGATGTCGGGCTGGTGCTGCTCGATCGCCTCCAGATACTTCTCGACCGCATTGTTGATGCCGAGATCGATGACGTCGAAGCCGGCGCCCTCCATCATCATGCCGACCAGGTTCTTGCCGATGTCGTGGATGTCGCCCTTGACGGTGCCGATCACCATCTTGCCCTGCTTGGGCGCGCCGGTGGCGGCGAGCAGTGGACGAAGGATGGCCATGCCGGCCTTCATGGCGTTGGCCGACAGCAGCACTTCCGGCACGAACAGGATGCCGTCGCGAAAATCCTCGCCGACGATGCGCATGCCTTCGACCAGCGCCTCGGTCAGCACCTTGTAGGGAACCCAGCCGCGCTCGAGAAGGATGTTGGTGCCTTCCTCGATCTCTTCCTTCAGCCCGTCATAAAGGTCGTCGTGCATCTGCTGCACGAGCTCGTCGTCGGAAAGCTCGGAAAGGATGATCTCGTCGTCGGACATTTTTTCTCGGGCTCCTTGCTGCTTGGAATGTCTGCGGCAGCCTAAAATCGATGCGCCAATACCTAACCCGCGAGGGCCGCGTATCCATAGCTGATTTGCGACTTCCCGCAAAAGGAAAGCGACCGCAAATCTATTGGAATTCTTGTCGATTTTGCGACAGGCGTTGGCGCTGGCTGGCCGTTTCGAATAGGGTGCATGGCTACGATCCGGCGAGAAGCAGCCGCACGCGGCCGCAATCCACATCAGGTCAGAACAAAATCAGGGAAGAACGATCATGAGCGAGAACGCGGCAGTCGAGCAGGAGCCGTCGAGCGGCAGACGCGGGCGCGGCGCTGGCAGTGGCGCGGCGGCGCGACGGGCAGCGCGCTCGGGCGGCGGTCCGGGCACCCAGCTCACCTACATCAAGCGCAAGATCAACGTCTATGAAGTGCTGGACGAGGAAGGCCTGGCGCTGATCGAGAAGAACACCGACACGGTGCTCGAAGAGATCGGCATCATCTTCCGCGACGACGCCGAAGCCCTGCAGCTCTGGAAAGAGGCCGGCGCCGACGTCAAGGGCGAGCGCGTGCATTTCCCGAAGGGGCTCTGCCGTTCGCTGCTGAAGACAGCGCCGTCCGTCTACACCCAGCATGCGCGCAACCCCGAACGCTCGGTGCAGGTCGGCGGTAAAGCGACGGTGTTCGCGCCGGTCTATGGCCCGCCCTTCGTGCGCGATCTCGACGGCAACCGCCGCTATGCGACGATCGAGGATTTCCGGAACTTCGTGAAGCTCGCCTATATGGCGCCGTCGATCCACCATTCGGGCGGCACGGTGTGCGAGCCGGTCGACGTTCCCGTCAACAAGCGCCATCTCGATATGGTCTACAGCCATATCAAATATTCCGACAAGCCGTTCATGGGCTCGGTGACCGCGCCGGAGCGCGCCGAGGACACGGTGGCGATGGCCAAACTCGTTTTCGGCGACGACTTCGTCGAGAACAACACGGTGCTGACCAGCCTGATCAACGCCAACTCGCCGATGGTGTTCGACGAGACGATGCTCGGCGCGTTGAAGGTCTATTCGCGCCACAACCAGGCCTGCATCGTCACGCCGTTCATCCTTGCCGGCGCGATGAGCCCGGTGACTGTCGCCGGCACGCTGACGCAGGTGCTGGCCGAAGTGCTGGCCGGCGCTTCGTTCACGCAGCTGATCCGGCCGGGCGCGCCGGTGCTGTTCGGCACTTTCGCCTCGTCGATCTCGATGCAGTCGGGCGCGCCGACCTTCGGCACGCCGGAACCGTCGCTGGTCTCCTATGGCGCCGCGCAGCTTGCCCGCCGTCTCGGCCTGCCGTTCCGCACCGGCGGCTCGCTCTGCGCCGCGAAGGTTCCGGACGCGCAGGCGGCTTACGAGAGCGCCAACACGCTGAACTCGACCATTCTTGCCGGTGCGAATTTCGTGCTGCACTCGGCCGGCTGGCTCGAGGGCGGGCTGGCGTCCTGCTACGAGAAGTTCATGATGGACATCGACCAGCTCGGCATGCAGCAGAAATTCTCCGAGGGCGTCGACCTGTCGGAAAACGGCCAGGCGATGGACGCCATCCGCCAGGTCGGTCCGGGCAGCCACTATCTCGGCTGCGACCACACCCAGGCCAATTTCCAGACCGCCTTCTACCGCTCCAACATTGCCGACAACAATTCCTACGAGCAGTGGCTGGCGGAAGGCGAAAAGACCGCGCCGCAGCGGGCCAACGAGCTCGCCCGCCGCTGGCTGGAAAGCTACGAGGCGCCTTACCTCGATCCGGCGATCGAGGAAGCCCTGACCGACTTCATCGCCAGGAAGAAAGGCTCGATGGCCGACGCCTTCACTTGAAAGGAGCCCGAGTCAGGCCGGGCTAAAGTGGCCGACATCATCCACAAGGAAGTCTGGCGGAGCGCATTCTCCGAGCCGGGCAAGAAGGGATGATTGTTTCGCGCGGCACGGTCGACGATATCTCGGCCGTGCTCGCGGTCGATGGCTTGATCCTGCGCGGCGGCTTCCGTTTCACCAGCCAGGACACAGCACCCGCCGGGCGCTCCGGCATGCCCGCCAGGTCCATCCTGCTGGTCGGGCAGGCGGGTGCTGCGCCGTGGCCGCATTTCCTGCGCTGGCGGGAGCGGCAACCGCAGGCCATCGCCGATCCGCTCGACACATGGGCGCGCGGGGTGATCGGTTCGGTCGCGGAAAAGTTCGGCGCGCGCGCCGTGTCGCCCTCCGACAGGCCCTATCTGCCGTTCCAGCAATGGGCGATGCGGGCGGAGGGGCTAAGGCCGTCGCCACTGGGTATCCTCATGCACCCGCGCTACGGGCTTTGGCATGCCTATCGCGGCGCGCTGCTGTTCGAGGAGGCGATTGCCATCCCCGCACCTGAGGCATCGATTCACCTTTGCGATGCATGTGTCGACAAACCTTGCCTGAAATCCTGCCCGGTCGACGCCTATGCGGCGGACGGCTTCACGAACCAGGCCTGTCTGGCGCATGTGCGCGGCGCCGATGGCGCGCCTTGCCGCAGCGGCGGCTGCCTCGACCGCAACGCCTGCCCCTATGGCTCCGACTATCGCTACCCAGCCGATGTTCAGGCCTTCCACATGGCGGCGTTCGCCGGCCTGTAGAGATGGTTCCGAGTCGCACGGGAACTTGACTGCGATTGAGATGTCCTGGCTTGCCCTGACGGCCGACGCGGATATCTATCGCGTGGCAACAAGCGGAGCGCGCAATGACGAAGCAGGACCTTGAGATCAAGACCCAGGATGGTTCGGCGAAAGCCCGGCTGTTTCGTCCAGCCGCGCCGGCCAAGGCCGGAATCATCCTGTACATGGATATTTTCGGTCCGCGCCCGGCGCTCGACCAGATGGCCGGGCGGCTCGCGGGGCATGGCTATGCGGTGCTGGTGCCCGATCTCTTCTATCGCTATGTGCCCTATGGTCCGTTCGACCCCAAGACCGCCTTTGCCGAGGAAAAGAGCAAGGCTGCGCTTTTGATGCTGAGCGGCGGCACGACGCAGGGCATGACCATCCGCGACGGCGCCGCCTTCCTCGATGCGCTGACCGCCGCAGGGATCACCGGGCCGGTTGGCGTCGTCGGCTACTGCATGGGCGGCGCGCGGGCGCTTAACGCGGCGGCGAGCTATCCGGACCGGATCGCCGCCGCGGCGAGCTTCCATGGCGGCAATCTGGCCAGCGATGCCGCCGACAGCCCGCATCGCAAGGCGGCGTCAATCAAGGCCAGGGTCTATGTCGGCGTAGCCGGCGTCGACCGCAGCTTTCCGCCGGAGCAGTCGGCGCGACTGGCCGAAGCGCTGAGGGTGGCCGAGGTCGACCACGCGATCGAGAACTATGTCGGCGTGGCGCATGGCTGGTGCGTGCCCGACCACAGCGTCTACGACGCGGCCGCCGCCGAGCGCCATTGGAAGCGCTTGACGACGCTGTTTGCCGAGACGCTTGGCTAGCCTTCTCTCGCAGATCGCGGCGAGGGCACCATGTAGCGCGAGCCTTCGAACGTTGTCCGTCCTTCGGACACCTTTGTAACTTGTCCCTTGCCGACTCTGCTATTGCAGCAGGTGCGGTGGCGGACGAGAGACCGGAGCATCTTTGGGCCTTGAAGCCCGTGGGAGAGCGAGGGTCTTCGTCCGCCGTTCCATCGACCCCG
>NZ_SRSR01000398.1:0-278 GCF_004792275.1 Mesorhizobium sp. M4B.F.Ca.ET.143.01.1.1
GCGCGTCGTCCGCCCGGCCGGCCAACGGCAGCACGAGAAAAACTGGATGCCGCTGGTCGAGCGCACTTCCGACGGGAGCGACCGGCTTCGCTTCATCTATCTTTGCGACCCCACGAAGATCCTGGACGAGAACGGCCGGACGGTTTCGGAGCAGGAGCCGATGATCGCGGCGCCACAGTTCAGCGGCAGCTCGCAGGCAATTCTGTTCAACGGCGGCTGGTTGGCGCTGGTACACGAGGCGCGCGCGAGGCCAAACGAGGGCCGGCGTTATTACCAGC
>NZ_SRSR01000399.1:0-278 GCF_004792275.1 Mesorhizobium sp. M4B.F.Ca.ET.143.01.1.1
GAGACGGCAAGCCCCGTGGGCGTGCGCGGATAGTCCTTGTAGGCCACCTGCTCGTGCAGCGGCTTCACATAGTAGATCACCGACGGAATGCCCTTTTCGCCGAGATGTGCCTTCAGCCCGTCGCGCTTCGGCGTCTCGATGGCGTATTGCGCCCAGGCTGAGCGGCCATGGCCGAGATTGCGCGACGCCTTGACGATGTCGCCAAGTCCCTTGGCATACCGGTCGGCGACGATCTGGCGCGCCACCATTTCGTCTTCGAGGATGGCGAGCTTCTCGAT
>NZ_SRSR01000400.1:0-278 GCF_004792275.1 Mesorhizobium sp. M4B.F.Ca.ET.143.01.1.1
CTTCGGTAGGGTTGGGTTGCTGACACAACCTGATTCGAAGGAAGCACCGATGACCGACGACATGATGGACCTGCGCACGCTCGTGGAGAAGACCCCCGACGCCGATATCTTGCGCGAGATGATCGGCTTTGCCGCTGAGCGGCTGATGGAGCTGGAAGTGGGCGCGGCGACCGGCGCGGCCCATGGCGAGAAGAACCCGCTGCGGCTTGTCCAGCGCAACGGCTATCGCGACAGGGACTGGGAGACGCGGGCCGGCACGGTCGAGCTGCGAATCCCAA
>NZ_SRSR01000401.1:0-278 GCF_004792275.1 Mesorhizobium sp. M4B.F.Ca.ET.143.01.1.1
GCCGGGGAGCGCAGTCGGGCCGACCGACGTCATGCCCTCGACGCCGAAAGGGCCGGGCATCGCCATGCCGATGCCGAGCAGCTTCGTGCGGTCGAGGCGGGAGGTGGCGATCAGGTCATTTGCGATCGCGGCAAGCAGCGGCATCGCCTCGGCGGGCGTCGGGCGGTCGACATTTCGCTCGATACGGGCGCGCATCGTGCCGGAGAGGTCGGTGACGACGCCGACGGCAAGCTGATGGTCGAGCTGCAGGCCGATCGAATAGCCGCCATCGGGGTTGA
>NZ_SRSR01000402.1:0-278 GCF_004792275.1 Mesorhizobium sp. M4B.F.Ca.ET.143.01.1.1
CCTTGGCATCGGCGGTCAGATTGGTGTCGAGGCCGAGCACGATGTCGGCCTTGGTTCCGGCGCCTTCCAGCGTGACGCGATTGAGCAATGCCACGCCATCGGCGACCGAGACGAATTCGAGGTCGCAGCCGCACTCGGCCTCGAATTCCTTCTTGACCGCCGGTCCGGGACGCCAATCGGCGGTGAAGCTCTCATAGGTATAAACGGTGAGCTTGTCCTTCGCGGCGGCGGGCGCAACGCCCGCCAGAAGCGAAACAAGACCGGTTGCGAGAACAAGC
>NZ_SRSR01000403.1:0-278 GCF_004792275.1 Mesorhizobium sp. M4B.F.Ca.ET.143.01.1.1
CATGGATCCACTGATCGAGTCGCTGGCGACGCCACTTGGCGACGGCCGCCTTGTAATTCTCGGCGGTCTTCCATGGACGGGGCGGATCCTGCAACTCGACGACGTGCAAACCATCGGAGTCGGCGTCGGGGCGGTGACGACGCAGCACCTCACGGCGGAACTCGACGAGGTCATCGACGTCGTGCTCCTTGAGGACGACAAAGAGGACATCGAGGTGCTGGATGGCGTCGACAGCCGCCAAGGTCAGCCAATCCGGGTTGCCGGGGCCGATGCCGATG
>NZ_SRSR01000404.1:0-278 GCF_004792275.1 Mesorhizobium sp. M4B.F.Ca.ET.143.01.1.1
ATTTCGGCGTCAACGATACCGAGAAGGCACGCGTCAACGACATCTTTTCGGTGCGCGAGACGGCAAGCCACATGGTCGACGCCATCGAGGGCCGGGCACGCGCCTTCGTGCAGGTGCAGAATGGCTGCGACCATCGCAGCTATGAAGCGGCTTACCGTGCCTCCGGCCTCAGCGGCTTCGACCGTGGTTCAGATTTGGCGCGCTCACCGCAACGGCCGCTCGATATGGGTGAAGCGCGGCCGGCGCGAAACGGCTTCGCCGAGAACGAGCAAGCGGCC
>NZ_SRSR01000405.1:0-278 GCF_004792275.1 Mesorhizobium sp. M4B.F.Ca.ET.143.01.1.1
TCTCGCGCGGCGAAGCGCCGGACACGGTGCGCCGCAATTCTGACCAGCATCTCCTTATCGGCCTGCGAAAGCCGCGTGAATTTCTCAAGCTTGCGGATCAGAGGTCGCCTCATCCCAGTCCTCTTGACCCGGTGATACACATAATGATGCGGCAGCGACCTTACCTATGTTAATGTAGGACTGCGTAAGACGTTTCAAATGGCTGCCTTCGGGAGGCTTGCCATGGACGAGAAAGTCGCCGGCGCTCGTGTTTTGGTGATGGAAGACGAGTATTTTCT
>NZ_SRSR01000406.1:0-278 GCF_004792275.1 Mesorhizobium sp. M4B.F.Ca.ET.143.01.1.1
GTCGATGCAACTGTCCGGGCCGCGACCGTTGGTCATGGCCATCAGGGCATCGTAGATATTCACGTTGCTGAAATCGAGGGTCTCGGCCTTGCCGTGGTCCCGCGCCATAGCAAGCCGCTCCGGCACCTTGTCGATGGCGATCACGCGTCCGGCGCCAAGCATCCAGGCGCTCTGGATCGCGAACTGGCCGACCGGCCCGCAGCCCCAGATGGCGACGGTGTCGCCCTCCCGGATGCCGGCGTTCTCCGCCGCCATATAGCCGGTCGGGAAGATGTCGG
>NZ_SRSR01000407.1:0-278 GCF_004792275.1 Mesorhizobium sp. M4B.F.Ca.ET.143.01.1.1
CGCAACGGCGCCACCAAGGACGGCAAGATCTACGGCCTGCCGATCGACAGCTGGACGATGCTCTATCATATCAACATGGATCTCTTCAAACAGGCCGGTCTCGTCAATGCCGACGGCACGCCGATCCTTCCGAAGTCGCCCGAGGAACTGCTCGCCCAGGCCGAACAGTTCAAACAGAAGACTGGCAAGCCTTACTTCGTTCAGAACCTGGCCAACGAGACGGCGCTTTTCACGCGCAATCTCTACACCTATCTGTTCCAGCAGGATTCCGACTTCTT
>NZ_SRSR01000040.1:0-9210 GCF_004792275.1 Mesorhizobium sp. M4B.F.Ca.ET.143.01.1.1
CGAGCGAGTGGCCTTCCCGTTGCCGTGCCGCCAGGCCCTGAACACTCATGATGCATGCATCCTCCATCCCAAGTATCTCCTCTTAATGGAACGGCATTCCAAATGCTACGATTGCCCTATATAAACGCGAATGCGATGTCAAGTGCATCCGCCCTAACAGTCCGCAAAACGTCCAGAAACTTCTGCATTCTCCGGTCCTGTGTACGCATACGACCAAGGCCGCAATTGGCACACGCGCGTTGGCGCGGCGGGCTCTATGATGGCGTTGCTTGAAGGTCAGGCGCCCTGCTGATCGGCGGGCTTGTCGGCTTCGCGCAGGCGCTTCCATTCCCAGGGAAGTAGTTCGTGCAGACGCGAGGCGGGAAGATCGGCAATGCGGGCCAGGGCGTCGGCAAGCCAGGCTTTCGGGTCGACGTCGTTGAGGCGTGCCGTGGTGATGAGGGTTGACGGCGGCGCGGTCGGCGCCGCGCTGGGAACCGGCAAAGGTCAAGTTGCGCCTTCCCAGAGCCATCGCAGGGTCATTCTGCCCATGTCGGGCAGATGATAGAGTTTCTTTATCGCTGGCATCCATATTATGGCGGCCGCTTTCGGCATGAAGGTCGCGAGGACCGGGCCAATGGCGCGATCATCCGGTGAAGCGCGCGTGATCCATCTCGACGGGGTGTACGATCTCTGTCGGCCGAACGATCGATTGTTGTTGGGCATGAAGGGCAGCATCAGCGAGTTTGAGCTCGGCATTTTGCGAACGCGCATGCTTGACGCGGCTCGCGCCAAAGCGCGGCGGGGGGAACTGCGCCTCAGTGTTCCGATCGGCTATATTTGGCACCGCGATTATGGTCTGGGGTTTGATCCTGATCTCCGGGTACAGGAGGGGGTCCGCCTCATCTTTTCGCGCTTCCGCGAGCTTGGCAGCGCCCGTCAGGTGCTGATTTCGCTGACGGCCGATAATTTCCATTTTCCCCGCCCTTCTGACGGGCGCAAAACGGTGTCCTTCGACTGGGTGCCGGTTCGCTATCGAAGCGTTATTTCGATCCTGAAGAACCCGTTCTACGCCGGGGTCTATGTCTATGGTAAAAGCGAGAAGCGAACGGAGATTGTCGATGGCCGGGCTCGCAAAAGCTACGGCCACAGCAAGCCTTTTGGAACATGGGAAGTACTGCTCCAGGATCATCATGAAGGCTATATCGATTGGAGTGAGTTTGAGCGGAACCAGAGCCATATCGCCGTCAACGCCTTCGGACAGAAAGGCGGCATCAAGTCGGGTCGTGGCGGCCGTGCGTTGCTTGCCGGCCTGCTCACCTGCGGCCGATGTGGAAGGCAGTTGGGCGTTGTTGGGATCTGCCGGCGAAGCTGAACGCCCCTGGGTTGGTGCCGGAGGTTTGGATTGCGGGAGAACGGACCCAAGTCTTGAGCTAGCAGTTGACACGACGCAATCAGATCGTGCGGCAGCGGTCTCGACTGATACATGCGATCGAGTAGAAGCTGCATGCGCCGCGCTGTCCAATTTCCGACAATGTCGGATACGCAACATTGCAGGCCAGACCTACAGAACTGATTTGAAGCTGTTTTCTGATTTGGCATGGGAGATGCGTGGTCATCCGCAAACGCGCCACGGACTGAGGAGACATCGTCCTATGATCACACTTGTCGAAATCACCGCTGCCGCGGTTCCGTCGGTTACAGGTCTTCCAAAGGTGACGCTCAAGGAAGGTGTGATAGCATGAAGACGGTGGCTTGCGTCCTCCGCTCGGGCGGCGAATTTCTCTGATGTCAACGTGCTGGGCGTCGAGGTAATACCGCTTCGGTACAGGTGGCCGCTCTGGTGGTCGAAGATGGAGCTGTTCCGCTCGGAACTGCCCGACGACTGGCTGTTTTTCGATCTGGATACTTCGATTGTCGGCAGTCTCGCGGACATGGCGGCGGTCGAGGGTCCGGTGATCATGCGCGACGTTGTCCAGCCCGCCAGCTTGTAAAGCAGCATCATGGCGATCCCGCAATCGATCAAGGCCGCGGTGTGGGAGGCGTTCACAGCCGCGCCAGAGGACCACATGCGGCAGTTCGCCGAGGGCGGGGATCAGGCGTTTCTTGAGAGCTGTCGCGGAAACGATTGGTGCCTTTGGCAAGACATCTGCCCCGGTCAACTGTGCTCTTACAAGGTGGACGTGCAGCGTCTCGGCGGCGCCCCGGAGGGCGTTCGCGCCGTGGTTTTCCACGGCAAGCCCCGGCCATGGGAGGTGGGTTGGTGAACATTAGATCAATGCGGCAATGGCATCGTCCGGCGCCTGAAACCAGAGGTAAAAGCGACGGAAGTCGGGTGCCGATCGGTGTGGACTATCGGAATATCTCCCCTCGGGCGGTACAACTTCTTGCCGCTGCTTTCCAAACCCGCCACGCGACCTCGTCGGCAGCCGGAGCTCCGGGCGCCACCGACGACGTTTACGTCTGGGAGGTCACCAGTCCGAGTTGCTCGCTTTGGGAAATATGATGACTTGATGCACCGTAATTCTGAGCCGAGTTAAGCAGCTACCGATCAAAGGAATAACGGATTGCGATTAAAGCAGCATACGCATCCAGCTGAAAGCATTGAATGCGATTACTGCATTGTCGGAGCAGGGTCAGCCGGTAGCGTTGTTGCTGACCGTTTATCTGAAGATGGTCGCTTCAGAGTCCTGCTGCTTGAAGCTGGTCCAGTTGACGCGAACCCATTTATTCATGTGCCAGCTGGGTTTCTCAAGCTTCAAAATGACAAAAGGATCAATTGGGGATTCCGCAGTGAACCTTCTCCGGAGCTCAATGGTCGGACACTTGAACTACCTCAGGGAAAGGTCTTGGGCGGAAGCAGTTCGATAAACGGAACTCTGTTCGTTCGCGGGCAACCGGAGGAGTATAATCACTGGGCTCAGTTGGGATGCGTGGGTTGGAGCTACGATGAGCTATTGCCCCACTTCCGATCGATAGAGCGCTACCATGTTCGAGATTCTGCAGACCGGGGAATTGACGGTCCTCTGCCGGTCGTGGCCTTGGCAGTCCAGCATCCCCTGTCTTCGGCCTTCATCGCGAGCGCTAAGTCTCTCGGCTTTCCCGTACTCGCGGACATCAATGGCCCGCGAAATGTCGGTGTCGGATGGTTTCAACAGAATCGTCAAGGTCGCTTTAGAGCAAGCACTGCCCGGACATTTCTGAGGCGGGCGAAAGCACGTTCAAACTTTCAATTGATGACAAATGCACTGTGCACGCGCGTACTCTTTGAAGATCGTCGCGCGACAGGGGTTGAATTCCTACGAGCTGGCCAGCTATTCGAGGTAAAGGCAAGGCGGGAGGTCATCCTTGCCGCGGGGGCTCTCAAGTCGCCGCAAATATTGCAGTTGTCTGGCGTTGGGCCTTCCAACCTTCTGTCGAGGCACGGCATCCCGTTAGTGCATCATGCGGCTGGTGTTGGCGAAAACTTGAAGGATCACTTCCTTGTTAGAGTCGCGCACCGAGTTCAAGGCTGCATAACACTCAATGAGCGAGCACGGGGGTGGCGACTCTTGCGAGAGTCATTCGCATATGTCTTGCTTGGACGAGGTCTCATGTCCCTAGGGGCGAGCAATGCAGTCCTCTTCGCTCGAAGCCGGGATGGTGTTGCCGCTGCTGACGTCCAATTGAGCTTTACTCCGGGCAGTTACGCTGGCTTAGGCAAACTTGAATCGGCGCCGGGCATGACAGTCGGCTTGTGGCAATCATTTCCTGAAAGTAGTGGACGCGTGAATATCGTTTCCGCGGACCCGAATGTCCCTCCCGCAATATCGCTCGGCTATCTCTCGGCACATTCGGACAGTGTAGTGCTCCTGGCCGGCATAAGATTAGCACGCGAACTGTTCAAAAGGCCCGAACTGGCTCGATTTTGCGTCTGCGAGACACTACCCGGCTCTGCCATGACAAGCGACGCGGAGCTTATAGATTACGCACGAGAATGTGGCGCATCCGCTCTTCATTTCTCGAGCACGTGTCGAATGGGGGTCGACGCAAGAGCTGTTGTCGATCCCAAACTCCAGGTCCGCGGAGTGAGGGCACTGCGAGTTGTCGATGCATCGGTCATGCCAAAAGCATCGTCTGTCAACACGCATGCGGTAACAATGGCAATTGCCGAGAAGGCATCGTCGATCATTCGCTCTTCGGTCAATTCGCTAAGATCAGGCGCGAAGCGTGCCCCGTCCCATCCAGAGTAGGCGCAAAACCGCCGTCTTACGGGCATGCGCCTGCGGCATTCCAAAATGAGTCATCAGACTCTCCCTGCCCGACACCTGGACGAATGATCCCGCGCGGATGATGCGGGCGCGCGTCCCGAAAGGATCGACAGGTCGCTCTGACAAAGCCGGAGATCGCCATCGAAGACATCGATCGTGTGATCGCCGCCGGCGTGTGTTTCGGCTGCGTGCTTGCCGACGCGGGCTCGGGTCGAGCAACTCTTTTCGTCAGGCTTTGAGTGAGCGCAGTTTGCTGTGGGCTGTAGATTATCGTGACGCCAAAACGTCTATCCGGCCGATGTTGATCTGATCTTCCCGGTCGCGACCACCGGCAGGCGCCGCCAATATCACATCCCGGACCAGCACCGTTCTCTGCAAGGTGATGCTGTCTGGTGAGAGATGGCACAAGATAAGCTGGCGGCGCGGCACTAAAGGTCGGCTGACATGTTTGTTTGGGTGCCGTAACGAGAGTGGTTGGAATTGGGAGTTGGCGTAGTCTCCGGGGTGTTCGACCACGAATCATCCGGCGTTAGAGCGCCGACAGGAGACTACGCCATGACAAGGACTACCATGAATGCGGAAGCCGTTCATCCTGAGGATGAGGCGACGAGCTATTTTTTCGACAACTGGTTTGATCCGATCGAAGTTGGCCTGCGCGAGCGGGTGCGCGGCTTCATCGAGACGATGCTCGAGACCGAGCTGGACGCGGTGCTTGCCCGTCGCCGTTATAGCCGGCGGCCGGCGGCGCATTGCGGACGGTCATAAGCACCGGATGCTCGACAATCGCATGCAATGCATGCCAGGCGACGAGGTCTGGCTCGTCGGCGAACGCCGGTCGACTGGCGAGCAAAAATACTACATGTCGAACTTACCGGCCGATGCGAGCCTCAAGATGCTCGCCGCCACGATGAAGGCGAGATGGGTCTGTGAGCAGGCACATCAGCAATTGAAGGGGAACTACTCGGCCTCGACCACTTCGAAGGTAAGCGCGTAGGCTATCCCACGTAGCTGTGGTGCCTTACAATCTCGTGAGCTTCACCCGCCTCAAACCGGTCTGACGCCACTCATCGGGCCGCGGCTCAGACGCCGGCGGGCGCCGGCCCATACCCTATGCTGGCGTGGCCACTGCAAATGCTCTCGCTCGCTATCTGCACGCTCGTGCCATCGCGCGCTGCCAAGCAGCACCGATTGCGCGGCCAGAACCAGTCGACCGTGAACTATGCGCAAGCCATTGATCTGGCATGTTGATTGAGGCGGATAGCGGCTTTGGAATTGCAGGATTGGCGGTTTATGAGCGCTGTTTTCCTGCAATTCGGTTTTGCGATTGAACGAAGCCGCTAACGCGGCATTTGGTGCACCGGTTTGCGGATGACGCTTCTGTTTTGAAGGATTGCTGCTGTTGAAGCGCAACCTTGAGAACAGGAGCAATGAGATGGCCGAGTTGAGCCCGCTTCGCCGGCGCATGATCGAGGACATGACGATCCGCAATCTGTCGCCGGCCACGCAACGATCCTATGTGCACGCGGTAGCGAAGTTCTCCCGCTACTGTGGCCGATCCCCGGACCGGCTTGACCTGGAGGACGTTCGCGCCTTCCAGGTGCATCTGGTCTCTACCGGAGTCTCATGGCCGGCGCTGAACCAGACGGTGTGCGCACTGCGGTTCTTTTACGGCGTGACGCTCGGCCATGCCGAGATTCCGGAACGGATCGCCTATGCCCGCGCGCCGCGCACGCTGCCGGTGGTGCTGAGCACCGACGAGGTTGTCCGCTTTCTCGAGGCGGTGTCGAGCCTGAAGACGCGCACCGCCCTGACGACGGCCTATGCCGCGGGCCTTCGCGCTTCGGAGACTGTCGGACTGAAGGTCGGCGACATCGACAGCGGACGCGGCGTGATCCGGGTCGAGCACGGCAAGGGCGGCAAGGACCGCACGGTGATGCTGTCGGCGCAGCTTCTGCGCATCCTGCGGGTCTACTGGCGGCTGGCGAAGCCGCAGGGCTGGCTGTTTCCGGGCCGGGATGCAAATCGACCCATCGACGTTCAGGTATTGTACTCGGCATGCCGCTCGGCGCGTGCGGCCGCCGGCATCGACAAGCGCGTGACGGTCCACACGCTCAGGCACAGCTTCGCAACGCATTTGCTGGAGAACGGCACCGACATCCGCATCATCCAGGTGCTGCTTGGTCACAACAATCTGTCCTCGACGGCGCGCTACACCAAGGTCTCAAACGGCCTCATCCGGCGCACGACAAGCCCGCTCGACCGGTTGAACATCGAAGTCGTGCCGTCGGGCTGATCGGTTCCGCCCATGTCGGCGAGACTGGAGGTGGCGGATATCTTCCGCCGCCATGGCGAGGCGTATCGGCAGGGCTCATGACGGTCATCTCGGACGCGTCGAGCGCCGCACGATGAGCGCCATCGAACTGTGCCGGACCGCCGAACTGGGCGGCCATGTCGAGGGCTGCCGGTCCTGCGGGGCGATCCGCGTGGCCTACAATTCCTGTCGCAACCGGCATTGCCCCAAGTGCCAAGGAAAGACCTGCCGGGAATGGCTCGCCGCGCGGCAGGACGAGCTTCTGCCGGTTCCCTACTTCCACGTGGTGTTCACGCTGCCGGCCGAGATCGCCGCAATCGCCTTCCAGAACAAGGCGGCGATGTACGCGGTCCTGTTCAAGGCGGCCGCCGAGACGCTGCGCATGATCGCCGCAGATCCCAGACACCTCGGCGCCGGGATCGGTCTCATCGCGGTGCTGCACAGCTGGGGCCAGAACCTCACCTATCATCCCCACCTCCATTGCATCGTGCCGGGCGGCGGCATCTCCCTCGATGGAGGGCGTTGGGTCGCCTGCCGGCCGGGGTTCTTCCTGCCCGTGCGCGTGCTGTCGCGCCTGTTCCGCCGTCTCTTTCTGGAGGAACTCCGAGCAGCCTATGATGAGGGTCGGCTGGGCTTCTTCGGCGATCTCGCCTACCTGGCAAAGCCTGATGCCTTTGTCTGCTTGCTCGCCGAGGCCCGTCGCCGTCAATGGGTCGTCTACGCCAAGCCGCCCTTCGGCGGGCCGAAGCAGGTGCTGGCCTATCTCGGCCGCTACACCCATCGCGTCGCCATCGCCAATTCCCGACTGATCAGCACGGCCGACGATCGGGTCGCGTTCCGCTGGCGGGACTATCGCCATCGCGGCAAGACGAAGATCATGACGCTCGACGCGCAGGAGTTCATCCGTCGCTTTCTCCTGCACACACTGCCCGACGGTTTCCATCGCATCCGCCACTACGGCTTCCTCGCCAACGGTAATCGCGCCGCCAAGCTCGACCTGTGCCACAGGCTGCTGGCCGGTTCGCAGCAGAACGAGCTCGAACCGGATGCCGAAAGCGCCGCTGTCGCCGCCGAGCGCCTTGCGGTGGCGCATCGCTGCCCAAGCTGCGGAGAGCCAATGATCACGCTCGCCATCTGGCGGTGCGGCCAGGCGCCGCCGCGCCCCTTCTGGAGCGACACCTCATGACCGTACCGGGTGCATCCACATCACCCGGTACGGTACCCGTCGCCATGCGCGCCGGCACCCCGATCCTTGTCCCGCCACACAAAGCCGCAAGCAGACAGCCCGGCGATAGAAGGCACTGCAGCCTATCCGACGGCTCGCACCACCACAGTTCCGCCTTCCACCGGGCAATCCTTCGCTATGGCCGCATCGTGAACGCTCTTCATCAGCATGGCGAAGACGATCCCGACCGCTCCTCCAGGCTACAATCCCCATAGCGCCAGATCGTCCCGCGGCTTCGTTCAATCCGGCTTGCAATGAGGTCCGAAGACTAGCGGGTGTGCTCCGTTGAGCATGCGGACCTCACAGAAGCCTCCAGATTCCCTTGTGCTGCGGAGCGTGATTCACTCGGTTCGGCGGCGGCGAATCGAGGGGACGGCGAATGTCCAAGCCACGCGAGAAGCGCGAGACGGGAGAGCAGGATCTGTTCCGCTCCAGGCTCGATCAGATCATCAACATGAAGCACGAGCTGGTGCGGCTGGCGCAGGCGATCGACTGGCCGGTGCTGGAGGAGCGTTTCGGCGCCGTCTATTCGGACGGCCCCGGCATGCCGCCGCTGCCGACCCGGCTGATGGCGGGGCTGGCGATCCTCAAGCACACCTTCAACCTGTCGGATGAGGTGCTGTGCGAGCGCTGGGTGGAGAACCCTTACTTCCAGTATCTCACCGGCGAGACGTTCTTTTGCCATACGCTGCCGTTTGACCGCTCCTCGATGACGCGTTGGCGCAGCCGTATGGGCGAGGAGCGGATCGTGGCGCTGTTGCAGGAGAGCCTCAGCCTTGCGATCAAGACCGGGGCGATGAAGCCGGCCGACACGCGCCAGGTCATCGTCGACACGACCGTGCAGCCGAAGAACGTCATGTTCCCGACCGACGCCAAGCTCATCCACCGGGCGCGCGAACGGCTGGTGCGGCTGGCCAAGAGGAAGGGGCTCCATTTGCGCCAGAGCTATATGCGGGTCGGCAAGCTGGCGCTGATCAGCCATCAGCGCTATGCCCACGCCAAGCAGTTCAAGCGGGCGAACAAGGCGCTGCGCAGGCTCAAGACCTATCTCGGCCGGACCATCCGCGACATCTCTCGCCAGATCGCCGGCGATGCGGGGCTGGAAGCGCTCTTCAAATGGCCGCTCTACCAGGCGGCCACCGTTCTTGAGCAACGCCAGCGCCAGCGCGGCCGCAAGATCTACAGCCTGCACGCACACGAGGTAGAATGCATCGGCAAGGGCAAGGCGCATATGCCCTACGAGTTCGGGGTGAAGGTGTCGGTGGCCACCACGCTGAAGCGCTCCAAGGGTGGCCAGTTCGCCCTGCATGCAAAAGCACTGCCCGGCAATCCCTCACATGAGGCTTTTCGGGTCAAGGGGTATTTTCAAGGCGGCATGGGATTATCCCTGTTCACGGTATCCATGGTCTGAGCCCGTTTCTAATTACCGGTCCGATATCCGGACC
>NZ_SRSR01000408.1:0-278 GCF_004792275.1 Mesorhizobium sp. M4B.F.Ca.ET.143.01.1.1
CTTGACCTGGCTCAAATCGTCGAAAAAGCTCTATCGTTCAAGGACATACGTGCCGGGCGCCGCGCAAATCGCCTTCAAGCCGCCTGCGGCGTCGGACCGGTCGGCCGCGACCTCACGGCTGGAGTGGCGCGTCAACCATTCAACCCAGGCCGGTCACCAGGAGCCATATGCCACGGTCGCGTTCTTCGCCCATTCATCCGCGTCGACTTTTGTCACATCCCGCGGTCATCCGCCTTGTCGTGAATGCTCAGGACGGAGGAGCGATCGGCGGCAGATTT
>NZ_SRSR01000409.1:0-278 GCF_004792275.1 Mesorhizobium sp. M4B.F.Ca.ET.143.01.1.1
TCCGCATTGCTGGAAGGCAACGATGGCGCTGGCCCACAAGGGACTTGATATCTCGACCGCGCCGACGCGTTTTCTCGAAGTGCCGGCCATCGAAGGCGGTGTCTCAAAAACCGTTCCGGCCATCCGCGATGGCGACAAGGTCGTCATCGATTCCTTCGCCATCGCGCTCTATCTCGACGAGGCCTATCCGGAACGGCCGACGCTGTTTTCCGGCGAAGGCGGCAAGGCGATGGCGCGCTTCATCGAGCGCTGGTCGCAGTTGACCATCCATCCTTACG
>NZ_SRSR01000410.1:0-276 GCF_004792275.1 Mesorhizobium sp. M4B.F.Ca.ET.143.01.1.1
GCCGGACCTGCGATAAAATCATTCAGGCGCCGGCACCCGCCAAGGCCATTGCACGCGGCAAGCTCAGCTACGCCGCGCTCGCCCATATCATGATGGCCAAGTGGGGTTATCATCTGCCGTACTACCGTAAATGTTGATTTCAACATTTCCGGTAAGATGTTGCGCATAGGATTATGCTGCGGAGGCTCCATTTCGTCCCAGGTTTCAGGCGATCTTGGGTAATCTCCGCAACATAAATTCCTGATGCGCCGGTGCCATGATCAGGGCTCCAACAAC
>NZ_SRSR01000411.1:0-275 GCF_004792275.1 Mesorhizobium sp. M4B.F.Ca.ET.143.01.1.1
GCGTGATGGCGTTCCTGAATTCTATTTGAGTCCAAGAATTTATGTTGCGGAGATTACCCAAGATCGCCTGAAACCTGGGACGAAATGGAGCCTCCGCAGCATAATCCTATGCGCAACATCTTACCGTAAATGTTGATTTCAACATTTCCGGTAGTACGGCAGATGATAACCCCACTTGGCCATCATGATATGGGCGAGCGCGGCGTAGCTGAGCTTGCCGCGTGCAATGGCCTTGGCGGGTGCCGGCGCCTGAATGATTTTATCGCAGGTCCGGC
>NZ_SRSR01000412.1:0-251 GCF_004792275.1 Mesorhizobium sp. M4B.F.Ca.ET.143.01.1.1
AGAGCGGCCGCCGTTCTCTCCCCCGCAACAGGCAAAAACGGTCTCCCCGTCCTTCCGCCCTCGAGCCCGCCGGCGTTGCCGGCGAACTCTCCCTTGTGCAGGACCAGGCCCGCGATGATCCGCATGCAGGCGTCGCTTGTCTATGTGAACACGCGCATGATGCAGTCGGTGTTGAGCGAGCCGAAATGGTCGGCGCGGCTGACGCCGGAGGATTATCGCGGCCTGACGCCGCTGATCTACGGGCACGTCAA
>NZ_SRSR01000413.1:0-249 GCF_004792275.1 Mesorhizobium sp. M4B.F.Ca.ET.143.01.1.1
GACGGTCGCTCGCGCTGCGCTATGCCAAAGGCTCCGCGCCAGCGCCCGTCGCTTCACCCGCCCAGCAGGGCACAACCCACGCCGGAAACGAACTCAAAACTGGATAGAAACTGGGGGCAACGTCAAGGACAATCGCCAGTCCTGCAAGGTGATGTATCCGCTGAGCGAGGTGCTGCTTTTGGTTGTCTGCGGCACGATGGCGGCCTGCGACGACTATGACGACATCGTTCTGTGGGGGAACAGGCATCT
>NZ_SRSR01000041.1:0-7342 GCF_004792275.1 Mesorhizobium sp. M4B.F.Ca.ET.143.01.1.1
CGTGAAAACGATCCGAGCGCCGGCAAGCTTGCCGAGGAGGCCTGGCTCGCGAACAGCCATGTGCCTGGCGTCCTTTCCGGCAAGCAGCCTTTGGTTGCTTCCATCGACGGCTATATCACTTTGGGGGGCGAGGATGAGGCAGCTGACTACGTCGAGGAAAACGGCCAGGCCTGGCAGGCCACGCCCGGTGCAGTCGCGTGGCTGGCGGAGGTTACCAGAAAGCTGAAGCCACGACGACGGCGTAACTGACCGCCGGAACCGATGGGCGTGTTTTAATTTGGGTATACCCGGCCTGAACCCCCGCCATGAACACGTCGCAACCGGAAAAGCCTGTATATTTTGGGCTCAATCTTCGTTAATGAACAGAGCATCGCGCCGGCACACCCAAAATGAACAGTTTGCATGACCCGCATCGGATACGCCCGCACCTCCACCACTGACCAGAACCTCGCCGCGCAGACCGCCGCGCTCAAGGCCGCCGGCTGCGAGGTCATTCGCGAGGAGCAGAAGAGCGGCTCTACCCTAGAAGGCCGTCCGCAACTCAACACCATTCTCGACTTCATTCATGCTGGCGAGACGCTTGTCGTCACCCGGATTGACCGCCTGGCCAGATCGCTGCGCGACCTGCAGATGATCGTGGACAAGCTCAAGACGAAGGGCGCGCATCTCTCCGCGACAGAACAACCTGTCGATACGTCGACCGCCGCCGGTAAGGCCCTTCTTTGACATGCTTGGTGTCTTTTGCCGAGTTCGAGACCAATCTGCGGCGCGAGCGCCAGGCGGAGGGAATCGCTGCCGCCAAGAAGCGCGGCACATACAAGGGCCGGCCGCCGAAAATCGACCGCGACGCGATCCAGAAAAGGCTTAAACAGGGTCAGGGCCCAACACAAATCGCCCGCAATCTCGGCGTCTCACGCGGTACTGTCTATCAGGTGAGGAAGGGCAAATGACGAAGGGCAGGCTCATAACCCGTCTGACGCCAGCGACATGCGAAGAGATCCAGACCCGCATGCTCGAGGTCTGCCAGAAGATCGCTGAGGACAACGGCCTGGTCATCGAGGGCGCCGGATGGCGCGGCACGGATACCGGCTTCTTCTTCGAGCCCGTGTTCCGCGTCAGCATTCCCGCTTCCGACGGCACCGCATTCAATCTCGAAAAAGACAGGTTCGAGTTTCTGGCAGAGCAATTCGGATTGGCCCCTTCGGACTTCGGACGCGAGTTCCGCACCGGAAGCGAACGGTTCCGGATCACCGGCATCGATCCAAAGCGGCCACGCTACCCGATCTCCGCAGAGCGAATTCCCGACCGCAGAGGATTCAAATTTGCCGCCGAAAATGTCGCCATGCTCCTGCAAGCCAAGGAGAGCAAGCCGTAAAGTTCTCCGATTGTTCCGCAAGTTGGCCAAAATCGCATATGTGGAACGGCCCGCTTGGCAAGATATTTCCTCATGTATTTCCCCAGTAAGGACGGTGCGGTCATATGTCCGGCCTGTTTTCTGGCCTTTCAGCCATGGCCACGATGAGATCCGCGGAGCAAATCGCCTAATCAGCTTCTCGCGCTGTAACGCGCTTGCGATTTTGCGGTCTGATTTGCTTCGGGATGTCGTCCCGTTGGGTCATCACAATTGGCACCTTG
The DNA here is from genome assembly GCF_004792275.1 of Mesorhizobium sp. M4B.F.Ca.ET.143.01.1.1. Taxonomy (NCBI): domain Bacteria; kingdom Pseudomonadati; phylum Pseudomonadota; class Alphaproteobacteria; order Hyphomicrobiales; family Phyllobacteriaceae; genus Mesorhizobium; species Mesorhizobium sp. M4B.F.Ca.ET.143.01.1.1. The sequence goes on from NZ_SRSR01000041.1 coordinate 1,636, forward strand.
CCTGCCTTTCCGACTGGTCGGCCGGAAAGCTCGTTGTCTAAGCCTGGACGATCATCTTCGCTCCCCGATAGCTATCGCCTCGAACGAGAAGAGCCCAGATGATGCGCCCGATCTTGTTTGCGAGTGCGACAGCGATAACCTTGAACGGGCGGCGCAACATCATGGCCGCTATCCATGGTGATGGCTGGAGGCCACGACGAGCGAGCTTGAGGATCGACGTCGCTCCAGCGACAAGCAGCGTTCGCAGTTGCTGGTTTCCGCGCTTTGAGATCGAACCTATCCGTTCTTTTCCTCCGCTGGAATGCGCGCGTGGAGTCAACCCAATCCAGGCAGCGAAATCTCGACCGGTTCGGAAGCCAGCGGGATCCGGTACAACTGCTCGAACGGTCGCGGCAATGATCGGCCCCACGCCGGGAATCGCCGTCAGGCGTCGAGCGCTGTCGTCTTTTCTCACCGCTTCAAGGATTATTCGATCGAGCCTTTCAATGCGTGCCGTCACGGTCTCGATTTGCTCGTCGAGCTCTTCCAAAGCCATTCGTGCTGCACCCGGCAATCTCAGGTCACTGTCGTCGCGCACTATGGCGGCAAGACTGACGATTCCGACCAGACCGGTCGCCCTGACAATGCCCAGTTCGGCAAGGTGAGCTCTCAGAGCATGATTGCTTGAGTGCGCTGACGGATGAGCAAATCTCGTGTTTTGAGCACCATTCCGGCAGCCTGCTCGTCCTGCGTTTTTGCCGGCACGTAGCGCATGGTCGGCCGGGTGACTGCCTCGCAAATAGCTTCGGCGTCTGCGGCGTCAGTTTTGTTGCGCTTCACTAATCGTCAGGTGACCATAATGCGGAGGAGCGCGGTCTGATCGGCAGATTCTCGCCGTTTTTGTCCATGTTCCTCCGCATTATTTCAGAGCGTGTCGAGCCAGGCGAGCACGCTCGCATCGCGCTTCCAAGATGGCTGGCCGCCGGGTGTGGTTGGAGCGGCGACCTTTTCCAGGGCTTTCCGCTTCGTTTCCAGATTGGCCCTGGCATAGTGGTTGGTCGTGTCGAGGCTCACATGGCCGAGCCAGCTTCGGATGACCGTAACGTCGACGCCCGCCGAGATGAGGTGCACGGCGGTGGCGTGCCGGAAGGCGTGTGGCGTTACGTGCTTGGCACGCAGCGTTTGCATGGTTTCGGCCGCCGCCTTCACGTAGGCGGCGAGCTTGAACCGGACCCCTGAGGCGCTGAGCGGCTCACCATAGCGGTTGACGAACAGCCGCTGGTCGGGCGCTCGCGGTTGCCGTTCAAGCAGTTTCTTCAGCAACATCACGGTTTCCGGCCAGAGCGGGCAGATACGTTCCTTCCGGCCCTTGCCGGTCAGACGCACGCAGTTCGGGCTTTCGAACCGGATTGCTTCGGGGCACAGGTCGAGCGCTTCCTGTATTCGTGCGCCGCTGTTGTAGAGGAACGAGAGCAGCGCATGATCGCGCATGCCCTCAACGGTCGAACGATTTGGCTGAGCGAGGATCGCCGTCACTTCCGCCGGATCCAGATAGCAAGGTTCCGACACCGGAGCGCGCTTGATCGGGATGTGGAGGACTTCGACGCATTGCGCGATCGATGCGGGATCCCTGGTGGCCACGAAGTGGAAGAAGCTGCGGATCGCAGCAAGCCGGCAGTTGCGCGTGCCGATCGTACCGCCACGTTCATGTTCGGCGTGGCGGAGGAACGCGGCGATTTCGTTGGCGGCCAGATCGGCCAGCGTGATCATAGCCACCTTCTTCCCAGCACGCTGCGCAACGAACCGAAGCAGCAGCCGCCAGGTATCGCGGTAGGACCGGACTGTGTGGATGGACGCGTTGCGCTGCTCGACCAGCCATTCATAGAAGAACGCGCGCAGCAGGACCGGGAACCGATCATCCCTGCTCATGACCCCACCTCCTGCCTCAGATTGAGGCATGGTGCGCCAACTGCCCGGAACCGCTCATTTGCATAATGCAGCAGATCCTGCGTCACGGTGATGTAGACCAAGGTAGAGTTGATGTCCCGATGGCCGAGGTAGGTCGCTAGGAACGGCAGGCGATCCTGTGGATTGATGCCCGTTCGGTACCATTCGAGGATCCTGTTCACCACCATCGAGTGGCGCAGGTCATGAACGCGAGGACCTGTTTTTCCTCGCAATGGCTTCAGCCCAGCGCGGCGTATGAGGTCGGTAAGCAGCCAGGTGATCATTTCCGGCGTGTAATGGCCGTCGCCTCGCTCGTGCCAGAACAGGCCGGAGCGCGCGTCCTGTGATCCACCGGCACGCCGCCGCGCATCGATGTAGGCCCGAAGCTCGACTACAACGCTGTCGGGTAGCGGCAGAATCCGGGTCTTGAAGAACTTAGTCTGCCGGATGGTTATCGTACCGACCTGCAGGTCAACGTCACCAAGATCGAGACGGGCAAGCTCGCCGCGCCGTAAGCCTGCGCAATAAGCCAGCAGCAGCATCGTGTACATGCTCAGCGGTCGAAGCGGCACCCGTGGCGACGGATAGGTACGTGCGAGGTCGAGCATCCGTCCCACGTCGGCAGGCGAGTAGATATGGGGCTTTCGCCATTGCCTGGCGGCCTGCTTCCTCGGTCTCGGGTCCGGTCGCCGCTCAGGCATCGACGGGTCGCGGTGACGAAGGATTTTCGCCAAGACACGCTTGAGCTTTTCGCATTCCTCCGTGTGGTGACGCGTGCCATTCGTTGCCGCCCATCGATCGATCATGGCGCTCAGCAGTTCGGTTTCCGGTCCCGGATGCGACTGCAGGAACCGGTCGAACCGCAAGAGCAACAGGGGCTGCGAAGTGTATTTGTATCCTCTGCGCCGCATCATCGCGACATGCTCGGCCATCATTTTTCCCAGTACGCTGCCGAACGGCCTAGGCTGGCGCAGTTCGGCAAGAGCCTGTTCCGGATCCCGCGACGCCAATGCCCGCCAGATCGGCATGCACTGCTTGATATTGCACTCATCGCGCAGAGCGGCGACGGGATTGCTTTCGATCGCGCCGATTTCCACCAGGCGTTCGAGGAACCGGTCAATGATGCGGGTGCGGTGCAAGAGCGTGGATGCCGCCCGGCGAATGGCTGATTCTCGTAGCCAGGCCAGCAGCACTTCTTGACCGAGTGCCTCGTAACGTTCGGCGACATCCTGGAAGCCATGCAAGACCTGCCGATAACAGGTTCGGCTTTTCATGCTGCGCAGATCAAGGCTCGCGACATAGCGGCCGATGTTCGCGCGGTCGGGATCGGGCCAGCGGGCGGTCATGCCAGCACCTCCATGCCCGGCACGTCAAGCGCGATAGTCCTGAGGTCCTCGGTAGCAAGCTTGAGGTAGGGAGCCGTCGATCCTGTCGAACGGTGTCCCAGGAGGTCGCCGATGACCTTTTGAGGCACCGCGGCCCGCAGCATTTCGACCGCGCGCGCATGACGGAAGATATGAGGTCCACACTTACCAGGCGGTTGGACGCCAGCGTCACGGAGCCGCCGGCGAACCACGCTGTAAAGCTTGTCGAGCTTGCGATAGGGCGCGCGCGTGCGGATGAAGATCTCCCTGGCATCGGTCACGGGCCGTCCGGAACGCAGATAGGCGAGCACCGCTTCGCCGACCGGCTCAAGCAGGGGCAGGAATGTGGTGGCTCGTGTCTTGTAGTGTCGAACACGGATGGCTTCCGTTCGCCAGTCGATGTCCTCGATCCGTAGATGGCGGATCTCTCCAGAGCGTAGACCATAGGCTGCAAGGAGTTGCAGGATCGCATGGTCTCGCAACCCCGCCGATGTCTTGTCCTTCTTGGCGCTCTCCAGCACAGCGGCTATCTGGCCGCGGTCCAGGACTGACGGTACTCCTTCGTATGCATAAAGCGTCGGGGCTATGACGTGCCCTGACAGGTCCGTCGTGACGCGACCTGTGATGTGGAGATAACGCAGCAGCGAGCGAAGGCGCTCTGCTACAGCCTTCAGTGAGCAGCGCGTCAGTTTCGGCGCGCGCAAATCCATATAGCGGTCAACGTCGCCGATGCTCAGGTCCATCAGGCCTTCGACACCGCATCGTTCGAGTTGCCAGGCCAGGAAGTGTCGAGCCTCCCACAAGAACGCGTCGATGCTGGGCCGAGCAAAGCCACGCTCCTCGTGAAGCCAGGTCTCGTATTCGTTGCTGATCGTAAATCGCAGTGCATCGGCGGCGCAGGTCGCTTTCGGGGCTGGTGGCCACTGCCCCTGCACAAGCCGAAGCAGTGCGTGAATGCCCGCGCACGGAATCTGGTGCCAGCGCGGACCGGGACGTCGACCACGACGCTGCCGGAACAGCGCGACCGCATCGCGCAGATATCGCTTCACTTGGGCTTCGGTCACATCCGTGACCAGGATATTTCGCCGCGCAAGATGGTCGAGGAACCCGCGCGCATAAGCACAATAGTTTGCTACCACCACCGGGCTGTATTGTTGGCTGATCAGTACGGCTTCGAGCTCGGTAATCAGTTCGCAATCGGATTTCGACATCAATGGCTCCTCTGCTGGTCAAACGACCGCAGAGGTTCACCGGAAAATAATGCGGAGCAAATCCCTCGACGAACGGCAGGATCGTGCGGATTTCACGCGCTCCTCCGCATTATGGTCACCTGACGATTAGTCAAGATATCGTCAGGTGAGCATATCTTGATGTAGGCCTTCACGTATGCGGGTGGCATCATCCGAACCGTATGCCCCAGAGCCTGAATTTCCCGAGCCCAATAATGCGCGCTGCCACAGGCTTCCATCCCTACGAGGCAAGGCTGCAGTGTGCGAAAGAAGTCCAGCACCTGCGATCGACGCAGTGCGCGACGTACGATCACGTCTCCCTCTTCGGCTATGCCATGAACCTGAAAAACGGATTTGGCCAGATCGAGCCCGACTGTGGTAATCTTCTTCATGGAGCGGTCCTTCTTCTTTGTGGCGCTTCAACACGACCACGTTAGGCACTTGATGCCGTTTGAGAAGGGCCGTTCCACCTCATCAGCTTGGGGCCGATTAGGCCATTTTGGGCGATATCAACCGGCGCGATACCGCCGACGGCCTGCGCGCGATCCCATCGCTGCCGGTCCAAGCTACGAGAAACTGGCGTCATTCGACGCTTATTTGAAGGGACCACCTGACTGGTTTGAAGGGACCACCTGACTGGTCGTCAGTGCGTCGCAGGAGAGGGTTTTCTATGGCCGGATAAGGCGCGCCGCCGACAACTGTACCAACGTCCGCTATCCGCTTCGCCTTAAGCCAGGCGTTCAGCCTGAACGCGGCCGGCAGCCTGCCGAGCGGCAATGCAACAAATGCGGGGTGACGTCGTGTTCAACGCCGTCCTGCGTCGGTCGGGTGGCGTGTCGAAAGTCAGCCATTTAGCGATGCTGAGCCAACCATAGCCGGTATGACCGGCGTCGGCACAGGACAAGCCCATCCTTCCGCAGGGCATGAACATTTCGAACACCATCTGCCGCGATTGTCGATGAGCGTGGCGCACCTGGCGGGCGAATTGAGAAACTGCACCCCTATTGCCTCATCGACGAATGTTACCAAACGATTTGGCGGGGAAGAGCTGGCGTCATCCAGGGGTCGGAACAAGAGCAGTGCGAAATCGTACGCTAAGGGTGAACGGATCATGAACTCTACTGTAGTGCGGCTGTGTAGCATCCGATCCCTGTGGATTGCCATCGCGGGGCACCCAGTTTTGATTTC
>NZ_SRSR01000042.1:0-2500 GCF_004792275.1 Mesorhizobium sp. M4B.F.Ca.ET.143.01.1.1
ACGAGCAAGCGTTGGCTTGCGTCCTTAGAGGTAAGTTTTAGCTTACCGGAATCAAGAGGTCTGCCAAATGAAAGGGCCGCTTGCGCGGCCCGGGCTCCCGTTTGGCGGGCCTCATGCATGTCGCTCAAAAGTGTTAGCGGTTTTGAGGCAACGCCATGCATCACAACAATCGTAATGAGAAGATGAACGTGCGTTTGGCAGACCTGGCAGCGACCTACTCTCCCGCGTCTTGAGACGAAGTACCATCAGCGCTGGAGCGTTTCACGGCCGAGTTCGGAATGGGATCGGGTGCAGCCGCTCCGCCATAACCACCAGGTCGGCAAAACGCACGTTGTTCGAGAAGCTTTTTGAGCGAATAGCCGATGGTGAGCAGCCGATAGGGAACCCTATTTGCTGCTTCTCCAAGCTGTTCGCTGGTCTTTGTTGTGCCCTCACATCCTCCCTTTTGGGAGCGATGGACATTAGGAATGAGAACGATCAAGCCGATCGAACTATTAGTACCGGTAAGCTTCAAGCGTTGCCGCTCTTCCACACCCGGCCTATCAACGTGGTCGTCTTCCACGGTTCTCAGGGAATACTCGTTTTAAGGTGGGTTTCCCGCTTAGATGCCTTCAGCGGTTATCCCGTCCGGATATAGCTACCCTGCTATGCGGCTGGCGCCACAACAGGTCCACCAGAGATCCGTCCATCCCGGTCCTCTCGTACTAGGGACAGATCCTTTCAATATTCCTACACCCACGGCAGATAGGGACCGAACTGTCTCACGACGTTCTGAACCCAACTCACGTACCGCTTTAAATGGCGAACAGCCATACCCTTGGGACCTGCTCCAGCCCCAGGATGCGATGAGTCGACATCGAGGTGCCAAACAACCCCGTCGATATGGACTCTTGGGGGTCATCAGCCTGTTATCCCCGGCGTACCTTTTATCCGTTGAGCGATGGCCCTTCCACGCGGGACCACCGGATCACTATGACCGACTTTCGTCTCTGCTCGACTTGTCAGTCTCGCAGTCAGGCAGGCTTATGCCATTGCACTCAGCGAACGATTTCCGACCGTTCTGAGCCCACCATCGCGCGCCTCCGTTACTCTTTAGGAGGCGACCGCCCCAGTCAAACTACCCACCATACATTGTCCCGGACCCGGATAACGGGCCGCGGTTAGACATCCATAGAGATAAGGGTGGTATTTCAAGGGTGGCTCCACCAAGGCTGGCGCCCTGGCTTCAAAGCCTACCACCTATCCTACACATGCCACTACGAATGCCAATGTAAAGCTATAGTAAAGGTGCACGGGGTCTTTCCGTCTAACCGCAGGAACCCCGCATCTTCACGGGGAATTCAATTTCACTGAGTCTATGCTGGAGACAGCGGGGAAGTCGTTACGCCATTCGTGCAGGTCGGAACTTACCCGACAAGGAATTTCGCTACCTTAGGACCGTTATAGTTACGGCCGCCGTTTACTGGGGCTTCGATTCAGAGCTTGCACCCCTCCTCTTAACCTTCCAGCACCGGGCAGGCGTCAGACCCTATACGTCGCCTTGCGGCTTCGCAGAGCCCTGTGTTTTTGATAAACAGTCGCTACCCCCTGGTCTGTGCCACCCTCCTCTGCTTGCGCAGAAAAGGGTCACGCTTCTTCCGAAGTTACGCGTGCAATTTGCCGAGTTCCTTCAGCATAGTTCTCTCAAGCGCCTTGGTATACTCTACCAGACCACCAGTGTCGGTTTCGGGTACGGTCTATAAGGAGGAGCTATTTCCTGGAACCGCTCCGCTGCCCAACCAATCCGATAAGGTTGAACAACTTGTGCGATCCGTCACTACCTCCAGGCCCACGAATATTAACGTGGTTCCCATCGACTACGCGTTTCCGCCTCGTCTTAGGGGCCGGCTAACCCTGCTCAGATTAACTTTAAGCAGGAACCCTTGGTCTTTCGGCGGGGGAGTCTCTCACTCCCCTTACGTTACTCATGTCAGCATTCGCACTTCTGATACCTCCACCGCCCCTCACGGGTACGGCTTCATCAGCTTACAGAACGCTCCGCTACCGCTCGTGATTGCTCACGAACCCTAAGCTTCGGTGTATGGCTTTAGCCCCGTTACATTTTCGGCGCAAAGACCCTTATTTAGACCAGTGAGCTGTTACGCTTTCTTTAAATGATGGCTGCTTCTAAGCCAACATCCTGGTTGTTTTGGGATCCTCACATCCTTTCCCACTTAGCCATAACTTGGGGACCTTAGCTGTAGGTCAGGGTTGTTTCCCTTTTCACGACGGACGTTAGCACCCGCCGTGTGTCTGCCGACTAGTACTCCCAGGTATTCGGAGTTTGGTTAGGTTTGGTAATCCGGTGAGGACCCCTAGCCCATCCAGTGCTCTACCCCCTGGGGTATTCGGTCGACGCTCTACCTAAATAGATTTCGCGGAGAACCAGCTATTTCCGAGTTTGATTGGCCTTTCACCCCTAGCCACAAGTCATCCCGAACTATTGCAACAGTTATGGGTT
>NZ_SRSR01000043.1:0-4265 GCF_004792275.1 Mesorhizobium sp. M4B.F.Ca.ET.143.01.1.1
ATAGACGATCTTGGTCTTTGTCGGATGCATTTGAAGCCCGCATGCCGCCAGTCGAGCACCAAGCTCCGCCTTGAGGGCTTCGGCTTGCTGTTCACTCCGGCAGTGCACAAGGCCATCGTCAGCATATCGACACCATGGAAGGTCAGGATGCGTCCGCGTCATCCACAGATCAAATGCATAGTGCATAAAGAGATTTGACAAGATCGGGCTGACAACGCCACCTTGCGGGGTACCGCATGTTCGCCCGACGACTTCTCCGTTCTTCTCCATCGGCGCTGCCAGCCATCTTTCGATGTACAGCAGAGCCCACTTGCACGTGACGTGCTTCCTGACCGCCTTCAGCAAGAGATCGTGCGGAAGATTATCAAACAGCCCTTTGATGTCGAATTCCAGAACCCAGTCATGCTTCCAGCACCGCTGACGCGTCACGCCGACGGCATCCAGAGCCGATTTTCCCGGTCTGTAACCGTAGGAGTCCGGAAGAAAGAGGGAGTCCAGATCCGGCTCAATCATCTGCTTGATCGCCATCTGTGCGATCCGATCGCTGACGGTGGGCACAGTCACATCGAACTGCACTTCTTGCCAAAGAGCCTTTGGGTTCGGCGGAGGTCACTCATCCCTTTCATCCGCTGCGCGGTCAGCGTTTCGTCGTCCTCAAGATCCGTCGCGTCTCGGGCGTCGAGACCCTGAGCCTGCGCCATGCCGAGCTCGGTAGCTTCGCCATGCCGCGCGAGTGGACGGACTGGGGAGCGCCGGACGACGCGGCAGTAGGCGCTGGCTCGAAGCTGATCGTCGACGCCTTCGGCTGTGCGGCGTTGGCAGCACTGCTGTTTTCCTTAAACCAGGACTCATCAGGGGTTGAAGTATGACTCAACTTTCGCGAGAATCATCGGACCAGTTTGATTCGAGGCCCGACTACCGCCGTGAAAGATACTTCCGCCGCCGCCCTGCGCCAACGCCGCCGCCGGCTCCTGCGCCGGCTGCCGCCGCTCGAACAGCTCCTGCGCGGCTCGCTCATCGAGCGCTACAAGCGCTGCGGCCGGCCGGGCTGCCATTGCGCCAACGGACCCGGACACGGGCCCAAGTTCTATCTTTCCGTCAGCACCCCGGGCGCGCGGCCGCGCATGGACTATGTGCCGAATGCCACTGTCGCCCAATCCCGCCAGTATCTGGCCAATTTCCGCAAGCTGCGGGAGCTCCTCAACGAGATCTGCGCGATCAATGCGGAGTTGCTCCACCGCCGCGAGCCGTTCGAGTAAATGGACCCGGCCGTCGCCGCCCTCGACCTTGCCCAGGCGGGCGCCATCCTCGCCAACATGATCGAATGCTGTCTCGCCGTCGACGCGCCGCCGTCCCAACCGGAGGAAAGCGCCGGTGATGACGACCAGCAAGATTACCGAACGCCACCTGTCGCGGGAGGCCTGTGTCTACATCCGCCAGTCGACGATGGGCCAGGTCCGCCTCCATCAGGAGAGCACCGAACGGCAGTACAATCTGGCGAGCAAAGCCCGATCGCTGGGCTGGCGGCCGGAGCAGATTCGTGTGCTCGACCGGGACCTCGGCCAGTCCGGCTCGCAGGCCACCCACCGCGAGGACTTCAAGAACCTGGTCGGCAATGTGGCGATGGAAAAGGTCGGCGCGATCTTCTCGTTGGAAGCCTCGCGCCTGGCACGCTCGAACCAGGATTGGCATCGCCTCCTGGAATTGTGTGCGATCACCGGGACCTTGGTGATCGACGAGGACGGCTGTTACGATCCGGCCGAATTCAACGACGGTCTCGTCCTCGGCTTGAAGGGAACCTTCGCCCAGGCGGAACTCCACATCATCCGCGCCCGCCTCCACGGCGGTAAGCTCAACAAGGCGCGAAAGGGCGAATTGCGCTTCCCCCTGCCGGTCGGGTTCGTCTTCGACGACGACCAGATCGTGCTCGATCCCGACCAGGAAGTGCAAGGCGCGGTGCGCGCCGTGTTCGAGTTCTTCACGCGCGAGGGCAGCGCCTACGCCGTGGTCCAGCGCTTCCAGGAACTCGGCCTGCGCTTTCCCCGCCGGTCCTACGGTGGCGTCTGGAACGGCAAGCTGATCTGGGGCCGCATCACCCATTCTCGGGTGGTCGCCATTCTCGCCAACCCTTCCTATGCCGGCACCTATGTGTTCGGACGCTATCAATCGTCCAAGGCGGTCGGGCCGGACGGTGCGATCGAGACCCGCACACGCCGCATGCCCGAGGAGGAATGGCGGGTCGTCATTCACGACCATCATCCAGGCTATATCAGCCGGGATCAGTTCCTCGCCAACCGCCAACGCTTGGCCCAGAACCGGACCAATGCCGAGGTGCTCACCGGCCCTGCTCGTGAAGGGCTCTGCCTCTTGCAGGGCCTGCTTGTCTGCGGCCTATGCGGGCGCCGTCTCACCGTGCGCTACACCGGCAATGGCGGGCTCTATCCCGCCTATCAATGCACCCGGCGCAAGCATGAAGGCCTGGCCCGATGTGCCTGCGTGTCGGTTTCGGCGACGCCGCTCGACAACGCCGTCAGCGCTCGCGTGGTCGACGCCGTCACACCACTGACGGTCGAGTTGGCCCTTGCCGCGCTCACCAGCCTGGAAGAGCGCGACCAAGCCATCGCCGGGCAATGGCGGCTGCGCATCGAGCGCGCCCGTTACGACGCCGATCTGGCCGAACGGCGCTACGAGGCCGTCGACCCGGCCAACCGCCTGATCGCCGCCACGTTGGAGAAGCGCTGGAACGACGCGGAGCAACGGGTACTCGACCTCGGGGCGCAGATAGCCGCCTTCGAGCGGCAAAGCCTACGGGCCGTGACCGCCGAGCAGAAGCAGCAAATCATCGAACTCGGGCGCGACTTTCCGCGGTTATGGGCTGCTCCGACCACCAGCCCCCGCGACCGCAAGCGCATATTGCGCTTGCTGATCAAGGATATCACCCTTGCCAAAAGGCCGGAGCCCAAGCAGCTGCAACTGCACATCCGCTGGCAGGGTGGTGTGACCGAGACGATCGACGTGCACCTGCCGCCCAACCGCGCCGACGCGCTGCGCTATCCGCCGGTCTTCATCGATGAAGTCCGCGCGCTGGCGCAATCCCATGACGACCACGAGATCGCGGCGCTCCTTGCCCGCGACGGCAAGACCAGCACCACCGGCAAGCCCTTCACCGCCAGCATGATCAGCTGGATCCGCCACAAACATCGCATTCCCGGCCCGTCGGCACCGGCGGGGACGCTGACCGTCCATCAACTCGCCCAACGCTATGGCGTCAGTTGCGGGGTGGTCTATTATTGGATCGACCTCAGGGTGATTCCCGCCGATAGAAAGGCTGGTAAGTCCTACGCTATCACCATCACCGAGACGGTCGATCAACGGCTCCGCGCGTGGGTCTCAAGATCCCACCGCATTCCCGGCATCCCTAAAACCGTTTGAACAAGGTGCATCATGCAGTCCACGTCGGCACACCCAAAACCCTTTCGCCCCCACTCTTCTTCGGAATGGAGACAGCGCGAACCGGCGGTGGGAAGTACGTACCTGAGGACATCCGATTCCAGACCTTGTAGAGGTTTCCCGCAAGGTCCTTCTCGAACATCTCCAGGGTCTGCCCGTCCACCCCGGCTGCGCCCTGGTTGGCTTTGACCGCTTTGTAAGCTTCGTACACTTGACGTTTCTCAATTCGAAACGGCTTGTCTGTCGTACCTATCGAAGTCATCCTGTTTCCAGTTGTTCCAAACAATTCGACCACCTGATCCGACCCCTTTGCTCCGACCCCATTACAGGGCCCTCAACGCTCATACGGGTCGGTCCGCCCCAGTCTCCTGCATCGGTACTCTCGCCTTGCGGTTTGCTCCGCTTGAGCTTCTCCCTTTGCATCAGGAGCCTGGTTCCTGCAGTTCCGCGTGAAAGCCTATGTCCGACTCACGCCCCCTCTACGCCGGTCGCCGCCCGCCCAGTCATCAGGCGTCTGGCGGACTTGTCCCAGGATGACGAAACGGTCCTGGTTTCGACGACACTTGGATTCATAACGACGCGTCTTCGGAGGGTTCACTTTCGTTCGTCTTTCGGACACCCACCTGCTCGGATCTTGTCCGAACTTTTCATCCGACGCTCACCACCACGGCTCTTTACCGCAGCAGCTCGGACTGGTTTGAGACCCGCTCCTGAAAGCCGATCCCGGAGGGCCGTCCCCCATCATTCACGCAGCTTTACGCAACGGTGTTAGTTCATTGCGAACTCCTTTCCGCTGCTCTGCAGCACACTCTCGT
>NZ_SRSR01000044.1:0-3624 GCF_004792275.1 Mesorhizobium sp. M4B.F.Ca.ET.143.01.1.1
TGCTTCGTGGATGGCACCAAGGAGATTCTCGGCATTTGGATCGAGCAGACCCAGGGCGCCAAGTTCTGGCTGCGCGTCATGAACGAACTGAAGAGCCGTGGCGCCGGCGACATCCTGATCGCCGTCGTCGACGGGCTGAAGGGCTTCCCGAGGCAATTAACGCCGTCTTCCCGCAGACCGTGGTCCAGACCTGTATCGTGCATCTGATCCGTCATTCGCTCGAGTTCGTGTCGTGGAAGGACCGCATGCCCGTCGTGCCGGCGCTGCGCGCGATCTACCGGGCCAAGGACGCGGAGGCCGGCCTGGCCGCACTCGATGCGTTCGACGCCGGCTATTGGGGCCAGAGATATCCGGCCATCGCGCAGAGCTGGCGGCGCAACTGGCAGCACGTTGTGCCGTTCTTCGCCTTCCCTGAAAGCGTGCGCCGCATCATCTACACCACGGATGCATCGACAAGCCTGATTTCGGCTTTTCGATTCCTGTTGCGTTTCTTTGTCCGGCTTCAGGTGAGCTGTTTGTTCGCCCCGGCCTACAGGATTTCCCGTGCGAGCGTGTCGAGACGCAGTCAAGGCTGGGCCGATGCGATGGCGCCACGGCCGGCTGCGAGGTTTCCAGGCCACGCTTTGACAGTGTCGAGCACGGCGCCAGTCTGGAGCGACCGAGGCGGCGGTCGTGCCGGCACGTTCCTTATGCTATATTTGTCCGGCACGGACGGCCACGTGGCAAAGAGTGCTGCGAGAGGATGAGAGTGCCGCCGCGCAGCCGTTATAGTCGTTCCTCGTTTGTGGCGTCCGTGCGCCGCTTCGGCCCGCGTGACCGCCAATGCCGAACCATCAGCTCGTAGGCACGTTCGGCATTCTCGGCCGCGGCTTTCTCGCTGTTTCGCAACTCCTTCACGTTGTAGGCGTAAGCCGAACCGCGGCGACCGACACCGCGCTCGCCCGGCGCGCCAGCCTTGAGAGCGAGCGGCCTCTGCTTTGCCGCCACCAGCGCCGGGCGAGCCAAAGCCGCGATTGGAGGTGAGTATCATGGCACCCTTCTCGTAACGGGCATTGACGAGCTGGAAGAAGAGATTGCCGCCGCCGGGCACGACCGGGAGATAGCCGATTTCGTCGACGACCAGCAGGGATGCGCGGCACAGATAGCGGATACGCTCGCGCAACTGCCCCTCGCGCTCGGCCTTGGCCAGCGAGGCGATAATGTCGGCGAGCGTGGAGAAGTAGACGCTCTTTGCGGCCTTGACGGCTTCGACAGCGAGCGCGGTCGCCAGATGGCTCTTGCCGGTGCCGGGCGGGCCGAGAAGATGGACTACCTCCGCCCGCTCGATGAACTTCAGTTCGGCCAGCGCCATGATGCGGTTCCGATCGAGCGATGGCTGGAAAGCGAAGTCGAAGCCGGCGAGCGTCTTGATGGTGGTCAGGCGCGCCATCATCAGAGCAGCCTTGATGCGCCGACTTTCGCGCAGAGTTAGTTCTTCCACCAGAAGTTCGTCAGCTGGATGCCGTCGATCTCGCCCTGCTCGATGCGTCGCGGGTCGCGTCAAGCGCTTCGAGCGCCCGTGGCATGCGCAGCCCGACCAGGCTCTTCCTGATGCTGTCGATCGTGGATGCGTGCATGGTCATGACCGGCTCCCCGCGACGGCCAGTCGCTCGGCGACGGCCTGATAGAAGTCGAGCGAGCGCCGGGCGACATGATCGCCGAGGCGGCCGACGATGATATCCGGGGCGGTCTTCCTCGCGGCGTGGCGAGCTAACCCCTGACGATGAGCAGGATCGATCCGATATTGACGGCGCCCCTCGAGCACAGGATGGCTGGCGACCAGCCGGCCTTCGTCCAGGATGCGGATGCAGTCGGCAAGCTGGTGAACCTCGACAAGGCGCCGGGTGCGATCGGGAACGCTGTAGTTGCCGCCGATCGAGACGAGACCATCATGGCTGACGCGACGCTCCAGCTTGAGAAGCGCGTCGAAGGGTACTGCCGGGAGAGATTGAAGTTCCGGCTGCTCCGCCGCGAAGGCTTCGCTGACGATGCGTTGCGTGGTGCCGTGCAGGCGAGCATTGGCGACGGTGTCGAGCCAATCTCGCAATTGCTCGTTCAGGTCCTCGAGATTGCGGAAGCTGCGGGCCAGGAAGAAGTCCTCGCGGATATAGCGGAATGGTCGCTCGACTTTGCCCTTGGTTTTGGCACGATACGGCCGGCAGGCTCTGGGCTGGAAGCCAAAGTGCCTGGCCAGCGCCAGCAGCGAGCGATTGTAGATGATGTGGCTTTCGTTATCTTCGCCGGTGACCGCCGTCTTCATCCTGTCGTAGAGGATCTCGATCGGTACTCCTCCAATGGCGTCGAACGCCTGCATATGACAGCGCAGCAGCGTTTGCAGGTCCTGGTGCATGACGGAGCGGGCGAAGATGTAGCGCGAGTGGCCAAGCACGAGCGAGAACAGCCAGACGATGCGCGTCACGCCCGGCGCGTCGGTGAACTCGGTGACGAAGCGCGCGAAGTCGATCTGTGCTTGATATCCGGCCGGCGTCTCGAACCGCACCTCGAAGGGACGCACCTGCTCCTGCGGTCGGATTGCGGCCACGAAGCGCTTCACGGCGGTGTAGGCGCCGTCATAGCCGCGCTCACGAATCTCGCGCGTCAGGCGCACGGCGCTCAGATCGGGAAAGGCCGAGACCCGTTCGCGCAGATAGTCGACAAAGGGCACGATCTTGTTTGGCCGCCCCGCCTGTCGCGGGCCATAGGCGGGAAGTTCGAGCCCGCGCTCGATATATTTGCGGATTGGGATCGCGGCCCGTTCGCCGAGCAATCGCGGTCACGGACAGGCCCTGACGGTGTAGATCCAATATCATCAGAAGTTCTCCAAGTTGGACCACCAGCGCCGCTCCGATTCCGATCAAATCGGGACGGACTATCGACGCCGGAGCGAAAGCCGCCAGTTCCGGGACGCGTCCCGGAACTGGCGGCAGCAGCGCCAACTAGGGAATTTTCGATGCCCACAATCAGGGAATATTCATCGCCCGATGACAACTCGAGGGCTATCAACGCCTACATCGAGGCTACCAATGCCGAACCGAAACCCTTCCGCTGGACCAAGACCGCAGACGACATCCTGGCCAGCATCCAACGCTTCTGCCTCCGAACCCTCGAGGCAAACGCATAGAATGAACCGGACTTCAGAATCAGGACACTATCTAGCGTGGGCTCGACCACTCCAAGACTTATGTCTGATCTGTGGTGCCTTACAATCTCGTGAGCTTCACCCGCCTCAAACCGGTCTGACGCCACTCATCCGGCCGCGGCTCAGACGCCGGCGGGCGCCGGCCCATACCCTATGCTGGCGTGGCCACTGCAAATGCTCTCGCTCGCTATCTGCACGCTCGTGCCATCGCGCGCTGCCAAGCAGCACCGATTGCGCGGCCAGAACCACCCTTAAAATCTTAGAAAAAACCGGCCTTTATGGACGCCCAACCAACTAAGGACGACCGCCGCTCACACCACGCTTGTAACTACTAATCCATCTTGGAGGAAAGTTACCCGTGGCTGGTCACCTGCGCCCGTCCAACTCAATCGCAATCTGCATTGCAGGTTACAGGGGATTGCGCGCGCCACACAAGCAGGGAGATT
>NZ_SRSR01000045.1:0-3448 GCF_004792275.1 Mesorhizobium sp. M4B.F.Ca.ET.143.01.1.1
TGTCGACGACGGTCGAAAACCGCTGATAAACAACGACAAGAGCTGAAGCGCTGGAGAGAGCAAAGGCGGTCGCCCGCGCGCTCTTCAACTAGCGCTGTAGCGGGCGACCGCCTTTGCGGCGTGGTGCTGATCATCTGAGGTTGAGAAGGCGATAGACGCGGGGCACGTCTCCAGTCGCCCTGAGGCGGCTTTCGACGTACCCCGCCATGCGCCTGCCTTGTGGTAGATCCGCGGGTAATCAGCGCCGCAGAAACAATCCGGCGTAACACCGATCTCAACTGGCAAGTCCGGGCTCGGTGTCACGCTCCACTGACGGTGCGCGACCTGCATTATCGCATTGTCAGCGCATTCCGTCGACCTTTTCCCCGAACTCCCAGCGGCGCTCCGAAAGGACCGTCGCGGATGTTCACGGGCCGCTTCTTTCTGTGCGGCCGCTGCCGTTCGCAGGTAACGATCTGCCGCAGCTGCGACCGGGGACAGCGCTACTGCGGGGAGGTCTGCGCCCGTGCTGCCCGCCGCGAGAGCGTGCGCGAGGCGGGGCGACGTTATCAGCGCAGCCGCCGTGGACGCTTGGCTCATGCGGACCGGGCCCGACGATATCGGGCTCGGCACAATAAAGTGACGCATCATTCTCCACCTGCATCTCCTGCCGGTTCACTACTGGGCAGCCCCTCGAACGGTGTCGTCGCTGCCTTTGCTGATGTCATCGGGCGGGCGACGACATCGTTCATGCGCACGCCGTGCTGTCGGCGCTGCGACTGTCGGCTGTCGCCGTTCGTTCGCACCGGCTTCGTGCGTCGCCGGGGGCCTCGTTACGCCCGTGAAGCTGACTACGCAGACGGAGAGCCCGCATCATGACCATCAGCCCCGAACTGGAAGCGCATATCCTGCGCCTGTATCACGCCGAGAAGTGGCGCTGCGGCACCATCGCCAGGCAATTGCATGTCCATCACACGACGGTGCATCGCGTTCTGGCCCAGGCGGGATTGCCCCGGCATAAGCCGCTGCAGAGAGCCTCAATCATTGAACCGTATCTGCCATTCATTGAGCAGACGCTGGAAAAGTTCCCCTCGCTGACCGCCAGCCGCCTTTATGCGATGGTGCGCGAGCGCGGCTACCGGGGCTTGCCGACGCACTTTCGGCACCTGGTTGCCCTGCACCGTCCACGCAAGCCGGCCGAGGCGTTCCTGCGGCTACGCACATTGCCTGGCGAGCAGGGACAGGTCGACTGGGCCCACTTCGGTCACATCGAGATCGGCAACGCCCGCCGGCCGCTGATGGCGTTCGTGATGGTGCTTTCCTACTCACGCGACATCTACCTGCGCTTCTTCCTCGACGCGCGCATGGAAAACTTCCTGCGCGGTCACGTCGGCGCGTTCAACACATGGTGCGGGCTGCCCAGGGTCCTGCTCTATGACAATCTCAAGAGTGCGGTGCTCGAGCGTCAGGGCGATGCGATCCGCTTCCATCCGACGCTGCTTGCCTTCGCCGGCTTCTATCGGTTCGAGCCACGTCCTGTCGCGGTTGCCCGGGGTAACGAAAAAGGCCGCGTCGAGCGCGCCATACGGCACATAAGGGAAGCATTCTTCATCGCCCGCAAGTTCACCGATCTCGACGATCTGAATGCCCAGGCCGAACAGTGGTGCCGCAACCAGGCAGCCGACCGGCCATGCCCCGAGGACCGGACGATAACGGTCCGCCAGGCGTTTGCGCAAGAGCAGCCACTGCTTCTGCCGCTGCCCGCCAACCCGTACCCCGTCGAGGAGCAGGTCGCCGCCAGGGTCGGCAAAACGCCCTATGTGCGCTTCGACCTCAACGATTACTCGGTACCGCATGCTCATGTCCGGCGCACGCTCAGCGTGCGCGCCGATCTCGGCCTGGTCCGCGTCTTCGACGGCGCAAAGATGATCGCCAGTCACCGTCGCAGCTATGATCGTGACCAGCAGATCGAGGACCCTCAGCACCTCAAGGCTCTCGTCGCAATCAAGCGCGAGGCGCGCCAGCATCGCGGCCTCAACAGCCTGGCGCGCGCCGTGCCGGCCTGCCAGACGCTGATGATCCGGGCCGCCGAGCGTGGCGCCAATATCGGTGCGATCACAACCGCGATGCTGAAACTGCTTGACCTGTACGGCGCGCAGGAACTGCAGGCCGCCGTCGAGCAAGCTTTGCATGCCGGCGCCTCCCATTCCAGGTCGGTTCGCGACGTACTGGAACGTCGCCGGGTCGCCCGTGGTGCTCCGCCGCCGGTCGAAACGAGCCTGCCCGAACACGTGCGGCGCAAGGATACGACGGTACGGCCGCATCGCCTCGACAGCTACGACCAACTGACCCTTGGAGGCAAAGACGATGAATAATCCCGATATCCTGCTCAACCGGGCCAGGGCGTTGCGCCTCAATGGCCTGATCACCCATTGGGACGAAATCGCTGGCGCGGACTGGCTGGCCGCCGTCCTTCAATGGGAAGAAGAGGAGCGCTCCGACCGTTCGATGCGGCGGCGCATGCGTGCCGCCAGGCTCGGCCACTTCAAGCAACTGTCCGATTATGACTGGCACTGGCCTCGCCGCATCGACCGCGCCGCCGTCGAGGACCTGATGACCCTGTCCTTCATGAACGATGCCGCCAACATCGTCTTTGTCGGTCCCAACGGCGTTGGGAAATCGACACTTGCTCGCAATGTCGCCCAGCAGGCGCTCATCTGCGGTCACACCGTCCTCTTCCGCACCGCCAGCGAGATGCTCGGCGAACTCGCCGCCCTCGACAGCGACGCAGCCTTGCGCCGACGGCTTCACCACTACGCCGCCGCCGACGTTCTTGCGATCGACGAGGTCGGGTATCTGTCCTACTCGAACCGTCATGCGGACCTGCTGTTCGAGCTCATCAGCCGGCGCTACGAAAAACGCTCCACCATCATCACCACCAACAGACCCTTCGCTGATTGGTCGGAGGTCTTTCCCAATGCCGCCTGCGTCGTCAGCCTCGTCGACCGCCTCATGCACCGATCCGAGGTGATCTCCATCGAAGGCGATTCCTACCGCTTCAAGGAAGCGGCCGAGCGATCAAAGGCACAGCGCGAAAAACGCACCAGCCGCTCCTCCGGCGAAAAGGTGCCCGCAGCATGAAACCAGATCCTCAACCGTCAGGCCTCAGGCGTGGAATCCACTTCCTCATCAATCCCGAATGGACACCCGAACAGGCGCTCGCTGTCTTCGAGTTCCTCAACGATCTCGCCGACAGCATCTGGTCGCACTACTGCGTCAACCTCCAGGAACTTATCCAGGCGCAGCAACGAACACCGACCGATCACAGCGACATCGAAAACGCCCCGTCCTCGTTCTGAAGCACACATCCCTCGACACTCGGCGGCCTGCAAAGGCCGCCTTTTTTGTTCCCTCCACAAGCACCAAACTCTTGTCGTCGTTTAGCCGCGCTTTTGAAACGCCATCAACA
>NZ_SRSR01000046.1:0-3411 GCF_004792275.1 Mesorhizobium sp. M4B.F.Ca.ET.143.01.1.1
CGGTAAGATGTTGCGCATAGGATTATGCTGCGGAGGCTCCATTTCGTCCCAGGTTTCAGGCGATCTTGGGTAATCTCCGCAACATAAATTCCTGATGCGCCGGTGCCATGATCAGGGCTCCAACAACAAGGAGACCCCGATCATGTTTGAGATTCTTTTTGGACAACCGTGCACGATTGCGCGCTATCGTTCCGCTCCATTGCTCGAAGAGCGGCTTCTGTATCTTTCGCATTGCGAGTGTCTCGGCATCAAGATCGAGACATTGCGGAAGATCGCCTTCCACCAGTTGGACTTGGTGCACATTCTCGATTTGCACGACAACGATAGTTCGAACTTGGCCAAGATTGAGAACGCATTTCGGCGATGGTCTTCACCCACGGAACGCAAGTCACGACCTCACGCACGTCGGCGTTTCTTCGGCCACGCTGAGCGATGGATGCGCTTTATGGGCTGGCTTAAGGAGTCGGGAGCCAGATGCCACTCCCGTACGCGCGAGGTCGCCGTCTTTGCCACGCGCATGGCTTCCGAACGCGGATGGGCGGATACGACCATCGATGATTGTTGTCGAGCGGTCGACAGCTTTTTCGTCTGGCTGGATGAAAGAGGCGTCGATCTATCATCGGCAGGAATCTCTTTTTTCGACCAGTTTATCGCGCATTGTCATGCGCGTGGCGTTAGTCGTTCAACGACCTATCTCTATGCGCAACGACTTCGTTGGTTCGTACGGTTCGCCGAGCAGCAGGGCTGGTGCAGACCAGGATTGGCCGACGGTATCATGCCGCCGCGACGCTATCCAGGCGAGGCGATTCCGAAGGGATTGAACCGGGATGAGGTCACCCGTCTACTTGCTACCGCGGAAGGACACCATCCCCACGACATACGCGCCCGCGCCATCCTGATGCTGCTGATCACCTACGGTCTGCGTGCCGGAGAAGTCAGCGGCCTTCAGCTAGGAGATTTAGACTGGCAACAGGAGATGTTACGGGTACGCTGCCCCAAGCCCGGACGTACCCATCTCTATCCGCTGTCACCAGATGTGGGGCAAGCGATCCTGCGTTACTTGCGTGAGGTTCGTCCAGCGCACCCTGAACGGACACTGTTCCTGACGATGAAAGCCCCGATTAGGCCGCTTAGCCGGGGAGTAATTAAGGGGATCGTTTTTACTCGCCTCAATGACCTCGGAATCAAAGGCAAGCGCCGCGGCCCGCATGCGTTACGTCATGCCGCTGCCCAGCATCTCCTGGACCAAGGTTTATCGATGAAAGCGGTCGGCGACTACCTCGGCCATCGAAGCACGGCGGCTACCGCGATCTACGCCAAGGTCAATCTCAATACTCTTCGCGAGGTTGCAGAGATCAATCTGGAGGGGCTGCTATGATTCTTCGTGACGCGGTCGACCACTATGTCGCATGGCGGCGAGCCCATGGCGCCCGATTTATCACCAGCGCAAGGACATTGTACCAATTTTGCGATAGCTGCCCTGACAACGCGTGCTGCGATGCGGTTACAGAGAGCGAAGTACGCTGCTTTCTCGCCGGAACCGGTCCGCTCACGCGTTTCCGTGCGAACAAGTATGCCGCTCTCGCCGGATTTTACCGTTATGCGATCAGTCGCGGCTATGCTGTCGCGTCGCCGCTGCCGGCGGCGGACGAAGAGCCGCGGGCGCCGCGATCAGCTCCATCTTACATTTACTCCCGTGAGGAACTGCAGCGCTTGTTTGGGGGCGTTAGTATCAGCCGCAAGCGCGCCATCCGGTTCGACGCCGAGACCTTCCATATGTTGCTCTTGATCCTGTATGGCGCGGGGCTGCGAACCAGCGAAGCACTCCATCTGACCATGAAGGATGTCGACCTTGCAGACGCCATCCTGACAGTTAGGGACACCAAATTCTACAAGAGCCGTCTCGTTCCCGTTGCGCCTCAACTTGCCAGCGCCCTTAGAAGTTATGCCGGACGCCGTTCGGATCGCCCCCTGCCTGAAGGAATGGCGTCTGCATTTCTTGCAAACCGCGACGGAACACAGGTATGGAAGCACAATGTCGACCATGCATTCAAACGGCTACTCGAGCATGTCGGAATCGCCCGTAGGGATGACGGCCGACGCACCCCGTGTCTCCACGCTCTGAGGCACACCGCAGCCGTCCATCGGCTGACGTCCTGGTATCGCGACGGGGCAGATGTGCAACGGCTTCTACCGGCGCTCTCGACATATCTCGGCCACGCCGACCTGGACGGCACAAGCGTCTACCTGTCGATGACACCGGAACTGTTACACGAAGCATCGGCCTGCTTCGACCGCTACGTCAACGGAGGCCACCATGCGTGATCTCCGTACGCTCGGCCCCTGGCTTCGGCGCTTTCTGGCAGACTACATCGTTACTGAGCGCCGTCTCGCCCGCAACACGCAAATGAGCTACCGCGACAGCTTCACGCTGCTGCTGCCATTTATCAGTACCAAGGTCCGCAAACCAGCGGATCGTCTAAATGTCGAGGATATTACTCCGGCACTCCTACTGCAGTTCCTTGCTCATCTTGAAGAGAACCGCAGCTGCTCGGTACAGACCCGCAACCAACGCCTGACGGCGATCCGATCCTTCGCGCGCTTTGTCGCCAGCCGTGATCCAGCTCATCTTGCCTGGTGTGCGCAGATCCGTGCCATCACGACAAAGAAGGCCGCACCGCAGCCGATCTCGTGGATGAGCAGGGATGAAATGGAAGCGCTGTTAGCGGTTCCCGACCGCCAGACGTTACGCGGCCGGGCTGAGCATGCCTTGTTGCTCTTCCTCTACAACACAGGAGCGCGGGTCTCGGAGGCTACGAGATTACAAGTCGGCGACCTTCAGATCAGTCGGCACCGCGACAACCATGCGCTTGTCACTCTTCACGGCAAAGGCAACAAAATCCGCCAATGTCCGCTGTGGCCGCGCACGGAGGATACGCTCGGCGAACTCATTCGGGGCCGGGAAACCTGCGAGCCCGTCTTCCTCAGCCGCCATCGCAAACGATATACCCGTTTCGGGGTCTATCGGCTTGTCGAGCGATGTGCGGCACAGGTGCCATCGCTTGCTGCACGGCCGATCACACCGCACGTGGTCCGCCATACATGCGCTTGCCATCTGTTACAGGCGGGTGTCGACCTTAACACCATCCGTGCATGGCTCGGACATGTAAGCCTTGAGACCACCAACATTTACGCCGAAATCGATATCGAGATGAAAGCGAAAGCAATGGCGCTTTGCAGCGCCGCCGCTCCGCGACCGGAAAGGCCGTGGAAAGAGGACAAGGGCGTGATGGCGTTCCTGAATTCTATTTGAGTCCAAGAATTTATGTTGCGGAGATTACCCAAGATCGCCTGAAACCTGGGACGAAATGGAGCCTCCGCAGCATAATCCTATGCGCAACATCTTACCGT
>NZ_SRSR01000047.1:0-2246 GCF_004792275.1 Mesorhizobium sp. M4B.F.Ca.ET.143.01.1.1
CGCGACACTACAGATCGAGCTTCAGGCGCTTTGTGGCCGCGCGCGAGCAACAGACCATGAGAACGGTGTGTGCTGTCTTCTCCTCCTCGGTCAGAACGGAATCCCGGTGTTCGGCGCGACCGCTAAGTAGGCCCGTCGCACAGGTGCCGCAGATGCCTTCTTCGCAGGAACTGGTGTGCGATATGCCGTTCTCCCGGAGCACCTGCAGGATGGACTTGTCAGCAGGTGCGATGAGAACTTGACCTGTGGAGGCGATCTCGATTTCGAACGAGGAATTTAGTGCCGGATCTGTTGCTGATTTCGGATCCACCTTGAACCGTTCGAAATGAACTGTACCAGCGCACCACGCCTGCGTGGCAACTCTCACGGCTTCGATGAGACTGGAGGGCCCGCAGCAATAGACGTGCTGCCCTTCCATTTGCCGCCGAAGAAGCGAGGCGACATCTAACCTGCCGTGCGGATCGCCAAAATTAAAGTGCATCGTCGTGCGCCGGTTGAAAGGTGGGGCAGCAAGCACATTTCGAAATGCGGTCCTCATTGGATTGCTGGCGCAATAGTACAACTTGTAGCTTCCGCCGGTTGCCTCGAGGTGCCGGGCCATGGAGAGAAGGGGCGTGATGCCGATCCCACCAGCGATCAGAGTATGGTGCTTCGCCTTATGCAACAGTGGGAAGTTATTCTGGGGTTCCGAGATGGGAACCCTGCTGCCCTCGGCCAATTTCTCGTGTACAAATACAGAGCCTCCGCGCCCGGCCGACTCGCGAAGAACGGTGATTAGATAGCGGTGTCGCTCCTGAGGATCGTTGCACAACGAGTAGGACCGAACCCACTTATCCGCCAAGTGCAAATCAATGTGTGCGCCCGCACTGAATGGGGGAAGGGGCGCACCTTGTGGATCGATCAGTTCGTATGAACGTATGTCAAGAGCCTCATCCTTAATGCGGCTAACTGTGACTGTCCGCACCTGAATTATCCATCGTCAGCCGACCCAAATACCACGAAATGAAAGCGGACGTCCTGCTCTCGCGAACCGAGTACGGCCCTGGCGAGTAGCGACGCGAATTCACTCCAAGCTGATTGTCGGTAATAAGCTTTGTGTCCTGGAGCGTGGTCACATGCCACATCCATTTCAAGCGATCTATGTCGTAATCGACACCCTCCCTCGCGTCCATGTCCACCAGCCAAGTGAGCCGCACTTCCGTGTGGGTCGGATCCACCGGCGTAAACCGAAACAGCGTCACATGATCACTGGTGCAACTTATTGCGGATTGCGTTCCGAGCCATACATGTGTCTCGGCCCCGTCGAACTCCTTGAAGGTCCCCATGAGCGGGGCGACCGGTTGGCCGTCTTGGGATAATGTCTGCCAGCCTTCCTGAATTGGTACTCGCCGAGCTAGATAAGGCTGTGGCCCGTCCTCAAGCCCGGCAGTTCCAGAGACGCGCCCCAGTTCCCTCTCCGTTTCCCCCCAAGCGGCGAGCACCGTACGTTCAAATGACCCTGGCGCGGCGTCATTGATCTTCACGAAGGAGTTGACGGCCGTATACTCCGGATGGGACATCGCGCAATGGTAGCACTCACGAAAATTCTCCACCGTTAGCTTCCAGTTTCCGGGCGTAGCGTAGATCTCAGTATGCGCGATCTTCGCACGTGTTAGACCGTGCGGTTTCAAAAAGGGAAGAATCTCCGCCTCGATCGCACTAAAATCCGGCGCATCCTCCGCTGCGCCAATGAAGATGAAGATCAATCCCTCACAGACCCGCACAGGACAAGAATGCAGGCCCCATTGTTCGCGATCAAAACCCTCGGCCATGTTCTTAGCGTGGATTAGACGACCATCCAGACCATACACCCACCCGTGGTAGGGGCAGGTGAAGGTCCGAACCTTGCCCTTGGAAGCAAGGCAGACGCGACTGCCCCGGTGGCGGCAGACATTGTAGTGGGCATGGATATCTCCATTCGCCCCACGAATAACCACGATAGACTCGCCAGCTATCTCATAGGTGACATAATCCCCTGGCTCAGGAATGGATGAAATGTGGTCGACCAGGAGCCATTGCTTGGCAAATATCGCCTCCAAGTCGCGTTCGAATATGTTCCGATCAACATAGAACGCGCGATCGAGCGAGTGGCCTTCCCGTTGCCGTGCCGCCAGGCCCTGAACACTCATGATGCATGCATCCTCCATCCCAAGTATCTCCTCTTAATGGAACGGCATTCCAAATGCTACGATTGCCCTATATAAACG
>NZ_SRSR01000048.1:0-1673 GCF_004792275.1 Mesorhizobium sp. M4B.F.Ca.ET.143.01.1.1
CTTGAATTTCTCACAAGGGCAGATTTAGAAGCGAACTTCTTCGTCGCCAGCGGCGAGCCGCCCTCGTTGGTGAGGCGTATATAGTCGCCACCTCTTCACACTGTCAACAGCCTTCTCAGATGTTTTTTCGATTTCTCGTGGGCATGTCCACAAGGTCGAAATTTGTGAGTTGGCTTGGCTGAATCTCGACCGGCGATCGGCTGCCAATCCATTCCTGCCTGGGCTCACGACCAGCTCGGCACCGGATACCCGGCATCGGCCCAAAAATCGCCTGTCCTGCCATGGTCGATGCTAATCGCCACGCCGGCCTGGGCATGGCTTCAGAGCCGCTCTTCCA
Source organism: Mesorhizobium sp. M4B.F.Ca.ET.143.01.1.1 (assembly GCF_004792275.1). Classification (NCBI taxonomy): domain Bacteria; kingdom Pseudomonadati; phylum Pseudomonadota; class Alphaproteobacteria; order Hyphomicrobiales; family Phyllobacteriaceae; genus Mesorhizobium; species Mesorhizobium sp. M4B.F.Ca.ET.143.01.1.1. Next base: position 338 of record NZ_SRSR01000048.1, read on the forward strand.
GCAATTCCGTCGTGATATTCCGGCCAGCGTAGAAGATGCCCAAAATCAGCACTCGCTCACCCTCGAGGGCAAAAGCAATGCTGACGGCGCGCCGATAGCCGACAATCCGCAGCCCCGGCATGATCTCGATCCGCTCGGTGCCGCGCTGTGGAAAAGTCGATAGGCCCAGGCAATGGTCGCGGATTCCGACAACGAAATTCCACGCAATCGCGGGCGACGCGCGCTCGGCTATGTCATCATAGAGCTGTCCGAGCTCAGCTTCCGCCATGGGATGGAAGACAATTCGATACTCCATCCGCTACTTGGCTTTCCCCTGCTTCGCGCGATGACGCGCCTCAAGCCGGGAAAAGACCGTTTCGGCGGGAACTCCCTTCGCCGGATCTTGCCGAAGCTCGGTCAGGCGCCCCGGGACCTCCTCGCGCAGCCATTTCTCCCGCTCCGCCTCGAAGTCCTCGAGCATGCGCAGACCGGCGCGGACGACCTCGCTGGCATTGTTGTAACGGCCTGATTCGAGCTGCTTCCTGATGAAGCTCTCATAGTGGTCGTTCAGAGCATAGTTGGGCATGGCAACCTCTGGAAAAAATGTCCGGCTATAGAACATAGCAATAGATGTTATCTATTGCCAGCATTCGCCGATTCGGCCGATCCCCGCCTGTGATTCGGATTATCCCGCAAGGCTTGATTCGCAGATTCGGCAGAGCCGAGATATCGCCTCGACCCCGATGACGCCGGCGCGATCGAGCAATCTGGTGCAGTCGACAGCTCCCGACGGTCTCCTCTCGCCATTCAGGCAGGACGAGGGCACTGAAGCCGGCTGAGAAAGAGGCCCGCCGGCTAAATTCATTTCGCATCTGGTTGTGGTCGCTGCTCCGATTCGGCTTTCGCTGTTCGCTTCGGCTGTGAACGAGGCGGAGCTCGCAGCGTCGGCCGAGACCTCGTCTGGGGTCCAGGGGGGACGAATTGATTGCGACCATCGTTGGCTGCCAAAGCAAAAGGCCCGCTGGCGAGGAGCCAAGCGGGCCTTTTGATTTGGTTGCGGGGACAGGATTTGAACCTGTGACCTTCAGGTTATGAGCCTGACGAGCTACCGGGCTGCTCCACCCCGCGTCAACTACGAGCAAGCGTTTGCTTGCGACTACGAGCAAGCGTTTGCTTGCGACCACGAGCAAGCGTTTGCTTGCGACCACGAGCAAGCGTTTGCTTGCGACCACGAGCAAGCGTTGGCTTGCGTCCTTAGAGGTAAGTTTTAGCTTACCGGAATCAAGAGGTCTGCCAAATGAAAGGGCCGCTTGCGCGGCCCGGGCTCCCGTTTGGCGGGCCTCATGCATGTCGCTCA
>NZ_SRSR01000049.1:0-1568 GCF_004792275.1 Mesorhizobium sp. M4B.F.Ca.ET.143.01.1.1
CTGCCCGGCAATCCCTCACATGAGGCTTTTCGGGTCAAGGGGTATTTTCAAGGCGGCATGGGATTATCCCTGTTCACGGTATCCATGGTCTGAGCCCGTTTCTAATTACCGGTCCGATATCCGGACCTGTACAACCTCACATCCGGTCGCCGCTCCAAGGCGGCTGCACCAATATCCCGCATCCAGCGGTCAGGGCTCAGGAGGACGGGACCATTCTATGACACGGCTGTTGAGGGCCATAGGATTGCTCGGTCCGTCCACCCGGATCCGTCAGGAGTGATCAACTCCTGAGGATAGGAAGAGAGTTGAAGAGCGTCACGCTGCCTTCACGATGGCTCCTTCGATAACGATGCCGTGGTGTACGTATTTCCAGAGCGCGACGAGCAGCTTGCGGGCAAGCGCGACGATTGCGACCTTTTTGCTGCGCAAGGCGCCCTTGTCGATCCGCACATGGAACCAGCGGGTGAGAGTCGAATCCGGCTGATGGCGCAGCCAGAGCCAGGCCAGTTGGATCATCGTTGTCCGTAGCCGAGGATTACCCGCCTTCGAGACACCTTGCTCCTGATTGATCGTCCCGCTTTGCCAGGGAGACGGTGCCAGCCCGGCGTAGGCGGCGATCTGCCTTCGGTTGCCAAACTGCCGAAACAGGCCTTCAGCATACAAGATGGCCGCAAACTCCGCACCAATCCCCTTGAGAGCAAGAAGCGCAGTCATAGGCGCTGTCTGGTCGGGCTTCTCTTCGGCGATCAGCGCATCCCGTTCGGCCTCGACCGCCTTGATTTGGCCGAGCAGTAGTTCGAGACGATCAAGCTCGCGAACGATCTGGGCCTTGAGATGACGAGACAGCGGGCGGCCATCGCCGGTCCGCAATTCTTCCAGCCGCTTGCGCCGGTCACGGCACAGCGGTTCATAGTCCCGGATCCCTTGGTTGAAGAGAAGCCCCTTGATCCGGTTGTTGTGAGCAATCCTCTCGGCCACCAGCGCCTTGCGTTCGCGGGAAATGCGGAGCCGATCTTCTGCCTCGAGGCTCGGCACCTTGACCATCGAGCACACCCGTGGCTCTCCCCGCTTGTAGGCCATCAGCGTCCGGATTAACGTCTCGCCATCGATCCGGTCGGTCTTTGCTCGCCGCCGCTTGCGCGGCACCGCAATCGAGGCGGCATCGACCACGTAGCTTTCAATCCAGGACTCTGCTGCGAGTACTCGCTCGATCCAGAAGCCGTCCAACCCCGCCTCCTGGATGACTACCACTGGATACAGTTTGCCCTGCCGGACCTGCGCTTTCTGCCGCAGGGCCTCAAAGCGGGCAAACAGACCGGCAATGTCACCGCCCTTCACCGAGTGGAATGACATCTTCTCGCTGCCCGGCGACAGCGAAGTCACAAGCCAGGTCGACTTGCTCAGTTCCAACGACACGAAGACTGCGCCAAGATTGGTTCGGATAGCGGCTTGGGTGTTGGGGCCGTCAGTGTTCAAAAGCATGATTGTCTCCAGAGTGGGGATATTGAGCAACCTCACTTTGGCAGAGCTTAGGCCGCTATCCACTCCTCATGGGATCTATGACGGCC